>NZ_JAELUI010000059.1 GCF_016429285.1 Ralstonia sp. ASV6
CCCGATCCCAGACCGTATCGCATGGCGCTGGAACAGCTTGGTGTGGAGGCGGCAGATGCCGCGTTTGTGGCCGGTTCCAGCTATGACATGTTCGGCACGGCAGCGATGGGTTTGCGCACCTACTGGCACAACCGCATCGGCCTCTCGCTGGTAGACGGCGCGCAGCCGCCGGAAATCGAATCGCCGACACTGGACGGGCTTGTGCCCTGGGCCAGCCGCTTTACCGAATGAGGAGCGCAACCATGACCTCCAGCACGATCACCCTAGATGCACTCGACACGCCCGCTGCAGTCATCGACCTGCCGCGCATGCAGCACAACATTGCGCGCATGCAGCAGCGCATGAACGCGCTGGGCGTGACATTCCGTCCGCACGTAAAGACCACCAAGTGCCTCGACGTGGTGCGCGCGCAGGTGGCGGCCGGCGCGCAGGGCATTACCGTTTCGACATTGAAGGAGGCCGAGGCGTTCTTTGCCGCCGGCATTATCGACATTCTGTATGCCGTGGGCATCGTTGCCGCCAAGTTGCCGCGCGCGATGGCGTTGTATCGACAGGGCTGCCACCTCAAGCTCGTCGTGGACAACGTAGAGGCCGCCCAGGCCGTGGTCGACCACTACCGCACCCATGGCGAGTGCAGCGAGGTGTGGATCGAAGTCGACACCGATGGCCACCGCTCCGGCATTACGCCCGAGCAGGATGCGTTGCTGGAGGTCGGCCGCATCCTGCAGGACGGCGGCATCAAGGTGGGCGGCGTGATGACGCACGCTGGCTCCAGCTACGACTTGCATGACCAGGCCGCGCTTGCTGCGCTGGCCGAGCAGGAGCGCGCCGGTTGCGTGCGCGCCGCGCAGCGCTTGCGCGAGGCGGGTATTCCGTGCACAGCAGTCAGCGTTGGCTCCACACCGACTGCTTTGGCTGCGGAGCATCTGGAAGGCGTGACCGAAGTGCGCGCGGGTGTCTACGTGTTCTTCGATCTGGTCATGCACAACGTGGGCGTGTGCAAGATCGATGAGATTGCCCTGAGCGTACTGACCACCGTGATCGGTCATCAAGCGGACAAGGGTTGGGTGATCGTCGATGCGGGCTGGATGGCCATGAGCCGTGACCGTGGTACGGCCAAGCAGTTGCACGACTTCGGCTACGGTCAACCCTGCGCGCTCGATGGCACGCTGTTCGACGGGCTCACGCTGATCGGCGCGAACCAGGAACACGGCATCCTGGCCGCGAGCGACGGCTCGGTTCGCGATGATCTTGCCACACGCTTTCCCGTCGGGACAAAGCTGCGCATCCTGCCGAACCACGCGTGCGCAACGGGTGCGCAGTTTCCCGAGTATCACGCGGTGTCGTCGCGCGGCGGAGTGGAAGTGTGGGGACGGTTTCACGGCTGGTGAGCACCGCCAGGTCGCCTGCGTTTCAGGACCGCGTTGGACAGCTGAGCGTTTCGCCGACGCATGGACTCCGCCTGTCCGCCTTGAACGGCATCATCCGGGGTCGGACACTCGCCAGGCGAATCATTGGAGGCGTGCGTCGCACGTACGCAAGGGGCGCATGCTTGCGGTGCACGTCCGCGGCCTCGCACCACAGCCGCCGGTCGTCGTCAGTGCGGCGAGGACCAGGTCGGCAAAGCCGATCGAGATGGTTCGCACAGGTGGGCTGCGCACCGTCGTGTTTCCATCAACCCTGTCGGGACGAACGGAGCATCCTGCCGAACCACGCGTGTGCAACCGGCGCACAGTTTCCCGAGTATCGCGTGGTGTCACCGCGTTACGTACGCCAATGTTTCGAAATGATCTAAGTCGCGGGCATTCGGATCGTGTACCGTTTGGCGCCGGATGCCGAGCAAGAGAACGACAAAGATGACAACGACCGCAGGACATTGACATGGGCGCACAGCAACCGCCAACCCGTGCGCAGGCAAACGCAACGCCCGCCATCGGGCGCTATTGGTTCGGCATGGTTCTTGGCATTGCGCTCGGACTGTGGTTAGGCGGCTTGAGTCTGGCAGCCGTGCTGACCCCGAACCTCGGCTATGGCGCCATCGGCCTAGTCATGCTGGCGATTTTCGTTGGTGGGCCGCTGGCCGCAGCGCTGGTGATTACCTGGATCGTCTATATGGCGAAGGCACGCGGCAGCCTGCCGGGCCGCATACATGCAGTGATGTTCGCGCCGCCACTGCTTGCCATGTGCATCGTGCCTGCCGCGATGGAGATGGAATCCGCCAACGCCCGGCGATTTTCAGATGCGCATCCGGCCATCCATGAAACCCACGTCAATCTGAGCGGCGGACCGCTATGGCTGGCGCCAGATGTCGACGGTAACAACGCTTCCGACGCACCGCCCAAAATGCCGATGGAGCCTGGTCCGAATGCCAGGTTCGTGAGCCTTACACGCTACCCGGACAGGGCTGGCGTGGCTGCGGGCACGTTCCCTTACGATGGCGCCCATCTGCGTGCCAGTATTGATACCTACACCTACGGCAGCAGCAACCCAGAAGGGTGGAGCACCACGAACGGGCGTACCGTACCGCTGGTGCGTTTGCCTTATCCTGATCTTCACAAGGTCAGCCGCTTCGTGCCCGAGCCCTGGGTATTGGTGCATCAGTACTTCCACTACGGCGATCACGTGGAGATGGCCCCCAGCCTGAATCTGGGCGCCGCTTCCACCGAGGATGCGCTGATCGGCAAGGTCGGCAATCTGGTGCAGTTCCATCTGTCCAACCACGTTGCGCCCGTCATCGTGCGTCTCGAAGTGAATGGTCAGACCCTGGTGCTGGGTCGCAACGGCGCGATCGAGGCGAACACCCACTGCACTTGGGCCTACACGCGCGCCGGCGAGGCGCTTGTGGACCTTGGCACGCCGTTGAAGCTGCGCTGGCAGACGCGGGATGATCCGGGGCACTGGCACGAGGCAAGCCTTAACATGCCAGCGCTGCGTGCTGCGCCCAGGGGCGCACCAGTTTCCCTGCCCAGCGTGCTGCTGTATTTCACGGGCAAGGGTTACGTGGCCGCAGAACGCTTCCAACTGTTCGAGGCTGGTGGCGATCGTCGTGCACTGCTCGCGAGTGGCTTGCCCGCCAGTGTGCCGGCCGACGAAACATGCGGCAGCGCCATCGATGCATTTAATCCGGAGGTGGTGACGTTGCTGCGCTGAGTCTTGGTGATGTTTGCGAGGAGTTGGCTGGGCGCCAGAAAAGCAAAAACCCGCGAAGCTTGTCGCCACGCGGGTTTTTGTTCGCCCTCGAACCGCTGAGGACTGTGTTTGGTGCCCAGGAGAGGACTCGAACCTCCACGGAGTTACCCGCTAGTACCTGAAACTAGTGCGTCTACCAATTCCGCCACCTGGGCTAGGTGAGCGGCGCATTTTACAGCCCCCCGCGAAATTTGCAAGCCTTTCTTGAACGAAGGGAATTTCGCCCCGCCAGGCGCACGAGCGTTACAGCCGTTACGCGTGTGGCGGTCCATGGAATGGTGGCCCCGCTGCTACGCTGCCGCGCAGTTTTCCGCAGTCCATTCTTTCCCGTTCTCGAGGTTGATCGATGATGAAACTCCGCCACGCCGCGACCGGCGCCCTGCTGGCCGCGCTTGCCACCTTTGCCCATGCCGAGCGCACGATCTGCACGATCGTCGCCGATGCGGCCACCGGCAAGGTCGTTCTGCACGAAGGCCAGTGCGCCGAACGTGTCACGCCCGCGTCCACCTTCAAGCTGGCGCTGGCCGTCATGGGCTACGACCACGGCTTCCTGAAAGACGAGCATGCCCCCGTCGAGCACATGAAGGCTGGCGACCCCGATTGGGGTGGCGAGGCCTGGCACCAGCCCATCGACCCTACGCTGTGGCTCAAGTACTCGGTGGTCTGGTATTCGCAGCGCATCACGCATGCGATGGGTGCGCAGACGTTGCAGTCGTACCTGCGCAAGTTCGACTACGGCAACATGGACGCGAGCGGCGACCCGGGAAAAAACAACGGTCTGGATCGCTCGTGGATCACCTCGTCGCTGAAGATCTCGCCGGAGGAGCAGGTGGCTTTCATGCGCAAGATCGTCAATCGCCAGTTGCCGGTGTCTGCGCATACGTACGAGATGGTCGAGCGCACGGTGCAGACCTGGCCGGTGCCGGGTGGCTGGGCCGTGCAGGGCAAGACCGGCACCGCAGGGCCGGGCCCCGGCAACACGTCCCCCGACGGCACGTGGGACCAGGCGCACGCCTACGGCTGGTTTGTCGGCTGGGCGAAGAAGGGCACGGGTGACGACAGTCGGACCTACGTGTTTGCAAACCTGATTCAGGACAACAAGCTTGAACCGACATCAGGAGGCTTGCGCTCGCGCGATGCGCTACTGGCGCGTCTGCCAGAAGTATTGGCCTTTGCGGACCACTGAACCGCAGGGTCACGTATGACGGTGCTTTGCCTCGCTGCGCACCGTCGCTTCATCCACGCCCAGGCGCTGATGCAGTTCCTGCCAGCCCTTGGGCGTCACCAACACCGCGCGTGAGTTGCGCGAGCGCAGCATCCAGCCTGCGTCACACAGCCGATGCAGGAACTGCACGCCCAGCGGCCCCGCCAGGTGATGCGTGCGTTCGGTCCAATCCAGGCATTGCCGTGCCAGCCCACGCCGGGTTGGGCGGATGCCGCGCACGTCGAGCCCGATGTTGCCAAACCAGATGACGCCCGCCGCGCTGATCTCGTACTGCTTGTCGGGCATCGGCAGCAGATAGCCGTGCGATTGCAGCGCCTGCGTGACGGCCACGCCAACCTGCCCGGCAAGATGGTCGTAGCAGCAGCGGCAGAAGCCCAGTTCGCGCGCCTTGGGGCCCGGTGCCGTGCGCCGCACGGCTGCCGCTGGTGTGATGGCGGCAAGGTGTTCCAGCGCTTGCGCCACGTGCCCACCGGCCAGCCGGAAATACCGGTGCCGTCCTTCCGTCTCCACTGCCAGCAGGCCGCCGTCGAGCAGCTTGGCCAGGTGCGTGCTTGCCGTCTGCGCAGTGACGCCGGCCGCATGTGCCAGCTCGCCCGCAGGTAGCGCGCGCCCGTCGAGCAGTGCTGTGAGCATGGCGGCACGTGCCGGGTCGGCGATCAGGAAGGCCGTGCCGGAAAAGCTGTTCAGATGGGACATGTCGGACTCCTCGAGTTGTGTCCATTCTAGGGACGCCCGTGCCGCGATGCTTCGACACGCGTCGAAACGTCATCCGGGGTGCCGGCACTACGCTCGGGTCATTGTTCCCTTGGGTGGAGTCCGAAGATGGATGGCATGACGTTGCAACAGGCGCACACCGGCCCTGTGCCACACAAACGGCTGGTGCTGTGCGTGTTGTCGATGGCCGTGCTGGTCGCGCAGATCGACACCGCCGTGGTCAACCTGGCCGTGCGCCCGATCGGCCAGGTCTTTCATGCGGGCGTCGGTCCGCTGCAGTGGGTAATCGACGCCTACAACCTGGCCTACGCCACGCTGCTGCTCACCGGCGGCCTGCTGGTGGACCTATATGGGCGGCGGCGCGCGTTCGTATCAGGGGCGGTGGTGTTTTCGGTGGCTTCCGTGCTGTGTGCGCTGGCGCCGTCCATCAATTGGTTGATTGGTGCGCGGGCGCTGGCCGGGTTAGGGGCGTCGCTGATGCTGCCGGCGTCATTGGCGATCCTGCGGGTGGTGTGGCGGGACCCGGTCGAACGCGGGCACGCATTGGGCGTCTGGGCGGCGTGCAACGGCTTGGCCATGACGATCGGCCCGACGGTAGGCGGTTTGCTCGTTACGCACTTCGGCTGGAGTGCGGTGTTCTGGGTGGTGGTGCCGGTGAGCATGGTTGCCATGGTGCTGGCCGTACGTGTGGTGCCGGAATCGTCGGATGCCACGCACCGCCGGTTCGATGCGTTGGCGCAGGTCCTGGGCGCCATCACGCTGGGTGGCTTGGCCTTTGCTGCCATTGAGGCGCATCAGGACTGGCGCTTGGCTATCAGCGTGCTGGCGGCGGCCCTTGGTGCGCTTGTGTGGTTCATCTATGTGGAAGCGCGTCACGGCAGTGCGGCGCTGGTACCGTTGGATCTCTTCCGCATCCGTGACTTCCGGGGTGCCGTTGTCGCGACGGCAGGCATGACCTTCGGCATGTACGGCGCGCTCTTCCTGCTGCCGCTCATGTGGCAAAGCACCGGGCGCTTCAGCGTGACCGGTGCAGGCATCGCACTGATGCCGATGGCGGTGGTGTTCATGGTGGTGTCGCCCACCTCGGGCGTGGTGTTACGTCGCTTTGGTGCGCGGCTGGCGATGGCCGGTGGCGTGGGCATCATCGCGCTGGGGTTGCTGACGCTGGGTGGGTTTGCCGGTGATGTGTCCATCGTGCCAACAGCGATTGGGCTGGCGCTGACCGGGCTCGGCATGGGCTTTGCCACCGGGCCGTTGATGAACACTGCCGTGGGTGCGGTGGGGCCCGAACGTTCGGGCACGGCCTCCGCGCTGGTCAACGTGGCGCGCATGAGCGGTGCGACGCTGGGCGTGGCGATCCTGGGCACGGTGTACGCCGTGTATGGCGGAGGCGCGCAGGGCCTGCGCATGGCGATGCTGAGCGGGGGCATGGTGCAGCTTGTGTGCGCCGCCGTGGCCTGGCTGCACGGTGCCGCGCGCCGCTGAGCATTGCGCTGGCGCATACACGCTTTGCAGCGTCGCGCATTCTCGCGGTGCGGGCGCGGCTCTACAGTCAAGCGGACATCCACACGCTGGAGCCGCCCGTGCCATTGCAACTCACCCTCGTCAGCCATCCGCTGTGCCCATACGTGCAGCGCGCCGCCATCGTCCTGCACGAGAAAGGCGTGCCGTTCACGCGCCGCGACATTGACCTCGCTGACAAGCCCGACTGGTTTCTGCGTATCTCGCCGCTGGGCAAGACGCCCGTGCTATTGGCGGGCGATACGCCCATCTTCGAATCCGCCGTCATCTGCGAATACCTGGATGAAGCCCAGATATGGCGCGAAGCACCACGCCTGCACCCCGAGGCGCCGCTGGCCCGCGCGCAGCATCGAGCATGGATGGAGTTCGGTTCCTCTGTGCTGAACGGCATTGCTGCGTTCTATACCGCGCCGGATGATGCAGCGCTTGCTGCGCGTGCCCAAGACCTGCGCCGGCGCTTTACGCAACTGGAGGCCGAGTTGGGCGACGGCCCCTATTTTGATGGCGCACGCTTTTGCATGGTCGATGCCGTGTTCGGACCCGTGTTCCGCTACTTCGACGTGTTCGACACGATCGATGCGTTCGGCGTGTTGGATGAACTGCCGAAAGTCGGTGCATGGCGCAGCGCACTGGCGGCTCGACCTTCTGTGCGCGATGCCGTAGATGTGGACTACGCAGCGCGTCTGCGGACATTCCTACTGACGCGAGGCTCAGCATTGTCGCGACGGACGGTCGCAGGTACGGTCAATTGAAGCCCACCAAAAAAATACCCGGCGAGGGGAATGCCGGGCTAAGTGGGATGAGAAAGCTGGTTGATGCGGCGACATTACAAGGGTTCCTTTGAGGAGATTGAAAAAAATTTTAAAAAAGAGTGCGTTTTCGAAGGATTGCTCTAAGTAAACGAGTGCTTATAAATATTCAGTGGATTGGTGATGATCCTTTGCTGGTAAGGGTTTTCGAGGGGTCGCAAACGATTCGCGAAGAAAGCATCGGATTCAATTGTTTGGCGATGAAAATTAAAATAATGCGCTCGATGTTTCGTCGTAAATTGATAAAACATCCGTCTGAATTTCGCCAAATAAAAATGCCTAAATTAAGTTAGGTGAGTGTGCGAGATGGCCAGCTTTTGCATCTCCGCAATCACTTATCTGCCTGAGCAGTAATTTTACATTTGTTGAATTTTGGTGCGCCGAGGGCGCCCACAATGCACTCCATTGACGAATCAGTGTCGCCTGCACACCCACCGGGACCGTGCAACTGAATCGTTTGCGGGCCTGACGGAGCCGCCGCCAATAGAGCGGCCCGTCCGCCCACCGGCCACGCCGCTGTCGTGCGCCGGATGCAAGGCGGCGACGAACGGGGAAGTTCGTTTTCCATTCATCCATCGATTGTTTCTCGGAGCGGTGTCTGCTCCGCTGGCGGAGCTTTGCGTGTCAGGTCCGGTAGGGCGTGGTGTGCGGGGTTCTTGCTGGCGGTGCGGGCACGGGAAATCAATATGCCTACATCGTCCAAACTGGTCTCTCGCCGTCGCGAGCGACAACGCATGCTGTCCATGGCGCTGGTTGCGTCGCCCCTGACACTGTTTGCCATCGCGGCCAAGGCGGCGTGTGTCACTTCTGGTGCGGTCACCACGTGCGATACCACCAACCCCAATCCGTGGACGCAAACCGTCGGTACCGGCAACAAGGCCGTTGAAGACAACCGCACGGTAACGGTCCAGACTGGCAGCACGATCAGCGTGGGCAGCGCCAACGCTATCAGCCTGCGCGACAACGCCAACATCAACGTGCAGGGCGGTGCCACCGTCAGCAACAACGCGACCAGCGGTCCGGGCCTGTTCAACACCGGCAACAACACGATCGAGTTCCGCAACAACGGCACCCTTACGGTTGCCGAGGGCGGCAGCGTGCTGTCCAACGGCCGGCAGAACAATGGCGAGGCCGTCAACGTGATGGGCTCGGGCAACACCGTCATCAACAATGGGACGATCCGCTCGAACAACGCCGCCGCCATCTGGTTCGACAACCTGAGCGGCAGCAACACCATCGTCAACAACGAGACGGGCGTGATCCAGGCGCCCGGCAACGTGATCGGCAGCGCCGGCAATGCCAGCGTGGATTTCACCAACAAGGGCATCGTGCGCGGCAACCTCGTGTTTGCGGGCGGCGACGACACGCTGCGCCTGTACACGGGCTCGACCATCACCGGCAATTTCGACGGCGGTGGCGGTTCCAACACGATTTACCTGAGTGGCACGGGTGACAGCGCATTGCCCGGCAACATCAGCAACTTCCAGACGCTCATCAAGAACGATACCGGCACCTGGACGCTGACCGGCACCGTGAGCGGCGTGCAGAGCGCCTCCGTGCAGCAGGGCACGCTCATTCTTACCGGCAACAACGCTGCTTACACCGGCAACATCACCGTGGATGCGGCGGGCACGCTGCAAGGGCGCGCGCAGAGTCTGATGCCGACCATCGTCAACAACGGCCTGGTGCGCTTTGACCAGCCGGACGCCGGCACCTACGCGGGGTTGATCTCCGGCACGGGCGCGGTCGAGAAGACCGGCGCCGGCACCCTCACGCTGGCGCCCACGGCTGCAGGCGGCAATACGTATACCGGCGGCACCAGCATCAATGGCGGCACCGTGGCCATTGGCGCAGACAACGCGCTGGGTGCAGCCACCGGTGGGCTGTCGTTCAACGGCGGCACGCTGCAGCTGAACCAGAATCTCGACTTGGCCGGCACGCGTGCTGTCACGCTCAATGCGGGCGGCGGCACGATCGATACGCAGGGCTTTGCGTCGATGCTGTCGCAGGGCATTACGGGCAGCGGCGCGCTCACCAAGCTTGGCAGCGGCGTGCTGACCCTCAACGGCAGCAACAGTGTTGGCGGCGGCACGACTGTCGCGGCCGGCACGCTGGTGGTGGGCGATGCCACGCACGGCAATGCATCGCTGGCGGGCTCGACGCTGGTCAACAGCGGCGCCACGCTGGGCGGCTTTGGCACGGTGACCGGTAGCGTGCGCAACGACGGCACGCTGGCGGTAGCCGATGCGGTACCGTCGCTGGCGGGTACCGGCGCAGGCACGGGCACATTCACCATCAACGGCGCGCTGTTCAATACGGGCCTGATGCAAGTTGGCGGCGCAGGCATGGGCAATCGTTTGGCTGTCAACGGCGGCTTCATGGGCGCGGGCGGCACGCTGGCGCTCAACACACAACTGGGCGCCGACAACTCGCCGACCGACCAGCTGGTGCTGTCGGGCGGTGGCGCTGCGGGCAACACGGCCGTGCGCATCACCAACGTGGGTGGCGCGGGTGCGCAGACCACGGGCAACGGTATTCCGGTCGTGGTGGCCATCAATGGCGCGACCACGCAGGCGGGTGCGTTTGCGCTGGGCGCACCGGTGGTTGCCGGGCCGTATGAGTACACGCTGCATCGCGGTGGCAATGGCTCGGCGGATAGCTGGTACCTGCGTTCGACGCGCCCGGCTCCGGACCCGGACCCCACGCCGAACGTGACCCCCGACCCGAACCCGCCCACACCAAACGTGACCCCAGACCCGAACGGCGGCGGCACTGGCACCACGCCGACGCCTGAGGTGCCGAACTACCGACCCGAGGTGTCGCTGTACACCGCCGTGCCGTCGATGGTGCTCATGTACAGCCGCGCCATGCTCGACACGCTGCACGAGCGCGTGGGCGATGAAACCCTGCTGCGCACCGGTGTGCCGAACGGCGACAAGGCCTTCAACGGCGCCTGGGCCCGCGTGATCGGTCAGAAGGGCAGCCGCATGTCGGACGGCGGCATTTACGGCGTAGATGGCCCGGCGTTCGACTACAAGCTGGCCGCCGTGCAGCTCGGTGGCGATGTCTACCGCGCGCAGAACGCCGACAACAGCCGCGACCACGCGGGCGTGATGTTCTCCACCGGCCGCATCACCGGCGACGTGACGCACGCTGATGGCACCGATGCCGGCAGCAACGCCATCAACGCCACCACGGTGGGTGTCTACTGGACGCACTTCAGCCCCAACGACTGGTACGTCGACGCGGTTGCGCAGGGCACGCGCTACGACGTGACGTCGTCGCCGACGCGCATGGCTGGGCTGACCTCGCATGGCCTGGGCTATGCGCTGTCGCTGGAAACGGGTTACCCGATTGCGCTGGAGAACCGCTGGCGCGTCGAGCCGCAGGCGCAGTTGATCTATCAGCGCATCGGCCTGGCAGATGGCGCCGATCCGGCCGCACAGGTGCACTTTGGCAACGCGCAATCGTTGCTGGGCCGCGTGGGCGTGCGGGTGGCGAAGGACTGGGGCGAGTCGCCTGAGCGTCCGCGTTCGACGTGGTTCCGGGCGAGCGTGTGGCAGGAGTTCCGCGGCACGACCACGACATCGTTCTCGTCGGCCAACGGTTGGGTGCCGTTCACCTCGAGTATGCCGGCTACCGTGGTGGACCTGCAGGCGGGTGTGACGGCGCAGTTCACGCGCACGGCATCGTTCTATGCCAGCGTGGGCTACCAGATCAGCACCGATGGCCGCCTGCATGGCTACGACGGCAAGCTCGGCCTGCGCTGGAACTGGTAATGCGCTAGCGCCGCCGGCAACACGCGCCGCATGAATACCCCCGGCCACGCTGGGGGTTCTGCTGCAACGCGACAACCACAACGGGGAGCCCCGGCCTATGCCGGTGGTTCCCCGTTTTGCTTGGTACCACGCGGTGTGATGGCCGGCTTGCAAGTTTTTCTCATGCATCCCGTGTTCAAGTGGGGAGGCTGGAATTCGTGAAAACCCTAGGAAACCCGCGCCAACCTTAGCGATTGGTTATTTCACACGAAAAGCCTACGCTTACTACGTAGTACTACGTGTGGTGAGTGCGTACAGGTGCGGATGGCATTGCGGGGATGGCGCGATCACAGTGCGCCGGATAACAAAAACGACGGAAAGCACTTCCTCAGCATTCCGACCGATCACGCGGCGCGCGTGGCACCTCACCGCTTCACAACAACAACCGAAGTCCCTCGAGCATCAGGAGACAACCCATGAAGTACTTGCTCGCATTGCCATTCATCGGCCTGCTTTGGGTGCCGTTCTACAACCAGGAAACACCCACGCTCTTCGGCTTTCCGTTCTTCTACTGGTACCAGTTCCTGTGGGTGCCGATCACCTCGCTGCTGATCTGGATCGTCTTCAAGAACGGTCAGAGCAAAGGAGAAGAATGATGGACGGACAGATCAACTGGACTGCGCTCGCGGTCTTTGTCTTCTTCTTCGCGCTGGTCACGGTGCTGGGCTTCATCGCTTCGCGCTGGCAGCGTGGGCAGTCCGACAAGGGCGCACACATTGACGAGTGGGGGCTGGGCGGCCGCAACTTCGGCACCTGGATCACGTGGTTCCTGGTGGGCGGCGATTTCTACACCGCCTATACCGTGATTGCCGTGCCGGCACTCGTGTACGCGGTGGGCGCGTATGGCTTTTTTGCGCTGCCGTACACGATCCTGGTGTACCCGATCGTCTTCCTGATCATGCCCAAGCTGTGGAAGGTGGCGCATGCCAAAGGCCACGTTACGGCGGCTGATGCGGTGTACGGCCGCTACGGCTCGCGCCCGCTGGAGTTTGCGGTGGCGCTGACGGGCGTGGTGGCGACGATGCCCTACATCGCGCTGCAACTCATCGGCATGGAGGTCGTGATCAAGGCGCTGGGCCTGACGGGCGAGCTGCCGCTGGCCGCCGCGTTCGTGATCCTGGCGCTGTACACGTACTCCGCTGGTCTGCGCGCACCAGCGCTCATCGCCTTCGTCAAAGACATCATGATCTACATCGTGGTGCTGGTGGCGGTGGTGCTGGTGCCGGCCAAGCTGGGCGGCTATGGCGCGGTGTTTGCCTCGGCGCACGACGCATTCGCGCTTAAGGGTGGTGCCACGGGCCTGACGCTCAAGTCTGCACAGTTCCTGCCGTTCGCCACGCTGGCCATTGGCTCGGCACTGGCGGCGTTCATGTATCCGCACACGCTCACCGGCATCTTTGCGGCGCGCAGTGCAGACACCATCCGCAAGAACGCCGTGTTCCTGCCCGCCTATACGGTGCTGCTGGGTTTGATTGCGCTGCTGGGCTTCATGGCCTATGCCGCAGGCGTCAAGGTCACCAACAACAACGACGTGGTGCCCGCGCTGTTCAACGCGCTGTTCCCGAGCTGGTTCACGGGCTTTGCGTTCTCGGCCATCGCCATCGGTGCGCTGGTACCGGCGGCGGTCATGTCGATTGGTGCAGCCAACCTGTTCACGCGCAACTTCTGGAAGCCCTACGTGACGCCCGATCTGACGCCGGCTGGCGAAGAGAAGGTGGCCAAGGTGATCTCGCTGATCGTCAAGGCGGGCGCGCTGGTGTTCATCCTGTTCCTGCCTACCAAGTTCGCGCTGGACCTGCAACTGCTGGGCGGTGTGTGGATCGTGCAGACCTTCCCGTCGGTGGTGTTCGGGCTGTTCAACCTGTCCAACCGCTTCCGCGCACCGGCGCTCCTGGCAGGCTGGGCGGCGGGCATGATCAGCGGCAGCTGGCTGGCGTTTTCTGACGGTATCAAGCCGGTGCACACGTTCGTGATTGGTGGCGACAAGTACACCATCTACACGGGCCTGGCGGCGCTGGTGTTCAACATCGTGGTGGCCGTGGTGGTGCAGGTGATCTTTGGCAAGCGTGGGGAAGCAACGCACGCTGTGCGCCAGCCGAGTTGATTGGTGCGCTAGCGCATCTGCGGTGACGAAGGGGCCGGTGCCGAGGGGTGCCGGCCCTTTTTGTTTGGTGTGCGATTGCAGTCCAAACGGCAGCAACGAGCCGGGAAGCGCTGCGTCATTTAAAATCGCGCACTTTGCCCGTACTCCCTGCCATGTGGTTCAAGAATCTTCAGCTTCATCGTCTTCCGGCGCCTTGGGCCGTTTCCCCTGATCAGCTTGAACAATGGCTGGCGCCCCACGCGTTTCAACCGGGCAACAGCGTCGAGAAGCAGAGCTTCGGATGGGCATCGCCCCGCGACGACGGCGCGCTCGTGTACTCGATCAACCGGCAGATGCTGCTAGTGTTTCGCGCTGAGAAGAAGCTGCTCCCGGCGTCGGTCGTCAATCAGGTGACCAAGGCTCGCGCGCTTGAAATCGAAGAGCAGCAGGGCTTCAAGCCCGGGCGCAAGCAACTGCGCGAACTCAAGGAGCAGGTGACTGACGAATTGCTGCCGCGCGCGTTCAGCATCCGGCGCGATACCCGCGTGTGGATCGACCCGGTCAACGGCTGGCTCGTCATCGATGCCGCTTCGCAGACGGTTGCCGACGAGGTTCGTGGTCTGCTCGTGAAATCGATCGACCAGTTGCCGCTCACCAACGTGCACGTGGCGCACTCACCCGTTGCAGCAATGACGGAGTGGTTGCTATCCGGCGAGGCCCCGGGCGGATTCACCGTAGACCAGGACGCCGAGCTGCGCTCAACCGGTGAAGGCGGCGCCACGGTGCGATACGTCGGCCACGCGCTGGAGGCCGACGACATGCGGCGACACATCGAGGCTGGCAAACAATGCATGCGCCTCGCCATGACCTGGGATGACCGCGTCTCCTTTCTGCTGACGCCGTCGCTCACGATCAAACGTGTCACGCCGCTCGACGTGATCAAGGAGGCGGCAGACCCCACGGCGCAAAACGACGACGAACGCTTCGACTCGGATGTCGCGCTGATGACGGGTGAACTGGCGCGGATGCTGACCGATCTCGTCGATATTCTGGGCGGCGATCCGCAAGATGCGGTGCGTCAGGCTGCGGCAGCCTGAAGTTCGTCGGATTGCGGCGTTCAAGCCGTCGCACCGGCGCATTTGCAGCAAAGACAAGGACTGGCGCCATGCGGTGCCGGCCCTTCTGCTTTGAGGGAATCGAGCGACGCCTGTTGACCTCAAGCAGACCAACAGCCCACCGTCGTGCGGTCATTCAAGGGTGGCCATTTCCATTTGGCTTCCAGAATGATCATCGCGTTACGTACCGAGCGTAGGTGGACTACTCTCGTCTGAAACGAAGAATGCCCCTTCCTACTGGATTTCCGGCAACCAACGGATTCGGCATCCAAGCTGTGCTGACGTCGAGCGTGTCTCCGTCAAGCTTGAAGAACCGTTCCTGCTCAGTGCCGTTCCAGGCTTCATTCCAAGAGGCATCAATCTTGGTGATGAACCGATCTCCATCGATCCGATACCGTCCCGTATAGGCCATCACCGTACGGAACAGTGCCACCTGTTTCTCCTCTGTATTTCCAGGATCTCGCGCCCCCGCGGTGACGAGCACCATCATTCGCCCATCGGCGCCGAAGATAAGGTAACCGTTGGGGTCGGCGCCCCACGGTTGCGTGCGCTCCTTGGAATCCTGAAGCTCCGTCTCAAAGGAGACCAACTGCCAGCTACCGTGGAGCTGTGTGTCGCGCTCAGACATATGCCGTCCTGTGGTCGTATGACTGGGTGTACCCGCTTGTCGGATGTTGGCTGCGTTGCCGTGCAAATTGCGCTAACACCGTCAAGGTCGATCAACGCGTGAATGCGCCTGCCTGCGCGGCTTACCTGTCCAGGCTCGGCGGGGTGTTATGGGTGGAGCTTTTCGCCATTGTTCAGCATCTCAATGAACTGAGCGATTTTCTTTGCGCGCGTTTCGGCCTTCTTCACGTTCTGGATTCTGAACAGAATGGCGTACCGGTTCTGACTGTTCAGTGTGGCGAAGAACTGCTTGGCCTTCGGGTTGGTATCGAGCGCTTGCTGCAGATCATCGGGCACGGTCGACGTACGCGGAGATGAATAGGCCGCCTCCCAACGCCCGTCGCGCTTGGCTTGATCGATTGCGCGAAGCCCTGCGGGCTGCATCCTTCCGGCGGAGATCAATGCCTCGGCTTTTGCCTTGTTGATCTTGGACCAGATGCTTTTGGCGGTTCGAGGCGTAAATCGCTGTAGCCAGTAGTGCTCGCTTTCTGCCTGCTTTTGCCCGTCAATCCACCCGTAGCAAAGCGCGCTCTCAAGTGCCTGTGCGTAAGACACGGTGGGTTGGTCGGCAGATCGCTTGGCGATGCGGAGCCAGACACCGGGCACGGCCTCTGCGTTGATTTCGAGCCAGGCTTCCCAGGCTTCCTGATTGCTGAATGTGAATGTTGGACTGTGCATTTCGTTGGGCCTCAACCCCGCAACTCCGCCAAAATCTGCTCAGCAAGAAAATCACAGGGCGGCCGTCCGGACCGAGCGCTGCGGGCGAGGACAACCTCCAGATCATCCAGCGACGGCAGCCCTTCATTCTGCGATAGCTGAACAAGGTGCGTCGGCACGCTGCATCTGGCAAGCGGTGCGATGGCAAGCCCGGCTTCAACCATGCTAATCAGGCCTAGCAGGCTGGGGCTTTCGTAAGACATCCGGTACTTGATGTTCTCTCGCTGCAGCGCGCTGATGGCGTAGGCGCGCGCAGTACTGCCTTGCGCAAACACAGCGATCGGAAGCGGGCGCTCCTGCCACACCTTTCTTGCAGGTGACCCGGCCCACACCATCGGCTCGTACCGGACGAATTCACCAGCAATGCCTTTCGTTTTCGTCATGCAGGCCAGATCCAGCGTGTTGTCCTTGAGCAAGGGGGCGAGCGCGCTGCTGGGCAGCCCGATGACCCGGATTTCGACACGCGGGTGCGCAACCGCAAACTTGCTCAACACCTGCGGTAGCAACGACGAGGCGTAGTCATCCGGAACGCCGATCGTGACCCGGCCCTTGATCTCCGGGCGGACGACTGATGCCCACGCCTCATCGCGCATCGCGAGCATGCGGCGGCCATAGTCCAACAGCGTCTTGCCTTCTGCGGTAATCGCCACGCTGCGGGTGCTCCGCACGAAAAGCGGCTTGCCCAGCGCTTCTTCTAGCCCCTTGATCTGCATGCTCACTGCCGATGGCGACCGATGCACGGATTCCGCCCCACGCACAAACGATCCTGTCTCGGCAACGGCCACCACCATCTCAAGTACATCCAGGTCGAGCTTCTTCATGTTCGTCAGAAAAACTGAGGAATAGGTTCAGTTTAATTCGTTTTACTGGGGCAAACGCGAATCCGATACTACGACCAACAAGCACTTGAAGGAGCCCACGAACATGCAGGGTGCGGGGTCGATTTACGGATTTCTGGCAGTTGGCGGCATGCTTGCCGTGACACCGGGGCCGAACATGGTCTACGTGATGTCGCGCTCGATCGCGCAAGGACGCACGGCAGGGTTGATCTCGCTGGCGGGCGTCATGCTCGGCTACCTCTTCTATATGTTCGGGGCGGCGTTCGGCATCACGGCATTCTTCCTGAGCGTGCCCTATGCCGGCAGCGTTCTGGGTGCGGTGGGCGCGGCCTATCTGTTCTATCTGGCGTGGCAGGCAGTGCGGCCGGGTGGCCGCTCTCCTCTGGAGGTGCGCGATCTGCCGCGTGAACAGCCGCGCAGGCTGCTGGTGATGGGCGCAACCACAAGCCTGTTGAACCCCAAGCTCGCGATGATATTTCTGTCGCTCTTGCCGCAGTTCATCGACTATCAGCACGGCAGCGTTCTTAAACAATCGCTCGCGCTTGGCTCGTCATTGATCGTCGCGTTCGCCACCGTCAATGGCTTGGTGGCAATCTGCTCCGGCAGCATGGCGACACTGCTATCCCGTCGCCCCGGGCTCCTGCTGGCGCAACGCTGGGCGATGGGCGCTGTCCTGGGGGTGCTGGGCGCACATATGTGCATCGATGCGTTTAGGCTGGCGGGCGTGTATTGAGTGCCGCGCAGCAGCAGGTGCAGCGTGGCTGGAGCCCAGAACAGGCTTCTATCAACCAGCCGATGACTTGCCGGTGAACACCGCCAACTGAGCCGCGAAAGCCCGCTGGTAAGCAGGCCGCGCTTCACCACGGGCGACATAGGCAACCAGCTTCGGAAATGCATCCAGCAAGCCCGACGGCCGTAGCCTGAGCAGCACCGACACCATCATCAGATCGCCCGCGCTGAACGCACCATCGAGCCAGTCCGCATCGCCCAGCCGGGCAGAAAGCTGGTCTAGCCGATGGCGGATGCGATCCATGATCAACGGCAGGCGCTCCTGGGTCCAGGGCTTGTCGCCCTCCTGAAACTTGGCGGTGGAGAGTTCGAGGATCGGCGGCTCCACGGTGTTGAGCGCGGCAAACATCCACGTGATTGCCCGCGCCCGCGCATTGCCATCGTTCGGCAGTAGACCCGCATGGCGCTCGGCGATATGGAGAATGATCGCGCCTGTCTCGAACAAGACGAGATCGTCTTCCTCATACGTGGGAATCTGGCCGAACGGCTGAAGGCTCAGATGTGCGGGCGCCTTCATCGCATGGAACGAGACAAGGCGAACCTCATAGGGTTGGCCCACTTCTTCGAGCGCCCAGCGAACGCGCGTGTCACGCGCCAGTCCCTTGCCGCCATCGGGCGACCGTTCAAAGGCAGTGATGATGGGGGTCATTGGCGTGCTCTCCTTGCCTTGTTTCACTTGCGACGAGTGCATTGCTGACGATTCGATGCGTTCCCGGTTTGGGGAGCTTGCAGGCCCTTTCTGTTTGATTCAAGAGGCTGTCTATTGGCCCGAGGTACCCGTCCCGTAACGGTGGCTGTGCTGATTGGCACATGGTTTCACGCCGCGCGCGCATCTACTTTCTCTTCACGGCAACGATCACGACGGACGCGTGAATGTAACCACTGCGTTCAGTGGCACATGCGTCGTTCAGACCGACGTTGCCGACCATCCAAACAACCTCGGGAACGCATCGACCATGGACATCACACAGGCTTCTGTCATTGGAGGCAACCTTGTTGCCATCATCAAGCGGGACTTCTACAACGGCGGCGCATTCACCGCGATCGGCGGCTTCCCCGTGACCGGGGCGGTCAGGCTGGACAACGGGATCGGCAACGCCGTGCCCAACTCCACGCTTGGTACCTACGAGCACAACAACGTGACTGACGTGGTCATCGACGTGAACAGCCGCTTGCTCCAGCTTGGCGACAACGCTATCAAGTTCGCCCTGGCGCACGAACTGGGCCATGCGTTCAGTGAAAAGCTGGCGTCGGACCTTGGCTATGGCCCCAAGAATCCGCTGGATGGACCGCGTACGGAAATCATTGCGGACCTGGGCGCCGCCTACCTTCTTAAGCAAGCCGGCGTCAGCTGGGACGATATCTGCAGCGTCGCCAACAACGGTGTTGCTACAGGCATCTTCAACGCAGGCTGGTCTGGCGACCACCCGCCCGGTGCCAAGCGCGCCGAGTGCGTGAAAAGCCTGGCCGAACTGATGAAGGCCGGCCATAGCTTCAAAGATGCGTTGAAGGGGTTGCTGCTCAGCCTGGAGGGGTATCGGCCGGGGCACTAGTCCGCCCTGTCCACGCAGACTGAGCACACGATTGACCCCTTTTTGTATTGCAACGCCGTTGTGACTTTGGATGTGCAATTGCTGATGTCCAAGCGTGGAGAAGACGCACCCGTGGGCGAGCCGGCAGGTTTTGCTCCTTGCGTGCGTAGTGGAAAGGGCTGGTACCGAAGCGTGCCGGCCGCTTTCTGCTTGGTTTTGTGTCGGCGTTTGAGAGGCCGAACCCTGATGGCGCTTCCATTTGGCCGGATCAGCGCCGAATCCTCATCCGGTCATCACGTCGCCGCAGTCCTTATCGAGCCGCCGCCGTCACGCGACGAGGCCAGGGGATGCGGTTCATTCCGGCTCGCACCCCAGCGCCCGGAACTATGTGAATTTTGTGATCTTCGTCACGGCAGACATAGGCCGTTCGGGCGGACGTTACGTAACGCGAAACGTTTTAAGTGCTTTTAATTGCACTTTTCCATTGCAATCTCTACACGTTTGGCGGCCCGCTGTGCCTTATGTGACAACGTTTTCATCTGATCCGCAAAATGTTGCTATCGCCGTGGCACGCTCTTTGCAGATTCTCACCTCATAAAAAATTGGTCGCCAGCCGCCGCCGGAAACGCGTCTGGGCGAACCATCACAACAGGTTGGCGCTCGGGTAGCCAGTCTGGACCGATGAGGGGAGAGGACGATGTCACTGACTGGCAAGTCGGCGTTTGGCGACAATGTGTTCATCAAGCCGGTGCCACGCTGGCCGGATTCGACCAGGCCGGTGGTTGAGCCCGCAACGATCAAGATTGCCGTGGTTGGCCTGGGTTATGTGGGCGCGCCGTTGGCGGTGGCATTTTCGCGGCACTTTGCCGTGTCCGGGCTCGACATTGACGCCACACGCGTGGCGGATCTGAGTGAAGGACACGACCGCACCAACGAGCTCACCAGCAACGAGTTGCTTGAAGCCGCCGCGCGTTTCACAACCGATGCCACGGTGTTGGGGCAGGCCGACGTCATTGTCGTGACGGTGCCCACGCCGGTAGACCAGGCTCGCGTTCCCGACCTGAACCCGGTGATGCAGGCGTCCATCTCGGTGGGCAAGCATATGAGGCGCGGGGCGATCGTCGTGTACGAAAGCACGGTCTACCCCGGCGTGACCGAAGAGATCTGCATTCCGCTGCTTGAGCGCCACAGTGGCTTGAAACACCTGAAGGACTTCCACGTCGGATACTCACCCGAACGCATCAACCCGGGCGACCGCGTGCACACGCTTACCACGATGACCAAGATTGTGGCCGGCGACACGCCGGAGACGCTCGACGCACTGGTACGTCTGTATGGCGCCGTCACGCAGGTGCATCCGGCCAAGAGCATCAAGGTGGCCGAGGCGGCCAAGGTGCTAGAGAACACGCAGCGCGACGTGAATATCGCGCTCATGAACGAGGTATCTCAGTTGCTGGGCGCGCTGGGTGTGGACACGCACGACGTACTGGCCGCTGCGCGTAGCAAGTGGAATTTTCTGGACTTCCGGCCGGGGTTGGTGGGCGGACACTGCATCTCGGTGGATCCGTACTACCTGACGCACAAGGCGGCCTCGTGCGGCTTCAATGCAAGCCTGATTCTGGCGGCGCGCGAGACCAACGACAGCATGTCGCAGTTTGTGGTGGATCAGCTCATGCGGCGCATGACGCAGTGCTACCTGCTGAGCCCGCATACCGTCGTGACCATCCTTGGCATGACGTTCAAGGAAGACGTGCCCGACATCCGCAACTCCAAGGTGGCCGACATCGTGAAAAAGCTCGGTGCGCTGGGCATCCGTACGCAGGTTGTCGACCCACTGGCCGACAGCGGCGAGGTGACGCACGAATACGGCTTCTGCCTGACACGCCTGGCCGATGCCAAACCGGCGGACGCGATCGTGCTGGCCGTGCCGCACACGGAATACCGCGAGGGCGGCTGGACGCTGGTGGAGTCGCTCGCCAAGCCAGGTGCGTCATTCGTGGTGAGTGATCTTAAGGCCGTGCTGGACCGGGATACCTGCCCGGACCGTGCAGTGCTGTGGCGGCCCTGAGTTCTGTCTTTCGTCTTTCCCTCACGGTGTTCCCCTGCCATGGAAGCCTATCTGCTGCTGACGCTCTCGCTCGGCTGGGTACTGTCGGCCCTGCTGTATCTGATCCCGCTGCTGTGCGTGATCTTCTGGCGCAAAGAAACCTTTCTGGCGAAGGACTTCTCTGTGCAGCGCCGCGTGTCGGTACTGCTGCCTTGCTTTAACGAGGGCCCGCACGCTTACGACACGATCAAGAGCATTAGCGAGTCGAACTATCCGGCCGGGCTGCTGGAGATCGTTGCCGTGGATGACCACTCCACTGACGACAGCTGGGAGTGGATTCAGATGGCGCAGCATGACTTCTCGGGTGCGGTGCGTATCTCTGCCTATCGGCAGCCTGTGAACAAGGGCAAGTACGAAGCGCTGAACCGTGCGGCCAACATCGCGACCGGTGCCGAGATCTTCATCTGTATCGACAGCGATTGCACGTTCCATCCGGATGCGGTGCGCGAGCTGGTGGCGTCGTTCACCTCGGAGAAGATCGCCGCGGTGGGCGGGCACGTGCGCGTGAGCAATGTCAACGAGAACCTCGTCACCAAAACACAGGCAACGGTGTACTTCTACGCCTACAAGGTGATGAAGATGTTCCAGAACCGCCTGCGCAATGTCACGTGCATCAGCGGTTGCTTGTTTGCCATCCGGCGTGACGCGTTCTTCGAGATTGAAGACGACGTGAAGACGTGCAATTTCCTCGGTGCCAAGTTCTCGGCCGGTGAAGACCGCTACATGACGCACCTGCTGATGCTGCGTGGGTATCAGACGGCCGTGAACCTCGATGCCATCTGCTGGACCGAGGTGCCGACCACCTTCCGCAAGTTCTTTACGCAGCAGTGGCGCTGGCGCCGCAGCGGCACGCAGGACTACTTGCTCACGTTGCGCACGCTGGGTCGCCACGCGCGCAACGTGCATCCGCTCTCGGCCATGAACCTGATCCTGCCCGAAACGGTGAATTACCTGATGTTGTTCACCTTCGTCTTTGCGATTGCCTCAGGCAATGCGCTGGAGTGGATCGTCTCGCACCAGGTGTTTACCTACACGGTGTTTGCGCCATTCCTGATTGGCGTGCACATCTGGGCAAAGCGGTGCGCACCGGATCAAGCCGTGGAGGGTGGCCCTCTGCCGCTGCTGCCGTTCATTGCGGCATGGGCACTGGCAGGCACCGTTACCTGCGCAATGATGGCCATCTTCACGATGGACTCAAGCAGTTGGGGCACACGTGTTGCCAAGAAGCAGGAGGAACCCACGGGTGCCGCTGAAGACGGCGCCGCAGTCGAAGGCATGCAGCCGCAGCAGGGCTGACGATCACAAAAACAAATCGAACGGACCGGCTCCATGCAGGAGACGGCCGGGGGAGCTCAGACAATGTTTTATCGTTCCATGCGCTGGAAGGGCGCGGTCTTTCTCACGTTGTCGGTGTTGCCAATGCTTGCTGTGGCCGGTGAGGCGGATCTGTTCTGCGAGCTGTCTGGCGTTCAGGCCGATGCGGAATCGACGGTGCTCGACGCACCGTATGCCTTCGTCAACGTGGGCAACCCGTCCATTTCCAACAAGGTTGTGTCAGCGGGCGTGAGCAAGAGCCTGTCGCAGGCGCGTCGCGCGGGCCTGGTGCAGGAGCGCGCGGCGGCTGAGTGCGAGGCGTATCGATCTGGCCTGGCGCTCAAGGCGTCGGTTGACGGTGTGCCCGCCAAGATTGAACTGCGCTCTCTGGAAGCGCGGCGGCAAGGTTTGGCGCAGGCGCTGGATTCCGCCGAGCGCAACCTCGCTACGGAACAGACCCTGCTGGCCAGCAACGACGCCACGCTGGCCGATCTCACGGCAGCACTGCGCTTGCGAGACGGCATTGCGATGGACTTGGCTGCGTTGCGCCAGCGTGAGGCAGAACTCTCCACCGCCGCAGAGCCAGCCCAGCAGCCGTTGGGCAATCTGGTGAGCCAGAACGCCGTTGCGCAGGCGCGTGCCGCCCAACTGGCTTCCCGCGTGAACGCCACGCTCGGCTGGGACGTGACGATCCTGGCTGGCATGCGTCACGACTTCACTTCCGGATCGCAGTCGCCATTCATCGGGCTGACGGCATCGCGCAGCTTTGGCTATGACGCCTCGGTACGTGCTTCTGACCGCGTGGGCGAACTCACCGCCAAGCTGGTCGCGGAGCAGCGCGACGGCGCGTATCAACAAATCCAGCGCATGCGCCAGTCGCTTGAAGGTGTGCTGAGCGCTGAGGCGCTGCGCCAGCACAGCCTTGAGCAGCGCAACGAGGTCATCCGCACGCTGATCGAGCGGGCGCAGGGTGTCGATACCAATGCCTCACGCCGCCTGTTGCGCAACATGTCTGTGGAGCGCCTGACTACGTCGGCAGAGCTGGCCGCCAGCAGTGCTCGCATTCACGGTATCGACGCTTGGCTCAAGGCCAATCCCAACCTCAACTGATCTGATCTCAACTCCAACAACCTGCGGGGCACCTCTGATGATTGCCGCCTTCTCGAACTACTTTCAGTCGAAGATGCTCGTTGTCTACCGGCTGGCCTCGTTTCTTGTGCTGATTGCCATCATCGGCGGCATCTTCGGCTACATCGCGCTGCTGTTCTTCTACCTGCAGAGCACGAGCTGGGGTGCGCCGCTGGTGATCTCGCCCGCGCAGGAGCGGGTGCTTTCGTATCAGCCGCAGGTGGCGCAGTTACGCGCCCAGCTCGACAAGCAGCGTGCGGACCTGGCAGACCTCAACGCACAACTGGCAGTCAAGCAGGAAGGGCTCCAGGCGCTTGACGCGTTGATCGCGCGTACGACTGAAGCCCAGCAGCGCCAGATCCAGAACATGTCGCATGTGTCCAGGAATCTTGGGCACTTGGTGTCCCTCAAGTCCGTCGACATTGCGGACAGCGAGCGGGCGCACGCGCAACTCAAGAACATGATGGCGTCAACCGATGCGGAATTGCGTGCCGGCCTGATCTCCAAGGAAGACGCAGCGGCTCGCATGGTTACGCTGCAGTCGTCGGCCAATGCCCTGACGGATTCGAAGATCGCCGCGGTGCAGGTGGGCGTGAACTCGACGCAGAGTCGGGCCGTGATGTCAACGCTGGGCGGTGCGGCGGACGACCTGCAGACCATGACCACGCTGGCGCAGACGCAGCAGATGATCTTCTCGCGCATGCAGCTCAAGGCCGACATCGATTCGGCGAAAAGCAATGTGGTCGTGCTGCAGGCGAGCATCAAAGAGTCAGAGCGCATTCTGATGGTGGCGATGCGCACGCCCTATTACAAGGCACTCACGCAGCCGGTGTCGGTGGCCTTCGTCCCCTACGAGAACATGGAACGCGCCAAGGCCGGTGAGCCCGTGTACGACTGCGTCCTGCAGATCTTTCTGTGCAGGCAAGTCGGCAAGGTGGCTGCCACTTACGATGCCGAGGAGTATGCCAAGCACCCGCTGTTCCGCTACGACCTCAAGGGCAAGCTGGTTGAGGTCAATTTCAGCGATCCGGCATCGAGCACCAGCCGTGTTGTTTTCTTCGGCCGCAAGCCGCTGCTGCTGTGAGGCCCGCCATGCTGCGTCATCCATTCCATCTGCTGTGTTTGCTCGTAAGCATTGCGGGCACCTGCACTGTGGCGATGGCCCGAGAGGTTGAGTTCTCTGGCCAGCGCTGGGTGGTCCGCTCATCCGGCGGGCAATTGAGCGGGCCAGGTCCCAACGTGTTTTCAGACGGCCTGGACGCTGTGCGTGTCGATGCCCAGGGGCGCTTGCGCATGGCCATCGCCAAGACCCCGCAGGGTTGGCATTCGGCTGAGGTGACGCTTTCCCGGCCGCTGGGCTACGGCACCTATGAGTTGGACGTTGAGACCAATCCGTTCGGCATGGACCGCCAAGCAGTCTTCGGCTTTTTCAGCTATAGCAGTGCACCGGAGCAGGCCCATCGCGAGCTTGATGTGGAACTGTCGTACTGGGGGCGGCCGGGTGAGGCCAACAATGCGCAGTTTGTCGTGCAGCCTTCGGGCGCTCCCGATACCTTGCGACGGTTCCAGGTCAATCACGGCCCGGTGACCTATCGCATCCGATGGGAACGCGGACTGGCGGAGTTCAGTGCCACTACGGCAGATGGCGCGGTGCTGCAGCACTGGTCCCGCACGGTGGGCGTGCCCGAAGCGGGCGATGCCCGTATCCAACTGAACCTGTGGCTGTTCCAGGGCAAGCCGCCGCAGAACGGTCAGCCGGTGGAATTCGTGGTGCGGGGGTTCCGTTTTTCCCCGAGTGGCGCGGCGGGTGCCGGCCCCGTTCCCGTCAGTGGACCACAGCGGTGATGGCGCTCCAGAAGCTGGCGTTTTCCGCGCCCAGCACCCACATCGATACGCCGGCCAGATTCAACGTGTTGGCCATGGCTGCCTTGGTTTGCAGGCCCTGTGCGGTTTCATACCAGACCTCATGCGCACTGCCATCGGTGGCCGTGTAGTTGAAGTGGCCCGATTGGGTGGTGGCGTCCCATTGGGCGGTTGCGCCCGTTGTGGTGATCAACGCAGGGATGTCTTTGAAGGCGACCGAGGTGCCGGTGTTCCGTGTGCGATTCCAGTCATAACCATACGCGGGCAGGCCAAGCAGCAGCTTGGCTGCAGGCACGACGCCTGCGGCGTATTGCAGCGAAGCGAGCATCCAGTCGCTGCCGGCAACCGGGCCGGGTTGACCGCTCGGCACGTGCTCGTCGTAGGTCATGACCTGGATGAGGTCAGCGCTTTGCCCCAGCGCGGCGTAGTCGTACGGCCACGTCCACGTGTTGCCGATCGCGTCTGCGGTCTTGGCAGGCAGGCTCAGCATGAGCGTGGATTGGTTGGCGTGCAGTTGCGTAGCTAGGTCGGCAACGAAGCTGGTGTAGGCGTCGCGATCGGACGTATACAGGCCTTCGAAATCGAGGTTGATGCCGGCCAGGTTCTGCGTTTTGGCCAGTGTGACGATGTTCTGCAGCGTCGTCGCACGGTTGGTGACGAGCGCACCGTGCGCGATGGCCGGATCGAAGTCCGTGCCAAAGTTCGTGATACAGGCGTATGAAAGTTTGCCTGCCGACTGGTTGTTTGACAGCAGCGCGGTCGACAGCGTGCCGTTCAAACTACCGTTTGCATCAACACGGACGACGTCGATGGAGATGGCATTGACTGGCGTAGTGGCACTCATGGCGGCAGCCATCGATGTTGTGCTGCCCAGTGCGTAGCCCAATAGCATCTTGGGCGTGGCCGTCGAGATCTTGGTGGTGGTTGGGGGTGTGGCGGCGGGGGCAACCGCTCCGGTGGCCGAGGCACCGTCGCCACCGCCGCAAGCGGACAGCAGCAGTGCAGCGTACGCCGCGCCGATTAGACCGATCACTTTCATGTGAAACCCCGTTCGTGTTTGTGTTCTGTCGGGGTCTATCGGTCTCGTGCGCAGAACCTTGAGACGTCAACGCCTCATCCGTATGCCCTAGGGATGAAGCGTGATGTCACGTGTTTGAAGCGGCTGTGAGAGCCATACACAGCAGGCGGAAAGCCGCCCGCTGGGGTGTCTGTGCGCTGTTTGCCTAGCTCAACAACGAATCATCATCCGAATAATCACCGCCACCCAGGTCGCTATCGTCGACCAGCCCAAGGCTGTCATCACGCGAGGCCGTGTTGTTGCTGTTGCCGCTGTCACCGTCGTAGTAATTGTTGATCACCGTTTCTGTGGTGCCGCCCATCAACGGCTGCTGACCAAAGAAGCCGCCTCCGCCGCCACTGTTGTGGTGGAACAGGTTCTCAATGC
Organism: Ralstonia sp. ASV6; assembly: GCF_016429285.1. Taxonomy (GTDB): domain Bacteria; phylum Pseudomonadota; class Gammaproteobacteria; order Burkholderiales; family Burkholderiaceae; genus Ralstonia; species Ralstonia flaminis. The sequence continues at coordinate 26,874 of NZ_JAELUI010000059.1, forward strand.
CCTGGAATAGGAGCGCGCCGCCTGCCACGCCGGCTGCCGTGGTGGCCACGCTGCCGAGCGTGCTGCCCAGGCCGCCGCTCAAGAAGCCCGAGCGTACGGGTTGCACCGGGGCCTGTTGTACTGGTTGGGCCTGAGGCGGCATCTGCATGGGGGCCACCTGTTGGGGAGCGAACCCCGGGTTGGGTGCTGCGCTGTTGGCGTGGCTGCCCCAGTTGTTGGCCGAATCCATGAACGACGCACTGCGGCCGGCTTGCGCTGCCTGCAACTGGTTTTGCAGGGTGGTGATCTGCGTCTGGGCCGATGCCAGCGCCTGGTCGAGCAGCATGGCGCGCTGCACGAGCAGGTAAGCGGCGTCCGGCTGGCGGGCGGCGGCTTCCAGAATGCGGGCTTCGGCCTGCGGGTCCTTGGCCCCCGCGCGCGCTTGCGTCAGTTGGGCCAGGAAGTTTTCCAGGGCTTGCAGTTCTTGCGGGGACATGGCGCTTGTTCCTATCTGGGTGGATGCGACGTGTCCAAGTTAGGGGCCAAGTCTTAAGCGAACATTAAAGCGGGGCCGGTTCTTGTGTAACGGCCTGTAACGCCGCCCTACGCTGCTGGCCGGTACTGGCTCGGATTGGCGCCCGTTACCTTGCGCATCAGGCGCCGCAGGGCGGTGGCGTCTTCGTAGCCCACGGCTTCGGCTACGCTGTCGATGGTCATGCGGCTGGATTCGATCAGCATGCGGGCGCGGTTCAGGCGCACGCTTTGTATCAGGGCGAGGGTGCTTCTGCCGGTGGCTTCCTGCACGTGCCGCGACAGCGTGCGTTGCGACATGGCAAATTCATCGGCCAGCGCCTGCACGCTGGGTGGGTTGGGCAAGGCGGCTTCAACGCGCGCCACCAGCCGCGCAATCAGCGCGTTGCCGTTGGCCAGCATGGCGGGCACCACAAATGGCGCCTGCGCGTGGCGGCCATCGATCAGCAGCACGCGCCCCACGGCATCGGCCAGCGCCACGCCAAAGCGTGTGCGCAGCAGGTGCAGCATCAAATCGGTCTGCGCGAAGGCGGCGCCGGCGGTGCTGATGGGGCCATCGGCGCAGACCATGCGATTCGCATCGACCGTGCATGCGGGTTCCAACTGCTGCAGCGTGGCGGCCAGCCACCAAGAAGTTGTCACACGGCGCGCCGGCAGCAGCCCGGCCGCCTGCAGCAGAAACACGGCAGAACACGATGCCGCCACCTGGCCGCCTGCTGCCGCATGTGCGGCCAGGGTGCGTGCCGCCCGCTGCGCATCGTCACGCGCCAGGCGTGCGGCCAGGGCACCCGCGTCGTCGATGCCGAGCCCAGGCACGACCCACGTGCTGCTATCGGGCCGGGGCCGTTTTGGCAAGGCTGCCGCGTCGATCTGCATGCCGCTGCTCAGCCGCACACTGGGCGCGTCTGCTGACAGTACACGCCATGTCGGGCGCGCCGCCTTCACGCGCGGCGCGAGTGTTGACGCTGCCTGCAGAACGTCCAGTGTGGCCGCCACGCTGGTCGCATACGCGCCCGAGAGTACGAGGATGGTGAAATCCGCCATGACCAAAATTGCCTGAAAGATGTCGAAATCGACACTCCAAGTGTAGCGGCCGCTCGCGTTCAATGCAGGTATGCCCACCACACGCAAGGTTGCCCGCATGCCGAACATCCTCGTCAAGATTCCCGCAGATACCTTTGATCGCACCGCACGCGCATCGCTTGCCCGTCGCATCAATGAAGCCGCCGCGCAGGCAGAGCAGATTCCCGACGACCCACGCAGGCGTTTCTCGACTTGGGTCGTGATCGAAGAAGTGGCCGCGGCAATGTGGACTTGCGGCGGTATGGAGCTGCCTGCGCAGATCGTGCCGTGCATGGCGATCGTCTTCGTGCCAGCCGGTGTGCTCGATGCCGACGCGCGGGCGCTGTTCGTGCGGCTGATGCATGACGCGTTCGCGCAAGCCTTGCCTGCTGATGCGGGGCGACGCGTCATCACCTCCGTAATGCTGTACGACGTGGCAGACGGCACTTGGGGTGTCAACGGTGCGCTGTGGACACTGCCCGACTTTGCATCGGCATCCGGTTATACGCACCTTCAGCACCTTGCTACCAACGCTTGACCACCGCCAGGAGCCCACGCAATGACAAGCCGTCACCCGCAGGAAGATGATCGTCTTGAAGACTTCGCACGCCGTCAGATCACGCTCGATGGCGTGGTCAAGACGGTGTATGTGGCCGGCACGGGGCCTGCCGTGATCGTCATGGCCGAGATGCCCGGCATCAGCCCGCACGTGGCGCGGTTTGCGCGCTGGGTGCGCGATGCGGGCCTGACGGTCTATATGCCGTCGCTATTCGGGCGTGACGGCGCGGTGCCCGAGGCCGACGCGGGTGCAGAGGTCTTCCGGCATGCGTGCGTGAGTGCAGAGTTCCGCGCGTTTGCGGCCAACCAGGCTAGCCCCGTCACGCAATGGCTGCGCGCGCTGGCGCGGCTGGCGCATGCGGAGTGCGGCGGCCCTGGCGTGGGCGCCATCGGCATGTGCTTCACCGGCAATTTTGCGCTGACGATGATGCTGGAACCGGCTATGTTGGCGCCGGTGTTGTGCCAGCCGTCTTTGCCGTTGAACGAGCCGGGCGGGATCGAGATTGCCCCGGAGGATGCCGCCGCCGTACGCCAGCGGTTGGAACGTGAAGACCTGACCGTGCTGGCCTACCGGTTTGAGGGCGATCGCTTCTGTCGCGCCCAGCGCTTTACCGCGTATGCCGAAGCGCTGGGTGATCGCTTCGTGGCGCGTGTGCTGCCTGACAGCGCTGCGCACCCGAACCCACCACCGTTCTTTGCCCAGCATGTGCCGTGTCCGCACAGTGTGGTCACCGCGCACCTGATCGACGCAGCGGGGGAGCCTACCGCAGCCGCCCGCGATGAGATTCTGGCGTTTTTCCGGCAGCGCCTTGCCTGAGTGGGGGCTCACATTCCGGTGTGCACCAGGAGGCGCCTGTTTGGTGTAAACCCAGGGGCGTCGCCGTCGCAAATTACTTTACAACTAAACTATTCATGACTAATGTAATGCCGCATCGAACGCGGAGCCGTTGTCATGAAGATCGTCTGTATTGGTGGTGGGCCAGCTGGCCTGTACTTTGCCCTGCTGATGAAGTTGCAGGACCCGTCACACGACATCACCGTTGTGGAACGCAATCGGCCGTATGACACCTTCGGCTGGGGCGTGGTCTTCTCGGATCAGACGCTGGGCAACCTGCAGCGGGCCGACGCCAAGAGCGCCGCGCAGATCCTCGACGCCTTCAACCATTGGGACGACATTGAAGTCCACATCCGCGGCCAGGTGGTGCGCTCGGGCGGCCACGGCTTCTGCGGCATCGGCCGCAAGCGCCTGCTGAACATCCTGCAGGCGCGCTGCGAGGAAGAGGGCGTCAAGCTCGTCTTTGAAACGGACGTGCAAGACGACACTGCTTATGCCGATGCCGACCTCATCATCGCCAGCGACGGCCTGAACAGCCGCATCCGCACCAAGTACGCCGCCACTTATCAACCCGATATCGACACGCGCCGCTGCCGCTTTGTCTGGCTCGGCACGCACAAGCTGTTCGAGGCGTTCACCTTTGCGTTTGAAGAGACCGAGCACGGCTGGTTTCAGGCGCATGCGTACCGCTTTGACGACGAGACCTCCACCTTCATCGTCGAGGCGCCAGAAGAGGTGTGGCGCAAGGCCGGGCTTGAGACGATGGAGAAGGAAGATGCCATCGCCTACTGCGAGCGCCTGTTCGCCAAGTACCTCGATGGCAACAAGTTGATCTCCAACGCCACGCACCTGCGGGGCTCGGCGCAGTGGATTCGCTTTCCGCGCGTGGTGTGCGGGCACTGGGTGCACATCAACGAGAACAACACGCCCGTCGTGCTGATGGGCGACGCGGCGCATACGGCGCACTTCTCGATCGGCTCGGGCACCAAGCTGGCGTTGGAAGATTCGATTGAACTTGCACGCAGCATCGGCCAGCATCCGGGCGATCTGAAAAGTGCACTTGAACATTACGAAGCCGTGCGCAGCGTGGAAGTGCTGCGCATTCAGAACGCGGCGCGCAATTCGACCGAGTGGTTTGAAAACGTGTCGCGCTACGCCAGCCTGCCGACCGAGCAGTTTGCGTATTCGCTGCTTACGCGCAGCCAGCGCATCAGCCACGAAAACCTGCGCCAGCGCGACAAGGCCTATCTCGAATCATTCGAAGACTGGATTGCCGAGCAGGCCGGTGCACCACGCTCGCCCGAGCGCGCCCCGGTGCCGCCCATGTTTACGCCCTTTACCGTGCGCGGCGTCACGCTGAAAAACCGCGTGGTGGTGTCGCCCATGGCGCAGTACTCCTGCGAAGACGGCCAGCCCGCGGACTACCACCTTGTGCACCTGGGCGCGCGCGCCATGGGCGGTGCCGGGCTGGTGATGGTTGAGATGACCTGCGTGTCGCCCGACGCGCGCATCACCCCGGGCTGCCCGGGCTTGTGGAACACCGAACACCGCGACGGCTGGGCACGCATCGTCCACTTCGTGCATGCCAATAGCGAGGCGAAGCTCGGCATCCAGCTTGGTCACGCAGGCGCCAAGGGCTCGACCCGCGCGGCGTGGGACGGTATCGACCTGCCGCTGGAAGACGGCCACAACTGGCCGCTCATCTCCGCATCCCCACAGCAGTATCTCGATGGCGTGAGCCAGTGGTCCCACGCCATGACGCGCGACGACATGGACCGCGTGCGTGATGACTTCGTCCACTCGGCACGCCTGGCGGCTGAGGCCGGCTTCGATTGGCTGGAACTGCACTGCGCGCACGGCTATCTGCTGTCGTCGTTCATCTCGCCGCTGACGAACCAGCGCAATGACGAATACGGCGGCTCGCTGGAAAACCGCCTGCGCTTTCCGCTGGAAGTCTTCCACGCAGTGCGCGAGGTGTGGCCGAGCACCAAGCCGATGTCGGTGCGGATCTCTGCGCACGACTGGGTGGAAGGCGGCATCACGCCGGACGATGCGGTGGCGATTGCGCGCATCTTCAAGGCAGCGGGCGCCGACATGATCGACTGCTCGTCGGGCCAGGTCAGCAAGAAGGAGCAGCCGGTGTTCGGCCGCATGTTCCAGACGCCGTTTGCCGACCGCGTGCGCAACGAGGCGGGCATCGCCACGATTGCCGTGGGCGCGATCTCCGAGGCGGACCACGTCAACAGCATCATCGCCGCCGGCCGTGCGGACCTGTGCGCTGTGGCGCGCCCGCATCTGGCCAACCCGGCCTGGACGCTGAACGAAGCCGCGCGCATCGGCTACCTCGACATGCCCTGGCCCAAGCAGTACCGCGCGGGCAAGCTGCAACTCGAACGCAATCTCGAACGTGAGCGCGCGATGGCGACGCAGGCAGCGGGGCTCTCGCCGCTGGAGCAGGCCAACCGCATGCAGGGAGTTTGACGTGACGACATCTGCGATGCTGGCAGGACATCATGCCGTCGTCACCGGAGCAGGCCGGGGGATTGGCGCTGCGATTGCCGTGCAACTCGCCGCGCAGGGCGCCACGCTCACGCTGATGGGCCGCAACGCGGCTGTGCTGGAGGCAACGGCCAAGACGCTGTCGGACAGTGCACGCGCGCAGGTCGTCACGTGCGACGTGACGGATGCGGCGAGTGTGTCGGCTGCGTTCGAATCCGCACGCGCTGGGCTTGGCCCTATCTCCATCCTCGTCAACAACGCGGGGCAGGCAGAGAGCGCCTCGTTTGCGAAGACCACGCTTGACCAGTGGCAGCGCATGCTGGCCGTCAACCTGACGGGCACGTTCCTCTGCACGCAAGCGGCGCTGGCGGATGTACAGGCCAGTGGCCGTGGTCGCATCGTCAACATTGCCAGCACGGCGGGGCAGCGCGGCTATGCGTATGTGTCGGCCTATGTGGCGGCCAAGCATGGCGTGATTGGCCTCACGCGCTCGCTGGCGC
>NZ_JAELUI010000005.1 GCF_016429285.1 Ralstonia sp. ASV6
CGTGCCGGAAAGCTTGGGTACCACGCCCGGCATCTCCACATCGATGCCTGATTGCGCACGCACGGTCTCGATGACACCGCGCGCGCGGTAATGCGGGTCGGCAGCAATATCGGCGATGGTGTAGATCGGACCGCTAGGCACCTCGGCCTCTTGCAGCGCAGCCAGAACCTCCGCGATGGGAAGCGCACCCGTCCACGCGTTGATGGCGGCATCGATCTCATCCACGCGGGCGGCGCGGCCATCGTTGCGCGCAAGACCTGGATCATCGGCCAGGTCCGGCCGGCCCATGCGCTGCATCAGGCGGCGGAAGATGTTGTCACCGTTCGCGGCAATCAAGACGTATTCGCCGCCCGCGCAGCGGTACGCGTTGGATGGCGCAATGCCCGGCAATGCCCCGCCGGCCGGCCGGCGAATGGCGCCGAATACCGAGTATTCCGGCAGCAGACTCTCCGTCAGGTTGAAGACCGACTCATACAACGCCACGTCGATCACCTGCCCCTTGCCGCCGCGCGCATCGCGTTCATACAGCGCGAGCAGCACGCCCAGCGCGCCGTGCAACCCGGCAATCGTGTCGCCCAACGACAGACCCGCACGCGCAGGCGGGCGCCCCGGCTCACCGGTCAGGTAGCGCAAGCCGGCCATCGCCTCGGCAATCGCTGCAAACCCCGGCTCGTCGCGCTTGGGGCCGGTCTGACCATAGCCCGATACGCGCAGCAAGATGAGCTTTGGGTTGATGGCCGACAGCGCCTCGTACGACAGGCCCCACTTCTCCATCGTGCCAGGGCGGAAATTTTCGATGAGCACGTCGGCCTCGGCGGCGAGCTTGCGCACGACCTCCTGGCCCTCGGGCACACGCAAGTCCACGCAAACAGACTGCTTGTTGCGCGACTGCGCCTCCCACCAGACCGAGGTGCCCTCATGCAGCATTCGCCATTTGCGTAGCGGATCACCCTGCCCCGGTGGCTCGATCTTGATGACCTGCGCACCGAAATCGGCAAGCGTCTTGGCGGCAAACGGCCCGGCAATCAATTGCCCGAGCTCAAGCACACGGATGTTCTGCAAAACCTGTGTCGGCATGGTCGTATAGAAAACGTTGAATTCAGAGTGCGGCGGGATTGCCGAGCAGATGCGTCATCAGCAGGCGCGCAGAACTGGTGAGTGCATCCGGGTCGCGCACGCCCACCAGCAGGCGCCGATGCGCCCACTCGTCTTGCAGCGGGACCAGTGCGAGACCTGCGCCCGGCAAGCTCGACACGTGCCCCTGTGCGGCAATACGCGGCAGCACCCCCACACCCAGGCCCGAGGCCACCATGCGGCAGACCGCCTCGAAGCTGCGCACCTGGATGCGTAAGCGCAGCGGCTTGCTCAGGCGCTGACTCTCCTCCAACAGTTGCGCTGCCAGCGATGTACCGGGCGGCAGGCTGACGAAATCGAACTCCACCGCATCGGCAAAACTCACCTGCTTGCGGCCTGCCAGCGGGTGGCTGCGCGGTGTGACAAGGGCGAGATCGTCCTCGCGGTAATCGAACGATTGCAGCCCATCGCATGGCGTGCCGGCAGCGAAGATACCAAGGTCCGCGCGGTTCTCACGCAGTGCGGCGACGATATCGCCGCTGTCCTGCTCCTCCAGCGCGATGCGGATGGCCGGATTGGCCAGCATGAAAGCAGCCAGATCATCGGCCAGGAACTGCGTGATCGACGAGGTATTGGCCCATACCCGCACCAGCCCGCGTGTACCGGCGGCAAAATCTGACAGGGCACCAGCCATGCGCTCGACGTCCTGCAGAATGCCCACGGCATGGCGAAAGCATGCCTGGCCGGCCTCAGTCAGCTCCACGCCCGCAGCATGGCGATACAGCAGCGGTGCGCCCACAGCGGCTTCGAGGTCGGAAATCCGCTTGCTTGCCGCAGCCACCGCCAGGTGTGATTGCCGCGCCCCGGCAGAAATGCTGCCCAGCCGGGCCACCGCCACAAACAGGCCGAGGGTGACGAGATCGAAGCGGGCAAGGTTCATCGTAGAGGCCATCCGGCGGAGTTGGAGAAATGCGACAGGTTCGTGCAAACGGTCCAGTTTTCACCGGTTGGTCATAGCACGGCGTTTACTATCGCCGGGTTTTTGCCTATTCCGAGCGCACAGCCTTGGAATTCTAGCGGCTGCCCTCTCTGTTGCGCCCATGCCATCGTCGTCTCTTCGCCTCGCATCCCGTTTTCTTTCCCACCGCGCCAAGCGCGCCGGCACCGCCCGGCGGGCCCTCATGGCCGTCATGCTGGCACTCGGCCTGCAGGGGATTGCCCTGGCAGCGGACGCCGACACGCCCAACACGGACATCCCCGAGCCAGAACGCTGGAACATTCACGGGCAGGTCACCAATGTGACGCAGTGGCACCCATCGTTCCACTCGCCATACAGCGGCACCAACAGCCTGACGGCCGACAATAACAACAAGGAAACGACCGACGTCACGCTCTACCTGGGCCTGCGCCTGTGGAAGGGCGCCGAGCTGTATGGAAACCCGGAAATCGACCAGGGTTTCGGCTTGAGCAATACCGTGGGCCTGGCGGGCTTCTCCAGTGCCGAGGCCTACAAGGTCGGCAAGAATGCCCCCTATCACAAGCTGCCCCGGCTATTCCTGCGGCAAGTGATCGACCTGGGAGGCGAACAACAGGCCATTGAGTCGGGGCCCAACCAGCTCGCGGGCAGCCACTCCGCCAATAACCTGACCATCACGGTTGGCAAGTTCTCGGTGGTCGACATCTTCGACACGAACACCTATGCGCACGATCCGCGCGGCGACTTCCTGAACTGGGCTGTGGTCGACGCCGGCGCATTCGACTACGCCGCCGACGCCTGGGGTTACACGCACGGTCTGGCGGTGGAATGGACGCAGTCGTGGTGGACGCTGCGCGGCGGCCTCTTCGCGCTGTCGAAGGAGCCCAACAGCGTCACGATCGACACGACGTGGAAGCAGTATCAGTGGGTGGGCGAGTTCGAGGCGCGCCAAAACTGGTTCGGCCGGCCTGGCAAGGTCAAGCTGCTCGCCTTTGCGACACGGGGCAAGATGGGCGGCTATGGCGATGCGGTGAACCTCGCCCAGCAGACCGGCAACACGCCGGACACCGGCCTCGTGCGGCGACTCGCCTGGCGCCCTGGTATCGCGTTGAACATCGAGCAGGAAGTCACCGACAACCTGGGCATCTTTGCCCGCGCCAGCATGAACGACGGCAGCAAGGAGACGTTCGAATTCACCGACATCAACCAGTCGGTATCGGCCGGGCTCTCGCTCAAGGGCACGCACTGGGGACGCCCGAACGACACGTTTGGCGCGGCTGTGGTGGTGAATGGCCTGTCAGGCGCGGCACGCCAATACTTTGCAGCCGGCGGCATGGGCGTGCTGATCGGCGACGGCGCGCTGAACTACGGCACCGAGCGCATTGCCGAGCTGTACTACAACGTAGCCGTCATCAAGCACCTGACGCTGGGCCTGAACTATCAGTACGTCGTCCACCCCGCATACAACCGTGATCGCGGCCCGGTATCCATCGTGGGTGCACGCATCCACGCCGAGTTCTAGAAACGCTTTGGAAGATCAGAGCTGGCGCCGATCCAGCACCGCGCGGGCGATGGTGCCCGCATCGACATACTCCAGTTCGCCGCCCACCGGCACACCGCGTGCCAGGCGCGTTGCCTTGATGCCGCGCGCCTTGAGCATCTCGCCGATGTAGTGTGCGGTGGCCTCGCCCTCGCTGGTGAAGTTGGTCGCGAGGATGACCTCGGCGCACGGCCCACCCAGCGCAGGATCGGTCGCGCGGGCCAGCAGGCGTTCGAGGTGAATTTCCTTGGGGCCGATGTTGTCCAGCGGCGAGAGCCGCCCCATCAGCACGAAATACTGCCCGCGATACGTGAGCGTCTGCTCGATCATCATCTGATCAGCGGGCGTTTCCACCACGCACAGCACGGACGCATCACGGCGCGAGTCCAGGCAGGTTTCGCAGACTTCCTGCTCGGTAAAGGTGTTGCAGCGGCTGCAGTGTTGGATCGATTCGGTGGCTTCGCTCAGCGCTTGCGCCAGACGTTCGGCACCATCGCGATCATGCTGCAACAGGTAGTACGCCATGCGCTGCGCAGACTTGGGGCCCACGCCCGGCAGCACGCGCAGGGCCTCGACCAACATCTGCAGCGCCGATGGCGTGCCCTGGCCGCTACGCGTCATGCCTGCTCCCAAACCAGCGTGTGGTGCAGCACTTCCGGCATCGGATCGTAGAAGTGATGCAACAGTGCGCGCCAGCGCTGATACTCAGCCGACTGCCGGAAACCAACGGTGTGGTCTTCCAGCGTCTGCCACTGCACCAGCAGCAGGTAATCGCTAGGCGCCTCCACACAGCGAGACAGCGTCAGCGAAATAAAGCCCTGCATCGCACCGATGATGTGGCGGGCCTCGCCAAAAGCCGCCTCGAAGGCGGCTTCCTGGCCAGGCTTGACGTGCAGTAGCGCAGATTCCAGCACCATGGCGCGATCCCGATCGGTGTGGCCTTAGAACGGCAGCTTGAAGCCCGGCGGCAGCATGCTTGCCATGCCACCCAAACCCGACGTCAGTGAGCCCATCTTCTCTTGCGTGGTCGCCTCGGCTTTGCGCACGGCGTCGTTGAATGCGGCGGCAACCAGGTCTTCCAGCAACTCCTTGTCTTCGCCTTCGGCCACCAGGCTCGGGTCGATCGACACGCGCTTCACGTCGTTCTTGCAGGTCATCACCACCTTCACGAGGCCAGCGCCAGACACGCCTTCAACCTCAATCTGGGCAAGTTGTTCCTGCGCCTTCTTCATGTTTTCCTGCATCTGCTGGGCTTGCTTCATCAGCCCGGCGATCTGGCCTTTCATCATGGTTGTTGCTCCTTGCAATGGGTCATACGAGGCGCGCCGCTTGATTGAGCGCGCCAGTGTTCAATTTGGGAATGCGTGCTCAGTGTGCGTGCGGCTGGATCGAACCCGGGACAACCTGTGCGGCAAAGTCACGCACCAGCGCCTGTACAAACGGGTTGGACGCAATGGCGTCTTCAGCATCACGCTGGCGTTGGGCACGTAGCTCCGCATCGGCAGCAGCGGCTGTCGTACGTGCAGCACCGATGTCGCACGCCACGCGTATAGGCGTACCGAAGTGCTCCGTCAGTGCAGCTTCCAGCCGCTCCACGACACCGGCTTCGGTCAATGCTGGCAGTGGTACGCGCAAACGCACGGTGACGCCCTCCACTGCCACCAGTTCGCTCTGGTGCGCAAGCTGCTGGGCCAGACCACGTATCGGCAGGCCTGCCGCGAGCTTGGGCCAATCCCCATCAAACGTGGTGAGGCTGCTTGCACTCAGGTCGGGCGGCGTGGCGGCAGCTACGGGCTCCGGCGCAACAGGCTTGGCTTGCACCGGGGCCGGTGGGGCGGCGGGTGATTCGACCGGCGCAGAACGCGCAACGGGCGCAGAAGCATCAGGACGCGCGCTCGAAGCCGAATCCCAGCCCGCGAACGCAGCATCGATCTCTTCCAGCGACGGCGAGGCAAACTCGCCGGGCATTTCATCCCACGGCGGCGGGCCATCGTCGGGCGAAGCCGCCGATGCAGCCTGCGGCCCACGGCGCGGCGGTGGCGACGCAGGTGCAGCCACTGGATTCGGGCGCGGCCCCGCGGCGGCAACAGGACGCGCGACTGGCGCTGGCGCAGGAACAGCCACTGGCGTAGCGGCTGGTGCTGAAGCGCCGCCACGACCACGGCTCGATGCCTGACGAGCAGCAGCCAATGCCTCCATGGCCGGCGAACGGCGCGCTGGCGCACTGACGGACGCTGGGACTGGCGTTTCAACCGCTGCCGCTGATGCCGGCGGGGTAACTTGATACGTCGCGCGCGGCGCCTCAACCACCGGCTCCGGACGCGCCGCAGGCGTCGTCTGCGCGACCGGCGCCACCGCGGGTGCACTCGCCGCCATGGTCGGACGCGGGGATGCAGCCGGCACGCCCGCCGACGGCGATGACACGATCCGCTTACCGTCACCACCCGAGGGCGGCGTCGCATCCCCACCCGACTGCCCAGGCTGGAACGCCAGCATGCGCAGCAACGTCATCGTAAAGCCAGCGTATTCGTCGGGTGCCAGGGCCAGCTCATTGCGGCCAAGGTTGGCGAACTGATAGAACAGTTGCACCGACTGCGCGTCGAAGCGCTCAGCCAGTCGGCGTACATCATCCGCTTCGGGCCAATCGTCCTGCACGGCGGCCGGCACGACTTGCGCCAGTGCAATCTTCTGAAGCAACGACGCCAGATCCTGCAGCGCACCCGAGAAGCTCAGGCTGCGCCCCGCCATCTCGTCAGCAATCTCGATGAGCCCCGCGCCGCTCTCGTCGGCCAGCGCATCAAGCAGGCGCACGAGGTAGCTTTGGTCAATCGCACCAAGCATGCCGCGCACCGCAGCTTCGCTCACCTCGCCAGCACTGTAGGCGATGGCCTGGTCCGTGAGCGACAGCGCATCGCGCATCGAACCCTGCGCGGCGGCAGCCAGCAGGCGCAGTGCATTCACTTCGTGGGCGACGTGCTCTTCACCGAGGATGCGCTCCAGGTGCGACACGATGTGCCCCGGCGGCATCTGCTTGAGGTTGAACTGCAGGCAGCGCGACAGCACCGTCACCGGAATCTTCTGCGGATCAGTGGTCGCGAGAATGAACTTGACGTGCTCGGGCGGCTCTTCCAGCGTCTTCAGCATCGCGTTGAAGGCGTGGTTGGTCAGCATGTGCACTTCGTCGATCATGTAGACCTTGAAGCGGCCGACTGTCGGCGCATAGACCGCGCGGTCGAGCAGTTGGGCCATCTCGTCGACACCGCGATTGGACGCCGCATCCATCTCGATGTAATCGACAAAACGCCCGGCATCGATCTCAGTACAGGCACGGCACACGCCGCACGGCTGCGCGGTGATACCGCCCTGCCCGTCTGCACCGACGCAGTTGAGCGATTTGGCGAGAATGCGCGACAGCGTGGTCTTGCCAACACCGCGCGTCCCCGTGAAGAGATAAGCATGGTGCAGACGCTGCTGTTCGAGCGCATGCGTGAGCGCGCGCACCACATGCTCCTGACCGACGAGCGTGGTGAAATCGCGAGGGCGCCACTTGCGGGCGAGCACTTGATAACTCATGCGGCGGATTGTAGCAAAGCGAGGTGGATTTCCGACGGGCTTTCCAAGGGTTCGAACATGGTGCGCGCCGAGTGAATTGCAAGGATATTCCGGTGAGGATGCGCGAGTCGGTTACAATGCCGGTCGGACGGGCCTCCTCGCATGGTGGCGCGGTCAACCTGGTCAGGTCGGGAACGAAGCAGCCACAGCCGTTTTCCGCCAGTGCCGAGGGTCAGGCTCGTCCCCCTTCTCTTTTCCCTTCTGCATTGCCCCTCCCCTGTTTGCTTGTGTCGCCCGCGTCAGAACAGCGCGCCTTGGCTATCGTCATGTGACGACTTTGCCGGCTTGGGTAGCGATTCCAGATCGATCCATTCCCCCTGCGCGGTTGCTACACCAGCGCGCACCGTGCGGCCCGGGTACATCGGTGTGACGGCGGCCACATAGCCGCGCAACTGGTCGGCATAGGCAGCACGCTCGACCGGCAAGAGACGCAGCTTGTAGTCCACCACGAGGATGTCATCACCGCGCTCGATCAGGCGGTCGATGCGCAGCAGAGCACCGTCGGGGCTGAAGAGTTCGATTTCATTGTGGGCGACATCGAAGTGCGCGGGATCGAATACGTGTGACAGGGCTTTGGCGGCCAGCATGCGGCGCACGGCTTCAGCAGCGCGGGCGGCATCGGTTTCGGTCACACCGGTCGAGCCAAACCAGCGCGCGATGGTTGCCGCGTCCGGTACCTGTTCGGGTATGCCGCGGCGCGTCAGGCGCTCCAGTACGGCGTGCAGCAGTTCGCCCTGCGCGACAGCGCCCTGATCGAACACAGGATCGGCAGCACCTTCTGCCTGTGCCATGGCAGCGCCGACGCGCACCGTTACCGTAAGGGGTGCGCGGAAATCGTGGTACGAGACGACCTCGGCCTCAGCAGCGAAGACATCCGTACTAGCGGCAGCCTCAAGCACCGGCGCGGGTGAAGCAACACCCGCCGTTGCCAGCAATGTGTACCAGCTTGCGTCGCCATCCACCTCCGGCACGTCACCTTCGTCGGTCGCCTGTGCGGCAGATGCGTCGCGCTTATTGGCCACGCCGGAGACGATCAGCGCCTGCCGTGCGCGCGTCATTGCCACGTACAGCAAATTCCAGTTCTCGCGCGCGGCAAGGTCGTCTTCCTGCTTGAACAGCGGATCGCGCGCACGGCCGCGTTCAGCCGTCTTGCCAAAGGCGGAGAAATGCGCGGGCGCTTCGGCTCCTGGCGGCCAGTCGATCAGGATGCCGGCACTGTCGGCGCGCGTGTCGCTATGGTGGGTGTCGAGCAGCACCACGAACGGTGCCTCCAACCCCTTCGATGCGTGCACGGTCAGAATCTGCGCGACGTCCAGACCTTCGCTTGCAAGTTCGGCGTCGATGGCGTCAGGCGTCTCTGCAGCATCGCTCTGCATACCTTCGTCGGGGCTTTCGTCTTCATCGCCCTGGCGGATGGCACGCAGTTCGGCCATGAACTTGGGCAGGCTCGGGTAGCGACCGCCGTCCAGGTCGAGCGCGAGCTTGAGGAACGCATCCAGGTTGGCGAGCACCTGTTCGCAATTGGCGGCGGGGGCGCATTCGGCGTAGCGGCGTTTAAGCTCGCCGGTGTAGACGATGTGGTCGAGCAGATCGTGCACCGGCAACGTGGGCGCCACTGCCAGCCAGCGTGACAGCATACGATGCGCGTGCCTCAACGCTGGGACGGTCTCGGCTTGCTGTGCCAGCACGCTCAGGCGCTCCCACCACGTACCGTCGGCGGACTGCGCGAGCAGGATCAAGTCTTGGTCGGTTGCCGCAAAGATCGGACTTCGCAACACGTGCGCGAGCGACAGATCGGCTTGCGGCGTCATCAAGAAGTCCAGCAGCGCACACAGATCCAGCGCTTCAAGCGTTGCCAGCAGGCCGCCCCTGCGCGGGCTCACATACGGCACATCGCCGTCGCGCAGCGCCCGTTCATAGTCGGCCAGATAGCGCTTGCGCCGAACGAGCAGTTGGAAATCGCTCCAGCGCACGGGGCGTTCGATGCCGTTCTCGCGGACGCGCTCTCCAGCGTGCAGCGCGCGCAGGCATGCGGCCACTTGCCGGCCTTCGTCGTAGCGTTGGGAGTCACCCGCCTCTTCGCGTGGTTCGGTGAGCGTGTCGCGTGGTGCGGCCTCATCGACCTCTGCCGCTTCAGGCACGGGCACCAACGGCAGCAGCAACGCCTGCCCGATGGGCGCGCTGACTGCCGTGCTTTGCGCCGCATAGATTGGATAGTCACCGCGCGCGCGCGCCTGCAGGAACACGGCGTTCACCCACTCCAGCACGGCTGGTGCATTGCGGCGTGTCCGATTGGTGCGCAATACAGTAGCGCTGAAATCCGCTACGAGCATCTCGCGCGCAGCATCGAACAGGCGCGCATCCGCGCGGCGAAAACGATAGATCGATTGCTTCGGATCCCCCACCAGGAACACGCTCGGTTGCGTGCCCGTACCTGCGTAGCCGGCGAGCCAGCCTTGCAGAATGCGCCACTGCATCGGATTTGTATCCTGAAACTCGTCGAGCAGCAGGTGCTTGTAGCGCGCGTCGAGCCGCACCTGCAGATAGGCTGCCGTGTCCTCGTCCTGCATCAGGCGGGCGGCCTCCCATTCCAGGTCGGTGAAGTCCATCGCACGTGCCTGACGCTTGTAGGCTTGATAGCGATCGATGAGTGCATCGCCCAAGGTGAACAGCGCGGCGTTGACGGCGCGCACATGCATTTCCTGGCGACGTGCCTGATAGACAGTCAGCGCCTCACACAGGGTGGCATGCAGGGCAACCAAGGTGAGCGCCTGCTCGTCGCCAATCGCCTTGATGAGCGCCTTGGTCGGCTTGCAGGCGCGCGCCTTGCCGGTTTGCGTGTGGAACGCGCCAAACAGGTCGTCGAAGGCCAGCCTGCGCGCGGATGCATCCGATGTATCGATCGAACGTGCAGACGTGACCGCCGTTTCAATCTGCGTCGCACGCTTGCTTTCGGCGGCACCGCCCTGCCCCAGCCAGCCGGATATGCGCAGCATGTCGGCCAGCAAGGTTTCGTTTTGCAACGCTTCGATCAGCGGATCGGTATGTGCATCGTCGCCAAGCAAATCATCGAGCGGGTTCAGCGGATGCTCGCCAGCTTGCGCCTTGTAGGCCCACCAGTCGCTGCGCTGATGGAACATGGCGTCAAGCAATCGCCCAGCCTGAAAGTCCCCCACCAAGTCCGCAAGCGTTTCGTACACAGCGCGCAACTCGGCGTGATCTTCCGCCAGCAGGCCACGCCAGAACGGCGCCCAGGCTTCGCGGCGCAGCCGCCCGGCATCTTCGCGCAGCGACGCCCCCTGCGGCACGCCAGATGACAGCGGCGCCCCGCGCAGCAACGAACCGAACCAACCGTGGAACGTGTCGATCGCCATGCGCTGCGGCGATTCCAGCACGCGCGCATACAACCCGCGTGCCGCATCGATCAGCGCAGGAGCATCGCGCTCGTCGACCGTGCGGGCGATCAGTTCACGCACAACGCCTTCGTCGTCCGCGCTCGCCAGTTGCGCGAGGATGTCCAGCAAGCGCTGACGCATCTCTTCGGCTGCCTTGCGCGTGAAGGTGATGGCAAGGATGTCGGATGGTGCGGCACCGGCCAACAGCAGGCGCAGCATGCGCGTGACCAGCAGCCACGTCTTGCCGCTACCCGCACAGGCCTCCACCACGACCGAGCGCAGCGGATCACACGCGGCACGCGAGAAATCTTCTGGCGTGACCGGGGCACCATCGCGCTCGTAGGCGAAGTCACTCATGCCTGCCCCTGCGTCGGCTCACTTGGCGCGCCTGTGGTCCAGTACCCCTTGCGGCACAGGCCACGTGCTGCGCAATAGCGGCACGCCGATTCGTCGCCAAAGGCCGGCAATGGCGCGCCAGCCGCCAGGGCGGTCATGTCTTTCTCCATCTGTTCGAGCAGCCAATCCACCACTTGCTTGAAGTCCGGCAACGCGACGTCGCGTTTATCACCGCGCGCCTCGCCGTCGAGCGAGACCCAGCCACCCGCATCAGCACGCGCATCGAGCACACCGTAGAACGGCAACTGGCAATCTTCGAACGGCGTCTTGGCGCGACGCACCAGCACCATGGGCGATTGTGTCTTGTAGTCCAGCACCGCTACGCCGTGTTCGCGATGCACGTCGATGCGGTCGATGCGGCCGCGCAGGCGCAGCGGACGCTCATCCGGTAACGTGATCGACGTATCGACATCGACCTCACCCGCTTCAAAGTGCCAGCCCTCCGCCTCGCGCGCGGCCTGCCACGCCAGGTACGACGGCATCACCGCCTGCCAGCGGCGATAGAAGCGCAACGCGTTGCCGTCCTCGGCCAACATCGGGCCAAATTGCTCGTCGGTGATGGTCTGCAGCAGCGCCTGGCGATCAGCCGAGTCGTGCATCGGCGCGTCCAGCAAGTGCCGATGAAAGCGGTGCAGGATCGTGTGCAGGACCTCGCCGACGTCGCGCTTCTCCAGCTCGTCGGACACCTCTTCCAGCTCACCCAGCTTCAGCATGCGGCCGACGAAGAATTGGTACGGGCAGCGGCGCAGGCTGTTGTAAGCCGCAGCACTGAGTGTGGATGGCACCAGCGCGGGTGCGGCCGGCGCGGGCATATCGGTTGACTGACGATGGGTCTGCAGGTTCGGTAGAACAACCGGCATGTCGATCCGCACACCTGCCACGGCCAGCCGTCGCTGCAAACGCTCAAGCCAACCGGAGAGGCGGTTGGGTTCTCCGCGCCCCCCGTGGCGCTGCCAGGTGAGCACAACTTCGGGCTGATTGAGCAGCACCTCCGCCAAGTCACGCGCCTGCTGAGCGAAACGTTGTGCGCGGTCCGGCAAGCCCAGCTCGCGACGCACATCGTTTGAGAAGAACAGCCATTCCGGCTGCGCGGATGGCAATTGCGCGTCGTCGCAACCGACCACCACCACGCCGTCGAAACGCCGCATGCGGGCACCGTTCAGCGGCAGGATGACGACACGCCGGTCCGCCGGTGGTGCGGGCTCGCTGAAGACAGCGGATTCGAGCAGCATCGACAGCAGCGCGCGCCATTCCGTGAGTGAGAAGCGCGCAACGGCATCCGTACTGCCATGTACGGACGCACGCAGCCGGTCAATCCAGTCGAGCAGCTGGCGCCCCGCATCATCGTTCTGCAAACCAGTGCGCATGTGCAGGCGGTCAAGCGTGCCGGCCAGCAGCGTGACCCACGCTTCGAGCGTGGCGGTGCCAGCGCGGCGCCACAGCGCAGCTTCGTCTGCCAGCAGGCCCAGGCGGTCAGCCAAGCGACTGACCTGCGGCTCGCCACTGGCCTCTTCGGCAGGGCGATCGGCCACCAGGCGGCGCAGACGCCCCCATCCACCCGACACGTTGTGCCTGCGGATGCGGCGCTCCAGCTCTGCAACCCAAACAGGCGTGGCGGTGCCGACATCTGAGTCGCGCAAACAGAACGGGCTCTTGATGAGGTCAAGCAACGCAGCGGTATCGCCGTCACCCTGCACAACATCCACCCAGCGCATCAGCGCGGCGGCGGCGCGTGTTGTGGAAAGTTTCCAGCCGGTTTCATCGCGCACGGGCACGTTCACGCGCGCCAACAACGCCCGCACACGCCGCGCGACGATGCGGTCCTGCGCCACCAGCGCCAGCGAGCGCCGCCCCGCATTCAGCCAATCGACCAGCGTGTGCGCAGCAAAGGCAGCCTCATCCTCAAACCGCGCCGCGCCGGCGATGCGTAGGACAGGCGCGGGAAGCCCAGCGTCGGAATCCTCGTGCGCCGCCTGTGCCGGCGTGGCGCACTCGGGCCAGGCATGCAGCAGCAGATCGCGAAAATCGGCATGCGTGGCCGGACTGCCGGATGACACCACCTCGGGCGCGTTCCAGTCGTAACCAATCGCCAGCACGGGCACGCGTTCAGCTGCGCGCTGAAGGAAATCAAGATCAACGGCTTCAGGGTCGGTCGGACTCATCCAGACCATCGGCCCCTGCAATGCCTCCAGCAGACGCCGCATGGCATGCAGCCGCACCGGAATGGGGTCAGCCGCACCCGACAGCAACCGCCAGAACGTCAGAACGATGCGCGATTCCGTGCCAAGAAAGCGCTCGGACAACTGTGCGTACGTGCGCTCCAGCGCTTCGGCCAGCGCCGCTTCCAGCGCATCGGGGCGCTCTTGCGCATCGCTGTCGGCCGCATCCAGCGTGAGCCACCGCTGCGACAGCTCGTCTGACACGGTGACCATCACCTGCGCCACCCCCCACAGCGCCGCATCGTCCTGGGCACCGAGCGCTTCGCGCAGCCACGCTTGCGTCTTGAGCGCCTGCTGCACAGCAAGCAACCGCGAGAGCGTGGTACGTGCAGCAGGGAAACCCGGCTCTGGTGGCAGATCAAGCAGCCAGTGGCCAAGCGTCAGAATGCGCGGCAGCAGACGTGGCATGCCAGACGCCTGCGCACTGGCATGGAGGGCGCTGCGCACACCCGGGATTTGCGCGGCAGTCGGTACGACGACCGTACCGGCGCCGGACGATTGCGCGTGCGCGTCCAGGAAGCGCCACGTCGCATCGGCAGCGCGTGAGAGAAATGCTGGACCGGGCGCAAAGGCAAGCGTCTGCATGCAGCGAGGGAAATGGGCGATGAACTGCGGCCGTGGCTATCAGCGTGATAGCGACAATCAACGGTTGAAAATGGGGGCGCCGGTACTATATCAGCAGCATCCGCGCTGGCAGTGGCCCCAATGCACGTCTGTCCGCGTAATCGTGTAATGTATGGGTTCGGCGCACGTCGCCAGCTTTTACGAAATAACAGAGGTTCCCGCCATGAGCGAACAGATCAAGTATGTGAGCGACGCGTCCTTCGAGGCCGACGTGCTCAAGTCCGACAAACCCGTGCTGGTCGATTTCTGGGCCGAATGGTGCGGTCCGTGCAAGATGATCGCCCCGATCCTGGACGAAGTCTCCAAGGACTACGGCGACAAGGTGCAGATCGCCAAGATCAACGTTGATGAAAATTCCGGTGTGCCGGCCAAGTTCGGCATTCGCGGCATCCCGACGCTGATCCTGTTCAAGAACGGCGCCGTCGCTGCGCAGAAGGTTGGCGCACTGTCCAAGTCGCAACTCACCGCGTTCCTGGATAGCCACCTGTAAGTCGTCGGTATTCGACTGCGGCGCGGAGTACATCTCGCCGCCCAGTTACAACGCTGGCAATCTTCCGCCTGGAAGCCCGCCAGCGTTGTGCTAAGATTGCACCGAATCTGTTTCCCCGAGCGTTCGCTCGACCTTTTCCCCCTCCCCCCGTTTCTCGTTTCGCTGCCCGTTCGGGCCCTTCCCATTCTTTCGTCTATGCATCTGACAGAACTGAAATCCCTGCACGTGTCCCAATTGCTGGAAATGGCGGGACAGCTGGAGATCGATAACGCCCAGCGCATGCGCAAACAGGAATTGATGTTTGCCATTCTGAAAAAGAAGGCGAAACAGGGGGAAACGATTTTCGGTGACGGCACGCTCGAAGTGCTGCCCGACGGTTTCGGTTTTCTGCGCTCGCCGGAGACCTCGTACCTGGCCAGCACCGACGACATCTACATCAGCCCGTCGCAAATCCGCCGTTTCAATCTGCACACCGGTGACACGATTGAAGGTGAAGTCCGCACGCCCAAAGACGGCGAGCGCTACTTTGCGCTGGTGAAGGTCGACAAGGTCAACACCCAGCCTCCTGAAGCGGTGAAGAACCGCATCATGTTCGAGAACCTGACGCCGCTGCACCCGAACAAGCCGCTCATACTCGAACGCGACATCAAGGCCGAAGAGAACATCACCGGCCGCATCATCGACATGATCGCCCCGATCGGCCGCGGCCAGCGCGCGCTGTTGGTGGCGTCGCCCAAATCCGGTAAGACCGTGATGCTGCAGCACATTGCACATGCCATCGCGACCAACCATCCGGAAGCCGAACTGTTCGTGCTGCTGATCGACGAGCGCCCGGAAGAAGTGACCGAAATGCAGCGCACCGTACGCGGCGAAGTGGTGGCCTCGACCTTCGATGAACCAGCGGTGCGCCACGTGCAGGTGGCCGAGATGGTCATCGAAAAGGCCAAGCGTCTGGTTGAGCTGAAGAAGGATGTGGTGATCGTGCTGGACTCGATCACGCGCCTGGCCCGCGCCTACAACACCGTGGTCCCGACCTCGGGCAAGGTGCTGACCGGTGGTGTGGACGCCAACGCGCTGCAACGCCCGAAGCGTTTCTTTGGTGCCGCACGTAACCTGGAAGAAGGTGGCTCGCTGACTATCATCGGTACGGCACTGATCGAAACCGGCAGCCGCATGGACGACGTGATCTACGAAGAATTCAAGGGCACCGGCAACATGGAAGTGCACCTCGAGCGTCGCCTGGCCGAGAAGCGCGTCTACCCTGCCATCAATCTGAACAAGTCGGGCACGCGCCGCGAAGAGCTGCTGATCAAGCCGGACATCCTGCAAAAGGTCTGGATCCTGCGCAAGTTCATCCACGACATGGATGAAGTCGAGGCGATGGAATTCCTGCTCGACAAGCTCAAGTCGACCAAGAACAACGCTGAATTCTTCGACATGATGCGACGCGGCAGCTAAGTCTCTCCTGACGTCTTTTGCACGTACCGAAAAGCGCACCCGAAACGGTGCGCTTTTTTATTGCCACATCAACAGCTTGATTGATCAGCGGATTTCCTCGTCAAAGTTGTGAAATTCGCTAGTTCATTTGCATTACAAGTGTGGCGCGCAACCGTTTGCTTCCATCGTCCTAAAACTGCATCGCAAAAGCGGAACCCGGCAACCATACTGCAAGCCTGCCTGGGCCGAGCCGCTGGATCCAGAGCAGGAGGGAATCACCAAAAATCGAACGGGGGAAACCATGCGCGAAGAGTCGCTGGAATGTACTGGTGCGTGCCGAACCGTCGTAGTCGCGTCACGTGCGGGGATGGGGGAGATCGACGAAACAATTCTGGGAGCTGACTGGCACGTTCGACGCGTAACGTCGATGCGCGAGCTCGGCAGCGCTATTCGTGACGGTGTGCCCAAGGCCGGATTGATCGATTTCAGCAGCGCTTTTTCTGCAGCCGATCTGGATCTGCTCGAGCGTTGCATGCAGGTGCCGCACGTGGGCTGGGTGGCCGCGCTGCCGCCTGCCATGCTAACCCATGAACGCGTGCGCCAGCTCGTGCGCGACTACTGCGTCGACTACGTGCAGATGCCGCTGCGCACCGATGAAACCGCATATTCCCTGCGTCATGCGTGGGGAATGGCGTCCCTCGCGCAAGAAGCAACGCCCGCCCCCAAGGGGAACAATGCCCGCATGCTGGGCGAATGCCCGGCCATGCACAACCTGCTCCGCGCCATCCGCAAGGTTGCGCAAAACAGCGCACCGGCCTTCATTGCCGGCGAATCCGGTACGGGTAAGGAGCTGACTGCGCAGGCCATCCACGAGGCCTCGGCACGTGCAAGCGGTCCATTCATTGCGATCAACTGCGGCGCGATACCGCCCCACCTGATTCAGTCCGAACTGTTCGGCTACGAGAAAGGCGCCTTCACCGGCGCGCATCAGCGCCATATCGGCTGGGTCGAGCATGCCAATGGTGGCACGCTGTTCCTCGATGAAATCGGCGATCTCCCGCTGGAAAGCCAAGTGAGCCTGCTGCGCTTCTTGCAACAAGGCACGATCACTCGGCTGGGCGGGCATCAGGCGATTCCACTGGACCTGCGCATCATCTCGGCGACACACGTCGACCTGGAGGCCGCCCAGCACCACGGCGGTTTCCGCACCGACCTCTTTCACCGGCTGTGTGTGCTGACGCTGTCGGTGCCGCCGCTGCGTGAACGCGGCAGCGACATCGTGCTGCTGGCAGAACACATCCTCGCCCAGCATGCGAGCGAGGCCTCGCACCGCATCCGCGGTTTCACGCCGTGCGCGCTGCACGCGATGATGCATTACCCGTGGCCTGGCAACGTGCGCGAACTCATCAACCGCGTGCGCCGTGCACTGGTGATGACGGACAATCGCAAGATCTCCGCCGCTGACCTCCATCTGGAAGGCTACGCGTCGGTATCGGGCCAGACGCTGGAAGAAGCGCGTGAAGGTGCCGAGTCCGATGCCATCCGCACGGCCATCGCCCGCAACGGCTTCCATATGGGCATGACGGCGCGCGAGCTGGCGGTATCCCGCGTAACGCTGTACCGGCTGATGCAGAAGCACGGCATCCGCGCGGAACATCCGTTGCATCCTGCCTCGGCCTGATCCCATCGCCTGCCACTCCTTACTGTCTCGGGGCGTAGCCTGCGTGCTGCGCCCCGATTGTTTTAAGCATTCGCCCAATGCAGTACGTTGCGTGACAGGCAATACCGTCTCGAAGCCTGTCGAGCAACACAGCCCTGGTCACCGTATGAGTGGTGGCGCCAGGGCTGCAAAAGCAGTCGGATTGGCTTGCATGTCGATCTCCTCTCCCTGAATTGCCGTTATAAAAAAGTGCCCGCCGGGGGACGGAGCACGAAAGCGTTGGACGTGACACGCCCCGTCTGCGCCACCACGTCCGGCAGGGGACTGCCGGCGGGTGGTTCAATCTGGTGACACTGCGTGAATGCAATCGATGTTCCGCGCCAACAAGCACGTTGCGGTAACGCTACGCTTGCAACACACATTGCCCGTGCCCCGGGCCACGCCAGCCGATGCACGGCAGCACACCCGCCTGCACCCAAAGCGTCGGCTTCGTCACAGATGTCATCAACCCGGACACCTCCTGACCGTGCCGCGGCCGTGCAAATCAACATGAAAGCGACTCTCTGATGGCTCAACAGCGCGGCTTTCAACACTGTCCCCAAATATGGGCGATAGCACCGCGTGGGCTTGCCTGGAACGACTGCACCTGCGATGGCCGACATGGCCTGCCGGCACACACTGTGAAGATTTGCCTGATGGGCGTTGAGCATGGCACCGACCTGCCACCCAACCCCCACTTTCGGGGGGATTGCACCCTGCCCCCCGCACGATGGATTGTTAAGCCACGCATGCGATGTACTCAGTTCACCGTCGGAGAGCACCGACATGGCAGGGCCGCTGGACAGATCGAATGCGCGGGTGGGATAAGGACCGAGCGCGGTTCGCACCGACAACGTATCGGTAGGAACGCCTCGATCGGCGATACGCAGCGCGAATGTGCGCTGTCGGATGATGTCGCCGTCTTCTGCGAGCGCCGGCACCATGACGACCATGGCCGCATGACTCGCGACCATTCCGGTCATATCGATCGTCCACCAGAGCGGCAAACGTCGAGCACGGCGCTGCGCGGACATTGGCATGGCTCGCTCCTCCCCGAATGACAGTAGAGCGACATCCGTGCCAAGACGATTAAAGCTTTGTTTTTACGGGATATTCAGCGCATGGAAGACGAATCGCCCCGATCAGGCGCGCGTTTTTGTGTCATGGCCGAAACAGCCACTGCCGCAAAGCTCGGCCTGAGGGTCGAACCGTGTCTCCTGAGTGAATTGCGCGCCCTGGCGAACACTGGTCTACAGTAGCCTGAGCGCGTCAACAAGGTTCCCGAGGCATGGCCGTGCCGTCTGTCATTTTCGCGAGACGCCACTAAAATGATTCGGAACGGGGGTCTGCTCCGGCCTGCTTCTCGCTTGGGGCGACAAGGATGTTCGCAAGATCGGTAACAGGTCGAGAACAACGATGAACACTGTTTTGATCGAAGCCCATCCGTTGGTGCGTACGGGCATTGCGCACCTGCTGCGGACGCTCAAGGGCGTCACCGGCGTCACCGTCGTCGAGCCGGACGACGG
The DNA here is from genome assembly GCF_016429285.1 of Ralstonia sp. ASV6. Classification (GTDB taxonomy): domain Bacteria; phylum Pseudomonadota; class Gammaproteobacteria; order Burkholderiales; family Burkholderiaceae; genus Ralstonia; species Ralstonia flaminis. The sequence continues at coordinate 18,989 of NZ_JAELUI010000005.1, forward strand.
CATGTTTGACGCCATTGAAACCAATGCCGACGCGGGTCTTCTGGTGATTGGCCTGCCGCTTCCGCATCTGGACGAGCTCTCGGCCATCGGCGAGATCATGCACCGGCCACACGCACGCCACGTGGTCGTGCTGGCCGAATCTGAATCCCCCGACATCATCCGCACGCTCATGCAGATGGGCTTGTCGGGCTATACGCTCAAGCATTCGCCCGGCGAGGTCATTGCGGCCTCACTGGAACTGGTGCTGGTGGGCGGGCAGTACATCCCGGCCAGCGCGCTGCTGCCGGAGTCCCGCCTGGACGGCGCACCCAATCCCGCGCTCGTCGGTGATCCGCAAACCGATCCCAAGCTGCTCGGCATTACGCCGCGCCAGTACGAGATTCTGGTGCTGCTGTCGCGCGGGCACCCGGTCAAGACCATCAGCCGCATGCTGAACATCTCCGAGGCCACCGCCAAGGCCCATATCAGCACGCTGTACCGGCGCCTGAAAGTCCGCAGCCGCACCGAGGCCGTCTACGTCGCCAATCAGCGCGGCGCGCGGTTGCTCTCCGTAGCCTGATCCCACCAAGAACGAAAGCGCGCGTCGATATACTGGGCGCATGCTTTCGTCCGTCTTCCGCTGGTTTTCCGGCCGCGCGCGTTCGCGGCGCCTGGCGCGTTACGCCATCTCCGATACGCATTGGTCGCGCGCGCTCGCTGGCCTGCCCTTTCTACTGGATTGGCCCGAGTCCGACCTCGCACGCCTGCGTGAAACGGCCACGCTCTTCATCGCCGAGAAGGAATTCACCACCGCGCACGATCTGCCGCTCACCGACGAGATGGTGATCAGCATCGCCATACAGGCCAGCGTGCCGATCCTGGCGCTTGGCATCACGTGGTATCGCGGCTGGCGCGGCGTGGTCATCTACCCTGGCGAGTTCGTCATCCGCAAGGAGGTGATGGACGAAGACGGCGTCGTACACAACGTGCGAGAAGAAGCCGCCGGCGAGGCGTGGGAGCACGGCCCGGTCATCCTTTCGTGGCAGGACATCGAGCTGGGCGGCGCGCTGGCCCAACCCGGCGCGCAGCCGTACAACGTGGTCATACACGAGTTTGCGCACAAGCTCGACATGCTCAACGGTGAGTCGGATGGCATTCCTGCGTTCTCCTCGCAGCTGCATGCCGGCATTGATCGCGAGCAATGGGCCGACGACCTCTACGCCGAATACGACGCGTTTGCAGACCGCTGCGAGCAGCTCCCGGAACATCGCTGGGATGCCGACCCGATTCTCTCGCTGCTTGATCCGTACGGCGCACAGCATCCGGCGGAGTTCTTCGCGGTGGCCTCCGAGGTGTTCTTTGTGGAGCCAGCCTCGCTGCTCGATACGCTACCCACGCTGTACGCGTTGATGCAGGCGTTCTACCTGCAGGACCCGGCACGGCGCATGCTGCTTGCCGAGCAACGCCAGGAGGGTTTCCCGTCATGAGGGCATATCGCGACGTCACGTCGCATCGTATCGATGCCTGCCACCGATACGCAGGCGCCCGCGAATATCCACACCTGGGCCCGAAATCTGAACACCTCGCTGCGTGTTGGAGACAGCAGAGCCCTCGATCTGGACGGACGCGGTACCCTCACAATCGAACGCCAGGGGCTAACTTGATCCGCCGATCGCTGAAAAGCGCCCGATACATCGCTTTTTGATGTTCCGCGACCACGGATTTTGCAGCCGGCGCGTTGCCCAAGCCCTTGTTTCTCTGGCATAATCGCCGTTTCTCCACCCGGCAAGTGATTCGACGGCTGGTCGCACGGTGCGGTTTCTCACCAAAGCACCTGTAGCGCGTCTCGAGTTGGCTACCTCTACACCAGGGCCCATCATGAAAGAAGGCATTCACCCGAACTACCGCGAAGTCGTGTTCCAGGACATGTCCAGCGACTTCAAGTTCGTCACCCGCTCGACGATCCAGACCAAGGAAACGATCACGCTGGACGGCAAGGAATACCCGCTGGCCAAGATCGAAGTTTCGTCCGAATCGCACCCGTTCTACACGGGCCAGCAAAAGGTTCTGGACACGGCCGGTCGCGTCGAGAAGTTCCGCAACAAGTTCGGCAGCAAGATCGGCAAGGCTGCCAAGTAATACCGGCGCCGGAGACGGCTCACCACATGACCCGTCTCACTGGTCAAAAAAAGGCAGCTGCGGCTGCCTTTTTTGTTTCTCGGCACAATGGCAGGCCGCTCTCCTGCCCCTTCTTACGATCTGCACGCCGCCGTGCAACCGCGGCCGGGCCCGCCCGGTCTGACACCCGATGAACACCACACGCGTCTCGCGCATCCGCCTGACTGCCGCCGCCACCCGTGAATTGCCGCGTTGGCTGCTGCTCGCCATCTGCGTGATCTACGGCCTGTCGGGCCTGTTTTCGCGCGACCCGTGGAAGAACGAAGACGCCGCGGGTTTCGGTGCAATGTGGACGCTGGCTACAGGCAACAGCCAAGACTGGCTGATGCCAAACATCGTCGGCCGCCCGGTTGCGCAGGCTGGCCCACTGGTGTTCTGGATCGGCGGCGCGTTCATCCGCGTATTCGGCCAATGGTTTGGCCCGTCAGATGCATCGCGCCTGGCGACGGCACTCTTCTTCTTCGTCACCTGCGCCTGCATCTGGTATGGCGCTTACCTGCTCGGTCGCCGCGCCGAGGTCCAACCGTTCGAATTCGTCTTCGGTGGACAACCGAACTCGCGCGACTATGGCCGTACGCTGGCCGACGGCGCGCTGCTGATCTTCCTCGCCTGCGTGGGCCTGGCGCAGCGCGGCCACGAGACCACGCCACTGGTCGGCTCGCTGTGCTTCGTCGCAGTCACGGTGTATGGGTTGATCCGCGCGCTGGACAAGCCGATCCAAGGCTGCCTTACCTACGGTATCGGCGTCGGATGCCTGGCGCTTGCAGGCGGACCGATCTTGCCGCTGAGCATCACCGTCGCCGTGCTCGCCATCGCGCGGGCCACACGCGTGCTGCCGCTGCGCCCGTTGCTGACCGTGGCGCTGCCGGTGTCGGTTGTACTCGGCTGCTCGTGGCCGGCCATGGCCTACCTGCTGGCCACCAACCCGAACGATGCCGTCACCTTTGTTCGGGAGTGGGCGCGCTTCGACCGCCACCAGTACGCCGGCCCAACCACGCATTCGCTTGGCTACATTGCGCGCAACCTGCCGCTGTTCGCCTGGCCGGTATGGCCGCTCGCCGCGTGGGCATGGAAGAGCTGGGGCGGCATGCGCACGGCGCCGCATATTGCGCTGCCGCTGGCCGTGCTTGCCCCCCAGTTGTTGCTGCTGCTGTTGCAGCAACAACCGAGCGACGACGGCTTCCTGCTGCTGATCCCGCCGATGGCCGTGATGGCCACGTTTGCCCTGCCGACGCTCAAGCGGGGCGCCATCAGTGCAATCGATTGGTTTGCGCTGCTGGCCTTCACCGTTTTGGGCGGTACGGTGTGGTTGTTGTGGATCGCCAAGATGACAGGCTTCCCACCGCAACTCGCACGCAACGTGTATCGCATCGTGCCGGGCTATCGGCCGGAATTCAGTTGGACAGCGCTGGCTTGTGCGTTGTTGGTAACGGCTGCGTGGGTACTCATCGTCGTATGGCGCACGTCGCGCGCACCCAAGGCCATCTGGCGCGCGGTGGTGATCTCTGCGGCCGGCACAACGCTAATGTGGGTGTTGATGATGACGCTGTGGCTGCCCACCATCAACTATGCCAAGACCTACCGCGATGTCGCACAATCGGCCGCACTGGCGTTGCCGCGCACCTATACGTGCGTGCAGCCGATTCGCATGGGCGACGCGCAGCTCGCGTCGTTCGCCTACTTCGGCCACATCCGTTTCGGCAGCCCGGAAGACAACTGCGACATCCTCCTGCGTCACGACCCGTACGACTACGGGGCACCTTCGCGCGTCTCGAACTATGAGTGGAATCTGATCTGGGAGGGCCGCCGCCCTGCCGACCGCGATGAGCACTTCCGCATGTACCGCCTGACGGAAGCGGGCGCCGCAACACACCCACCACCAACCCCATCTACTACGCGCCGGCGCAAGCTGCGCCAGTAACACCCATTGCAGCGCCCAATGTTCGCCACAGATGTCCGCCGTATTGCCGCGCTTGCCTGGCCGGTTCTGATTGGCCAACTGGCCGTCATCACTTTCGGTGTACTCGACACGGCGATGGCTGGGCGCGCATCGGCAGCAGACTTGGCAGCCATTGGGCTTGGCGGGTCGATCTATGTCACCGTCTACATCAGCCTGATGGGCGTGCTGCAGGCACTCTCGCCTATCGCAGGACAACTCTACGGCGCGCAGAAGCACGGCGAGATCGGCGAAGAAGTCCGCCAAGCCATCTGGCTCGGAGTGGCACTGGCAGCCATCGGCATGCTGCTCCTATGGTTTCCTGCCCCGCTGCTCCACCTGGCAAATGCATCGCCGGAACTGGCGGAGAAAGCAACCGCCTACCTGCGCTACGAAGCGCTGGCACTGCCTGCGGCGCTTGGCTTCCGGATCTACTCGGCGCTGAATAACGCGCTGTCTCGCCCTGTGATGGTGACAGTGCTGCAGCTCGGGGGCCTCGTGCTCAAGTTCCCGCTCAATGCACTGTTCCTATACGGTGGCATGGGCATTCCGGCAATGGGCGGCCCAGGCTGCGCACTGGCCTCCATGATCATCAGTTGGCTTTGGTTTGTCGCTGGTGCGGCCATCTTGATGCGCAATCCGGCCTACAAGCCGTTCGCGATTTTCACGCAGTTCTCGCCGCCAAATCGCACGCGGCTATGGGCGTTGATTCGCCTGGGTGTACCGATGGGCTTCACCTACCTGATTGAGATCACCTCGTTCACGCTGATGGCGATCTTCATTGCGCGGCTGGGCACGGTGGTACTGGCCGGGCATCAGATTGCCGCCAACCTCGGGGCGGTGGCGTACATGGTGCCGCTGTCCCTATCGATTGCAACGTCCACGCTGGCAGCGCAGTCGATTGGCGCCCGCGATCGCGCGGCGGCTCGGCGTATCTCGTTGAACGGCATCAAGCTGGCGGTGATCTGTGCAGCGATTGTCGGCACCGCAGTACTCATCCTGCGACGGGATCTCGTCAGCCTGTACACGCATGACGCGGCAGTCCTGGCGATTGCGGTTCCGCTGCTGCCCTTCATCGCGTTCTACCAGATGTTCGATGCACTGCAGGTGATGGCTGCGTTCATTCTGCGCGCCTACAAGATCGCGCTGATCCCAACCGTCATCTACGCGCTCTCGTTGTGGGGCGTTGGCTTGGGTGGTGGCTATGTGCTCGGCTTCGGGCTTCTGGGGGACGGTGCTGCCGTACTGCGTGGCGCTGCGGGCTTCTGGGCAGCCAATGGCTTGAGCCTGATGGTGGCCGGCGCCCTGCTGGTTAGTTATTTCAATCGCGTCAGCCGCACTGCCGATTAAAGCCATGCATTAAACGACAGATTGCCTCCAGCTTTAAAAGCACGGAGTCAAGGCGAATACCGCAATTGAATGGGAAGCAGAAAAGAAAAAACCCGCTGCAAGCAGCGGGTTTTGATTTGGCGGAGCGGACGGGACTCGAACCCGCGACCCCCGGCGTGACAGGCCGGTATTCTAACCGACTGAACTACCGCTCCGTGTCGGTTGCAAAACCAGCTAGAGACTGGCTTTGCGAACGAGCTTCTGGTTAAGCTCTTGTTTTGGCGTCCCCTAGGGGATTCGAACCCCTGTACTCACCGTGAAAGGGTGATGTCCTAGGCCTCTAGACGAAGGGGACAGAAACTGTTTTGCAACGCTTTCTGTCTTACGCTGCGAAGTCCGCTATCATAACGCACTTCTTTGCGTTTTGGAAGCCTCTTTTCAAATTTATTTTTGAATCGAATCTTCCGGCATTTTGGTGGAGCTAAGCGGGATCGAACCGCTGACCTCTTGCATGCCATGCAAGCGCTCTCCCAGCTGAGCTATAGCCCCAATCACTAACTGCACTTTACTGCTTGCTTCTTACCGCGTTTCGCTTCGTGTTGCAGCGAAAACAAGAGTATAGGGGAAGTGTTTAGCGCTTGGCAATACCCTTTCGCAAATTTTTTTGCGGCGCACCCATCACGCAGCCAGACGACGCAGAACGACGTCCCGGCCGAACAGCTCCAACACCGCATCGATCGACGGCGTCTGCAGTTGACCAGCCACCAGCAAGCGCACAGGCATCGCAAGCTTGGGCATCTTCCAGCCATGCGCGGCCAGCACTTCCTTTAAGGCGGCGCCGATAGCCTCGCGCTTCCACTCGGGCAGCGCGCTTAGCTTCTCGGCCAGCGCGGCAATACCTGGGCGCACGTCGTCAGTCAGATGCTGCGCGGCCAGCTCCGGCTCAATGGTCAAATCGGTGCGATAGAACAGCAGCGCGGTCTGAGCGACTTCGCGTAGCGTGTTGGCGCGATCCTTCACCAGCGCAATCACATCTGCCAGAACGGGGCCACCATCAACCTTGCCACCCAGTTCTTCAATGAACGGTTTCACCAGATCAGCCAGACGCGCGTTGTCAGCCTGCTTGATGTAGTGGTTATTCAGCCAGGCGAGCTTCTCGGGGTTGTATTGCGCGGGAGATTTGCCCAGGTGCTCCAGGTCGAACCACTCGACAAACTGCTCACGCGAGAAGATCTCGGCATCGCCGTGTGCCCAGCCCAGACGGGCGAGGTAGTTGACGATGGCTTCGGGCAGGTAGCCGGCGTCGCGGTAGCCGGTGACGCTCATGGCGCCGTGGCGCTTGCTCATCTTCTCGCCCTGCTCGTTGAGCACGGTTGGCAAGTGCGCATAGACCGGCGGCGTGCCGCCCAGCGCGCGCAGGATGTTGATCTGGCGCGGCGTGTTGTTGACGTGGTCGTCACCGCGGATCACGTGGGTGATCTGCATGTCCATGTCGTCGACGACCACGCAGAAGTTGTACGTGGGCGTGCCGTCCGGGCGCGCGATGACGAGGTCGTCCAGCTCTTCGTTGGAGATTTCGATTCGGCCCTTGACGGCGTCGTCCCACACCACGCTGCCGCCGATGGGGTTCTTGAAGCGGATCACGGGTTGCACACCAGCCGGCGGCGTCGGCAGGACCTTGCCGGGCTCCGGGCGCCAGGTGCCGTCGTAGCGAGGCTTCTCGCCGCGCTCGCGCTGGGCTTCGCGCAGGGCGTCGAGCTCTTCCGTGCTCATGTAGCACGGGTAGGCCAGTTCTTGCTGAACCATCTGCGCGACCACAGCGCGGTAACGGTCCATGCGCTGCATCTGATAGAACGGGCCTTCGTCGATGTCCATGTCCAGCCAGTCCATCGCTTCCAGGATCACGTCGACGGCTTCCTGGCTGGAGCGCTCGACATCGGTGTCTTCGATACGCAGGATGAAATCGCCTTTCATCTTGCGAGCGAAGGCCCACGGATAGAGAGCCGAGCGGATATTGCCGAGGTGGATAAAGCCGGTGGGGCTGGGGGCGAAACGGGTGCGGACGCGCTGAGTCATAGGAATGGCGAAATGAACAAGGCCGCGCAATGGGATCATCAGCGGCCTCTGTCAAAACGCAAATTATAGCAACCGCGCCCTGCTCCCTTGCCGTCGCGTTCGCGTTAAGACCAGGCGGTTGGTATTGCCGGCGAGATGCCTCACCGGGTCAGCGGCAGCCATAGCGTGAAGTGCGTTCCCGTTGGCCCTGAACGCCAACCCACCGTGCCGCCGATGGCATGGGCGCGGCGTTGCTGGTTGTGCAAACCCCGCCCGGCGGCGGTGCCCAGCGCATGCCTGACGTCGAAGCCTTGGCCGTTATCGTCGATGCTCACCGTCACGCCCTCCCCCACACGGGCGGTGACCACACGAATCTCGCTGGCGCGGGTGTGGTGCAGGATGTTGGCGATGCTCTCCTGCACGATGCGCAGGATGTGCAGTGCGCTGGAAGGGTCCAGCCATGGCAGCGCGGGCAGCGCCTGCACCTCCCACCGCAGGGCGATGCCGGAGCCCTCCAGGCGAGGCTCCAGGCGAAAGCGCAGCGTGGCCAGCAGGAGCAACAGGTCGGCTTCGATGGGCTCCATCGAATCGATGGTCAGCTTCAGGTCATCCAGGCAGCCCTTGAGGATTTGCGAGACCTTGAGATCGCTCACACCGCCGTGCTCTACCGACCGGATCGCGCTGATCAACGATGCGCCGAGCCCATCGTGCATGTCCTGCATCAAGCGTTGCCGCTCGTCGCTGATGGTTTGCCGCAGCGCGGCCTCGCGCAGCAGGCGGTGGCTCTCTTCCAGCTCCGCCTCGCGCGCTTGCAGGCGATACGCCAGATTTGCATTGACCTGCTCGACTTCAACAATCGCACTGATATAGCGCCGGTACATCAGGAAGCCGAACACGCCGAATGTGACGGCGTTGGCATATGCGCCGAGAAACCAGCCCTCCACGCTGATCACGTTGTTGTAGATCAGCCATTCCGACATCCCCAGCAAGCTGCAGACACACAGGCCCACCGCCACCAGAAGCCCATCCACCGAGCGCCGCCAGGAACTGATGGCCCCGACCACGCTGACCACCACGCTCTGCACTACGGCAACACCGTAAATCACCGGCACGAGAATCGACGTGCTCGGATAGACCGGCAGCACGCCAACCATGGGTAGCGACAGCACGCTCACCACCAACGACACGCCAATCACCGCGCGCGTCAGCCATGTGAGCCGACGGCCATGCAACTGCCGCATAAATAGATGAATAACCGTCAGTAGCCAGAACAACGCGTTGCTGGTCAGCCAGGCAAACCAGCCGCCAACGATTGGCAAGCCCACGTAGTAGTGCAGATGCCCAGCAAACGAAACGGCAGCAAGGTGGAAGAACAGCAGATAGCGGCGCTCATGACCGCGCCGGAACCACACGAACAGGGCAAAGACACCCACCGCCAAGAATGCCGCGCTAAGCGTTGCCGGCAATTCGCGCTGCAGCCACTGTCGGGCGTAGTAGCGTCCGCGCAATGCATCGGCAGGCCCGAGCCAGAACGAGGAGATGGCTTCCCGAGTATGCGGTGGGTGTTGGATACGAATCAGGATTTCCGTCGGTGGCGCATCCTCTACCGCGTTGTCCAGCACCACCCACAGGGGCGTGAACAGGCTATTCCATAGCGGGCCGTGTTCTTGCGCCCGATGCACCAGCCTGCCGTTGGCATACACGGCGATGGTGCCCTCAGTCTTGATGCGAACGCCGTACAGCACCAGCGGTTGACCAGGATTGGGCAATCCCCGTACAGGCAATCTGTACCAGTCTGTGCGGACGCTGCCAGCGGCACCTGCGTTCGGGCCGGTTTGCTGCGGCAGGGCGAACGGCTGCGCATAGGGCAACACGACGGGTTGCCAGACACCCGGCAAGGTCTTGCTATCCACGGTTGCGGGCGGTGGTGTCCGATCCGGCACATCGGTGCTCAGCAAATCGGCCTGCGTGAGATGCCGTGTAGCGTCGGGCAACTGCGTGCCATCCGCTTTCAGATACCAGACGCCTACCGCCATCAACAATGCCAACGACAAAGCAAAGACCGCGTTGGCAAATAGAGAAGCGGGCAGGATTTTCATGCCGCAAGCATATCGCCGGCAGCATCAAATCAAGTTCCCGGTTTTACCCCCTCGCAAGAGGGGAATGACGAATGCGCGGTGATTGAAAAAGGGCGAAACCGCAGTCCACGCGCTAATCGTCCAATAATCCGAGCTTTCTCGCCTCGTAAATGGCTTCTGCCTTGGAAGTCACCTTGAGCTTGCTGTAGATACGCCGAACAAACGAGCGCACGGTGAAGTGGGACACCTGCATCAGTCTGGCGATTTCCTGCGCGGTAAAGCCTTTGGTAATGAGGTCGAGCACTTCTTTCTCGCGAGCCGACAGCAGATCCGGCGCAGCGGCCCGCTCGCGCGCACCGCCGCTGCCTTGGCGAAAACGGGCCAGGATCTGCCGGGCAATGATCGGGCTGATCGGGCTGCCACCGCTGGCGAGGCTACGGATTTCGTCCAGCATCCGCGCCGGCGAGCTGTCTTTGAGCAGATAGCCTGCCGCGCCGGCTTCGATCGAGCGCATCACGTTCGTCTCATCGCCAAAGTTGGTGCTGACCATGATGCTGCAGCCAGGCCAGCGTTGTGCGGCTGCCTGGATGACGTCGATGCCGGAGCCATCCGGCAAACCCAGGTCGACCAGTAGTACGTCTACCGGTGTCCCCTGCAGTATCGCCAACCCCTCGGCCCGCGTGCCGGCCTGCCCGGCCAGCCGCATATCCGGCGCCGTATTCACTGCATGACTGACTGCAGCGAGAAAACCCGCATCGTCCTCAACGATGGCGACGCGAATATGCGGCGGGGCTGAATCGGTGCGTGCAGTTTCCATGGGGAAATGAATGTACGACGGTTCAGGGCCGGCGATTGTAGCGCCTTTGTTCTACAGACACCGGGTACCGCATCACCGATAGTCATGCTGATTTTTGAGACACGGGAAACGGTCTTATCAACCTGCGGCTGTCGGTCGCAACGGCAACAGGTTCTCTCTCAATGTGACCTTCTAGGAGTCAATAACATGACGCAAATCGTTGGCAGTTGGACCGAATTCGATTATGAAATCACAGCCGAAGCCAAGGCGGTACTCAAGGAGGCCATCGGGAATCTCGTGGGTGTGCAATACACCCCGACGGCCTTTGCAACGCAGGTGGTTGCCGGCACCAACTACGCGTTCCTGTGCACCGGCACGACCACCTACATCACGCCGCACACGCAATTCCCGGCACTGGTCTATGTGCACAAGCCGCTGTCGGGCGATGCACACCTGACCGAGATCCGCCACATCAAGCCGTAATCCTCAAAGATCGCTCTCAAGCGACGCCTTCAGGAGCAGAGCACATGGCTGGTTTCAAAGTGTTCAACGACTCAGATCAGAGCATCTGGGTAACGATCTACGATCCGTTCGGCCAGCAGATCGGCTACGGCAACGTGGATAAGGGCAAGAATCACGAGTTCACGTCGGGGTTCTATGCGATCGGCTCGCAGTACAAGCTGCTCGCCGAGTACCCGACCGCGGAGCCGCACCGCTGGACGACCACGACACGCCAATACCTGATCAAGACGGACCACGACTCGATCCACCTGCGGGGTGACGCGTCCGGCGGGCACTGGCACAACCCTTGACGCCTCCTGCGTACCAAAACCTAAGGCACCGCGAGGTGCCTTTTTTGACGCCGCCGAATCCTACGCCGTACGGGAACCGGCACTCACCAACACCCCCACCGGAGTCAACGATGCGTACGCCTCTATTAGCCACCGTGCTGCTTGCACTCACCCTGCCATCGACTGCAGCACCGGCCTTCATTCTCACCGTCAAGAATGAGACCCAAAACTGCACCTGGATCACCATCTATCAGTCCTACAGCATCAGGCCGTGGGAAATTCAGCACGCGCGTTTTGTCAGGCCTAATGCTGTCGAAAGATTTAGCATTTCCGACAACGCAGATCTCAGAGTGCGCGCAGAAGTCAAAGACTCAGCCCAATGCGGCAATACGCCGAATATTGCTGATGTGCACGATTGGCGCAAAGATCCCCCGTTCCCCCGGGAGAAACCCTTCAGCGCACGGGTCGTCAAAACGGGAGACGGGAGGTTCCATCTCTGGATTCACAACTGACGGCAGCGGCGCGCTCAGCTTGCCGTCGATCTTTGGCACAATGGCGGCCGGCCGCGCACCTTCGCGCGGCCCCTGGGCCCTCAAAATCGATCCATGCAACGCCGCCTCTTTCTGGGCGCCGCCGGCGCCTCCCTGCTCTCCGCCTGCACCGTGACGGGCTTTTCGTCCGGCAAGACTGACACCCCCGTGACGCCGCCGACGGCCGTGCTGCCGCCCACGGCACAGCCTGCCACCCAGCCCGTACGCATCGGGCTGGCGCTGGGCGGTGGCGCCGCGCGCGGCTTCGCGCACATCGGTGTCATCAAGATGTTGGAAGCACAAGGCATCCAGATCGACTTCATTACCGGCACGAGCGCGGGTAGCGTGGTGGCAGCCATCTACGCGTCGGGTATGTCCGGCCTGGAGATGAACCGCATGGCACTGAAGATGGACGAGGCCATGATTGCCGACTGGGCACTGCCGTTCGGCACGCGCTTTGGCGGCTGGCTCAAGGGTGAGGCGCTGGAGAAATACATCAACCGCCTCGTGAAGCAGAAGACCATCGAACAGATGCGCACTCCGCTGGGCATCGTCGCCACGGACCTGGCCAGTGGCAAGCCGATCCTGTTCCGCCGCGGCAATACCGGTCAGGCGGTGCGCGCGTCGTGCAGCATCCCGGGAGTGTTCCAGCCCGTCACCATCAGCGGGCATCAATATGTGGATGGCGGATTGGTGGCGCCGGTACCCGTCTCGTACGTCAAGCAGATGGGCGCAACATTCGTGATTGCCGTGAACATCTCCGCAGACCCGTCCAACCAGGCGGTCTCGGGTCAAGCCAGCATGCTGCTGCAGACGACTGCCATCATGGGTCAGAGCATCAACAAGACAGAATTGGCGCAAGCCGACGTGGTGATCACGCCATCCCTGCCGTTTGTGAAGGGCAGCGACTTTACCGCGCGCAACGAGGCCATCCTCGCCGGCGAGCAAGCCGCACAGGCCGCCATGCCATTGCTGCGTGAGAAGCTGCGCTTGCCGCAAACCGCGGTGGCCGCTCCGCTGCCGGCGCACTGACTCCCAATCGATACGCAACAAAAAAGACCGCCGTGGCGGTCTTTTTACTGAGCGCTGACCAGATCAGCCGCCGTACAGAGCCAGCGGCTTGCCAGCAGCGTTCGGGTCCACGCGCTTGAGTTGCTCGACAAAGTTGTCGGCGCCTTCCTTGATCGGGGTACCCGAGCTGTTCTCGATGCGGCGCGCACCGTTATAGCGCGTCACCCAATACGAGGCCGTCATGTCATCCACGCGGATCTTGCTGCCGGTGGACGGTGCGTGCACGAACTTGTTATCGCCGATGTAGATGCCGACGTGCGAGAACGTGTGGCGCATGGTATTGAAGAACACTAGGTCACCGGGGCGCAGTTCGGCCATGTCGACGCTCGTGCCAACGCGGCTCATCTCAACAGCGCGGCGCGGCAGCAGAAAACCGAACGTGTCGTTGAAGACGTAGCGGACAAAGCCGCTGCAGTCGAGGCCCGATTCCGGCGTGTTGCCGCCAAAACGGTAACGCAGACCAATCATGCCCAGTGCGTTCATGACGACGTCGCCGGTTTTGGTCATGACGTTGGAGATGAGACCAGGCTTGGCTTCCGGCTTCACGTCGGCCCGAACTTCCGTGTCCTTGAAGACCGTATCAGCCTGCACTGCACTCGACACGATCACGCCGCAGCCGATCACAACCCCTACCGCCAGGCGCGCCATGGAATGAAGTACGAAGTGCTGCATCGGTTCTCCTGGGAAAGTCGGAATGATCGGCTCTTTATGCGTGAATGCAAATGAGACGCGTCCGAATCCTGCTCAAAACAATCTCGCAGGATGATAAAAGTCACACTTTGACTTGTCAAAGGTCGTTACAAATTCGCCTGAATTCATATGCGAATCAGGCACTTAGACATGACTTTAGAAGCGCACCCTTACAATGCAGACCTTTCAAAACTGCACTCTTCTGGGGCGCAGTCGGCCGTTTTTACGGGTTATCCCTTGACGGTATGAGCGAAGCGGCGGCCATCAGCTTGCAGGTATAGGGGTGTGAGGGTGATGCCAACACCGCTTCCGTGTCGCCCTCTTCCACCACTTTTCCGTCCTTCATCACGACCACGCGATGCGACATTGCACGGATGACGGCGAGGTCATGGCTGATGAACAGATACGACAGGTTGTACTTTTTCTGAAGCCCCCCCAGCAGCGACAGCACCTGCTGCTGAATCGACACGTCAAGTGCTGAAGTCGGCTCATCGAGCACCAGCACCTGTGGTTTAAGGATCAGCACACGTGCAATCGCAATGCGTTGACGCTGCCCACCGGAGAATTCGTGCGGGTAACGCCCCAGCGCGGTGCGATCCAGCCCCACTTCGCGCAGCGCTTCGATCACGCGATGCCGACGCTCGGTCGGGTTCACGTGCGGCTGATGCAGCGCCAGGCCCTCGCCGACGATCTCTTCGATCGTCATGCGGGGCGAGAGCGAGCCATAGGGATCTTGAAACACCACCTGCATGCGAGCACGCACCGCGCGGCGCTCATCGCGCGAGATGTGCAGCAGCGAGTTGCCGAGAAAGCGCAGGTCTCCACCCCTGGGCGTCTGCAGCCCGAGCAGCGTCTGCGCGAGCGTGGTCTTGCCCGAGCCCGATTCACCGACGATGCCCAGCGTTTCGCCTTCGCGCAATTGCAGCGAGACGGCATCGACCGCGGTAAACGGATCACTACGGAACCAGCCAGCAAACCCCGGGCGATGGCGCTCGTAGGTGACGGTGAGTTTGTCTGCCTCGAGCAGCACGGGCGCAAGCGGCACCAGCGGCAGCACGTCACGCTGCGGGCGGCTTTCCAGCAGGCGCACGGTGTACGGGTGCTGCGGGGCCGCGAATACGGTTGCTGTGTCACCGGACTCCACCAGCACGCCGCGCTCCATGACGCCAACACGCTCGGCAAAGGCGCGCACCATGTTCAGGTCGTGCGTGATCAGCATGATGGCCATGCCAAACTCGCCCTGCAACTCGCGCAGCAACTGCAGGATCTGCATGCGCACGGTCACGTCCAACGCTGTGGTCGGCTCGTCCGCCAGCAGCAGCTTGGGCGAGCACGCAAGGGCCATGGCGATCATCGCGCGTTGGCGCTGGCCGCCCGAGAGCTGGTGCGGAAAGGCATCAAAGCGGCGCGGCGCCTCGGCGATGCCAGTACGCTCCAGCAGCGCAATGGCGCGCGCCTTGGCGGCACGCTTGTCGAGCCCCTCGTGCAGCTCCAGCGTCTCGACGATCTGGTTGCCGATGCTGTATAGCGGGTTGAGCGCCGTCATCGGCTCCTGGAACACCATGGCCACGTCGGCGCCACGCAGGCCGCGCATCTCGCGCTCGCTGGCGGCCAGCAAGTCACGGCCTTCGAACAGGATGCGACCGCTGTATTGCGCGTCGGCCAGCAAGCGCATGATCGACAGTGCCGTGACCGACTTACCCGAGCCCGACTCCCCCACCAGCGCGAAGCGCTCACCGGCATGCAAGTCGAGGCAGACATGCTTGACGGCCTCGGTTGCCTCACCGCTTTCGGATTCGAAGTGCACGCACAGGTCGTCCAGCCGCAACAGCGGGCCGTCGTACTTGGGCCCGGAGGAACGCAGATCAACGCGGGTCATTTCACCCCCGCCGGCTTCTGGCGCGCACGCAGTTGCGCGAACGACAGGCGCGTGTCGAAGGCGTCGCGCAGTGCGTCGCCCATGAAGGTCAGCAACACCAGGGTCAGCACAAGCACCACGAAAGTCGATAGCGAGATCCACCACGCATCAAGGTTGGCTTTGCCCTGCGCCAGCAACTCGCCCAGGCTGGGCGTAGATGGCGGCACGCCGAGGCCGAGAAAGTCGAGACTGGTCAGCGCCAGGATGGCCGCGCTCATACGGAACGGCAGGAACGTGATGACCGGCGTCAGGCTGTTGGGCATGATGTGGCGCCACATGATCTGCCAGCTGGAAAGACCCATCGTCCTCGCAGCCTTCACATAGTCGAGCGAGCGGTTGCGATAGAACTCGGCACGCACATAGTCAGACAGGCTCATCCAGCCGAACAGCGACAGCAGGATGATCAGCAGCCCGAGACTGGGGGTGAAGATCGACGCGAAGATAATCAGCAGGTACAGCTCCGGCATGGAGCTCCAAACTTCGATCAGCCGCTGCGACCACAGATCAAAGCGTCCACCAAAGAAGCCCATCAGCGCGCCGGTCAGCGTGCCGACGACCACGCCGATCAGCGTAAGCGCCAGCCCGAACAGCACCGACACCCGGAAGCCGTACAGCAGCCGCGCGAACACATCACGGCCGCGATCGTCCGTACCAAGCCAGTTCTCGGCCGATGGCGGCGCTGGGTTGGGCTCCTTCGAGAAGTAGTTCAGCGTCTCGTACGAATACGGATTGGGCGGGTAGATCGCAAAGCTCCCCGGCTCCTTAAACTTGTCACGGATAAATGGATCGAGGTAATCCGTGGGTGTCGGAAAGTCGCCGCCGAAGGTTGTCTCCGGGTAGGTCTTCACGATGGGGAAGTACCAAGTGCCGTGATACTTCACCACCAGCGGCCGATCGTTGGAGATGAGCTCGCCGCCCATGCTGAGCACGAACAGCACCACAAACAGAATCAGGCTCCAGTAACCCAATCGGTGCTGCTTGAAGCGTCGCCAAGCGCGCTTGAGCGGCGACGGCGAATGGCGGACCGCATGCGCGTGCGGCACAGCCGTGTTGGTCGGATGGGCAGATGTGCGTGAATACTGAGTCATGATCGCCTGCCCGCCTATCGCCCGACCGAGCCGAAGTGAATACGCGGATCGACCAGCACATAGCACACGTCGGAGATCAATCGCGCCCCTAGGCCGATCAACGTGAACAGGTACAGCGTGCCGAGCACGACCGGGTAGTCACGGCGCATTACCGCCTCATACGACAGCAACCCCATGCCATCGAGCGAGAACAGTTGCTCGATCAGCAGCGAGCCCGTGAAGAACGCGCCGATGAAGGCCGCCGGAAAGCCGGTCACCAACGGCAGCAGCGCATTGCGGAAGATGTGCTTCCACAGCACGCGCCGCTCCGACAAGCCCTTGCTGCGCGCAGTCAGCACGTATTGCTTGCGGATCTCCTCCAGAAATGCGTTCTTCGTCAACATCGTGATGACGGCAAAGCTGCCCACCACGGATGCCGTCACGGGCAGTGTGATGTGCCAGAGGTAATCCGTCACCTTGCCGAGCAGGCTGAGCTGGTCCCAGTTGTCAGACGTGATGCCGCGAATCGGAAACCACTGGAAAAACGTTCCGCCGCCAAATAGCACCAGCAACAGCACGCCCAGCACGAAGCCCGGAATGGCATAGCCAACCAGCACGATGATGCTCGTCACCAGATCGAACCGACTGCCCGCCCGCACTGCCTTGGCGATACCAAGCGGCACCGCTATCAGGTAGGTCAGGAAGAACGTCCACAGCCCAATCGAGATCGACACCGGCAACTTGGACTTGATGAGCTCCCACACACTGCGGTGCTGGAAGTAGCTCTCACCCAGGTCGAAGCGGGCAAACCGTCCAAGCATCAGGAAGTAGCGCTCGACCGGACCTTTGTCGAAGCCATACAGCGCGCGGATCTCTTTGATCTTCTCGGGGTCGACGCCGCGGCGACCGCGGTAATCAAATGCCCCGCCACCGCTAGCCTCGCCGACACCGTTGCGCCCTTTCATCTCCAGCATCATCTGCTCGACCGGACCGCCGGGCACAAACTGGATCACCGCAAAGGTGAGCGTGACCACGCCGATGAGCGTCGGGATCAGCAGTAGCAGCCGTTTGATCAGGTAGGCAAACATAGTGTCACCGATACGGTCATTGGGCGGCTCATTTGGCAGACTCCGGCTGGCGCCACCAGGCCGTCAGCACCCAGGCCTCGGCCGAGTAGTAGTAGGGCAGGCGATCCGGATACATCAGGTTCTTGTTGTAAGCGACGCGGTGCACGGCCGAATACCAGTGCGGAATCACGTAATAGCCGTGCATCAGCACACGATCGAGCGCGCGCGAGGCGATGATCAGCTCATCGCGGTTGTTGGCACGCAGCACATCGTCGATCAACGCATCCACAGCCGGCGACTTCAGACCGATCACGTTGTCTGAGCCCTGCTCGTCCGCCGCCGCCGAACCGAAGCGATCCTTCAGCTCATTGCCGGGGCTCTGCGAATCGGGAAAGCGCAGCGAGATCATGTCGAAGTCGAACTCTTCGAGCCGCTTCTGGTACAGCGCAAAATCGGTCATGCGCTGGTTGACCTGGATGCCGAGCTTCTCCAGGTTGCGCACATATGCGGCCATGACACGGCTCATTGCCCCGCCGTCATCGAGCATCTCGAAGACGAAGGGCTCGCCGCGAGCGTTGCGCAACGCACCGTCGGAATACGTCCAGCCGGCCTGGGCCAGCAGGCGGCGCGCCTGGCGAAGGTTGTCACGCAGCGAACTGGGCGGATCCGTCGAGGGCGGCGCGGGCAGGATGCCGAACACGTCCGGATCGAGCTGGCTGCGCAGCGGCTCCAGCAGTGCCAGCTCGCCCTTGCTCGGCATGCCGGTCAGCGAATCGGAGGCGGCCAGCTCACTGTTGGTGAAATAACTGTCAAGCCGGCGATACGCGCCATAAAAGAGTTGCCGGTTGAGCCACTCGAAATCCAGCGCCAGCGTGAGCGCCTTGCGCACCCGCAAATCCTGGAACAGTGGTCGGCGCAGGTTCATCAGGAAACCCTGCATACCCGCGCCGTTGCGGTGCGGAAACTCGCTCTTGATGAGCTCCCCGCTGCGGAACTTCACGCCCACGTAGCTCTTGGCCCAGTTCTTGGCAAGGTACTCGACCATCGCGTCGTACTCGCCGGCCTTGAACGCCTCCAGACGCGCGGTCTGGTCCTTGTAGAGCTTGTACTGGATGCGCTCGAAGTTGAACGAGCCGCGCCGGACGTTCAGCTCACGGCCCCAGTAGTCCGGGTTGCGGCGAAAGGTAATGCCGCGCGACGGGTCAAAGCGCTCGATGACATAGGGACCGCTGGCAATCGGGTCCTGGAACGTGAGCTTATCGAAGGTCGCGTCCTTCCCCCCATCCGGATCGTCCGGTTTGCCGCTGCCCTTGCCCCACTTGGGTGAGAACACCGGCAGGCCGCCAACGATCAGCGGCAACTCCTTGTTGCGGCGCTTGAAGTCGTAGCGAATGGTGGCGGCATCCACCACCGTCACCTTGGACACATCGGCTGTCATGCTGCGATAGGCGGGGCTGGCGCCCTTGCCCATCAGCATGTCGTAGGAGTACTTCACATCGGATGCACGCACCGGATCGCCATTGGAGAAACGTGCGCGAGGGTTGATGTGGAAAGTAACCGAGAGTTCGTCCGGCGCGACCGTCACATCGTCAGCCAGCAGGCCGTAGCCGCTGGCAGTCTCGTCCCAGCTTGTGATGAGCAGAGTCTCGAACACGAGCTGCGTCAGCCCCGGCGCAGACGTGCCCTTGATCGTAAACGGATTGAACTTGTCGAAGCTCGTGCGCCGGTCGGGGTTGCCCAGCAGCAGCATGCCGCCAATGGGCGCCTTCGGATTCAGATAGCCGAAATTCGAGAAACCGGCCGGATATTTGAGATCGCCATATTCCGCATAACCATGCGCCGCCCAGGCCGGTGCCGCGCAGAAGGTCGTCACAAGGCAGGCCAGCGCTGCGAGGTGCTGCCGATGTCGTCGCCAGTACGGCTGATGTACCGCTGCAAGTACGCCCATTGCGCTCATTGCGCCCCTTGCCCCCGTTGTCCCTGCATGCGTGGATCCAGATCGATCACTGTATGAAAACCTGTTTCAGACGATTCTAACGCCCTATTCGGGCTTTCCCGTCAATTCTGGCCCGGGGATCGTCCCGCATTGACAAGGGTGACACGGCAACGAATGCAGCACATGCAGCGGCACCCAAAAGCGCAGACGCCCAGTGCTTTCCGGTATCATCGCGCCGACCCTAATTGCCTCGTGCCCTCCAGATACCGCTGCTGAGTGACCGCAGTGACATACGGGCGCGACGCTGCCCCACATTTGTACGGAGAAACCATGGGATTCCTCGCTGGCAAGCGCATTCTGATTACCGGCCTTCTGTCCAACCGCTCGATCGCCTACGGCATCGCCAACGCCTGCAAGCGCGAAGGCGCTGAACTGGCCTTCACCTACGTCGGTGAACGCTTCAAGGACCGCATTACCGAATTCGCCAACGAGTTCGACAGCAAGCTGGTGTTCGACTGCGACGTCGGCAGCGATGAGCAGATCGCGAAGGTGTTCGAAGACCTGGGCCAGCACTGGGGCCACTTCGATGGCCTGGTGCACTCGATCGGCTTTGCGCCACGCGAGGCGATTGCCGGCAACTTCATCGATGGCCTGTCGCGCGAGTCGTTCCGCATCGCGCACGACATCTCGGCGTACAGCTTCCCGGCACTGGCCAAGGCCGCACTGCCGATGCTGTCGCCCAATGCCTCGCTGCTCGCCCTGACCTACCTGGGCGCCGAGCGCATCGTCCCGAACTACAACACGATGGGTCTGGCCAAGGCCTCGCTGGAAGCCGGCGTGCGTTACCTGGCCGGCGCGCTGGGGCCGAAGGGGATTCGAGCCAACGGCATCTCGGCTGGCCCGATCAAGACGCTGGCCGCATCCGGCATCAAGGATTTCGGCAAGCTGCTCAAGTACATGGAAGACGTGGCCCCGCTGCGCCGTAACGTCACCATCGAAGAAGTCGGCAACGTGGCTGCGTTCCTGCTGTCGGACCTGGCCAGCGGCGTGACCGGCGAGATCACCTACGTCGATTGCGGCTTCAACGTGACTGCAGGCGTGCCGGAGAGCGTCGGCCAAGGCTGATGCGCTGATGCATGTGCGCCATCTTCGGATGGCGCATGCACGTGAAGCCCGCCGAGGCGGCAGACAAAGAAAAAGCCCGCATGGCGCAAACCATGCGGGCTTTTTGACGTGCAGTGCAATGCGAGCCGTCACGTCAACTCGACTCGCATCCGCCTGTTATATGCGCTTCCCGCGAGAAGCGCCAAACTGGCGGAGACGGAGGGATTCGAACCCTCGATCCAGGTTTTGGCCCGGATGCTCCCTTAGCAGGGGAGTGCCTTCGACCTCTCGGCCACGTCTCCCAAACTGACCGTCGCACGAAGGAGCCCGTGCAACGAAGCGCGTATTCTAGCCACTTCACCCCACCTGGTCAACGACAACTGCATGACACGCGGTGAGAATCTGTGGCTCCCGAGGGTCGCCACCCCGGCCACCCGGCACCGGTCAGTCAGTTACGCCTGATCCAGCTCGAACGCTTTGTGGAGCGCGCGCACGGCCAGCTCCATGTACTTCTCGTCGATCAGCACCGAGATCTTGATTTCCGAGGTGGAGATCATCTGGATGTTGATGCCCTCTTCCGACAGCGTGCGGAACATCTTGCTGGCGATGCCCACGTGCGAGCGCATGCCCACACCCACCACCGACACCTTCGACACCTTCGGATCACCCGACACGCTGGCGGCGCCGATATGGCCCTTCACGCTGTCATTCAGGATCGCCAGTGCGCGCTGGTATTCGCCGCGCGGCACGGTGAAGGTGAAGTCCGTCTTACCTTCCACCGACTGGTTCTGGATGATCATGTCGACGTCAATATTGGCATCGGCAACCGGACCCAGGATCTGATAGGCGATGCCGGGCTTGTCCGGCACACCGATCACGGTGATCTTGGCTTCGTCGCGGGCAAAGGCGATGCCGGAAATGGCGGCGGCTTCCATGTTCGAATCTTCCTCAAAAGTAATCAGCGTGCCCGAGTTCATCTCGACGTCGAGCGACATCAGCGGATCAGTCAGCGACGACAGCACGCGGGTCTTCACGCGGTACTTGCCGGCAAACTCCACCGAGCGAATCTGCAGCACCTTGGAGCCGAGGCTGGCCATTTCCAGCATCTCTTCAAAGGTGATCTTGTCTAGGCGGCGGGCGTCGTCCACCACGCGCGGGTCGGTCGTGTACACGCCGTCCACGTCGGTGTAGATCAGGCACTCGTCGGCTTCGAGCGCGGCAGCAACCGCCACGGCCGAGGTATCCGAACCACCACGGCCGAGCGTGGTGATGTGGCCTTCGTCGTCAATGCCCTGGAAGCCCGTGATGACAACCACGCGGCCGGCGTCGAGATCAGCGCGTACGCGCTCGTCGTCGATCGACTGGATGCGGGCCTTGGTGTAGGCGGAATCGGTCTTCACCGGCACTTGCCAGCCGGTGTAGCTGCGGGCGTCGATGCCTTCAGCATGCAACGCGATGGCCAGCAGGCCCACGCTCACCTGCTCGCCAGTCGAGGCAATCATGTCGAGTTCACGCGGGTCAGGCTGGGCCGAAATCTCTTTGGCCATACCCAGCAGGCGGTTGGTTTCGCCGGACATGGCCGACGGAACGACCACGATCTGGTGACCGGCACGGTGCCACTTGGCAACGCGCTTGGCGACATTCTTGATGCGTTCAACTGAACCCATCGAGGTGCCACCGTACTTGTGAACGATGAGAGCCATCTTGGAAAGATCGAGAGGAGGCGGAACGGTGCAAAAGCCTTTGAAAATACAGCAGTTTGCATCGATCGGCAAGCAATTCGCCGGTGAAGATGTGTATTAGAGCGCACCCTGGACGGTCGCAAACCATGCGATTTGCCAGCCCGGGCCGCTGGCAGCGACCGCTCGGTCCACGCCCAGGCCGGCCGCAAAAACCAATGCATCACCGGCGTACAGCAGCGGCAAACGCTGGCGCTCCCAGGCCGGAATACCGGCTTCCTGATAGGCCTGCTTGAGTGCGCGCGACGGGCCGCCCGGGCGCAGCACGATGCGCTCACCACCACGGCGGTGCACCAAAGACAGCGGCGCTTGCAAGGTTTGCACCGCAATACCGTCTGTTGCCACGGGTGAAAACACCAGCGCCCCACCCCACTCGGCGACATTCACGCGTTGATCGGCCTGTCGCGTAGGGTCGAACAGCCCGGCATCAATGGCAACAAACACTGGCGTGGACGCACCACCGACAGCGGGCTCGATCCACGCAGCCCCGCGATAGCGCCTGACGCGCCCAGCCGGCAATGCAATGCACAGCGCGCCGTCGCTGCGCGCATCAATCAACTGTGTGCGTAGATCCTCAAGGCGGCCCGTGGACAGCGCACGCATACCCGCTTGGGCCAGCCATGCGCGGAGCACCGCGCGCTGACGCGGCTCAGACAACGCCGCCAATAACGCCACATCGAGTTCACCCGCCGAGGCGATCTGCGCCAGATCCGCCTGCGCAATCTCGTCGATCAACGCTGCGGCATCCGCCAGATGGGCCGCACTGCGAGCAAGCGCTTCACGATAGGCGGGGAAATGCCCTGCCATTCCCGTCAGCAAAGGCCGCAACGCATTGCGTGCGTACCGCGCATCCTCGTTGGAAGGATCGTCGATCCATTCGAGCGCGTTGGCTTGTGCGTACTGCTCGATGTCCGCGCGTTGCGCGTCCAGCCACGGGCGCAGCAACGTCAGACCACCCGCGCGGGTCATCGGCATGGCGGAAAGGCCGTCGAGACCAGCGCCGCGCATCAGTTGCAGCAAGACAGTCTCGGCCTGATCGTCCTGGTGATGCGCGGTGAGCAGAATCGTCGCGCCGGTTTGCACGCACAGGTCAGCCAATGCGGCATAGCGGGCCTCGCGCGCCGCCGCTTCCACACCTCGCCCCGCATCGGTGGCAACGTTCACACGGCGCGCATGGAATTCAACACGCGCGGCCTGGGCCATGCGAGCGCAAGCGGACTCCCACGCATCTGCGTCTGCTTGCAAGCCATGGTGAATATGCAGGGCGACAAGGCGCACGCGCACGCCAGCATCGCGCCACGCGGCGCACGCGTGCAGCAGCGCCGCGGAATCACGCCCGCCGGACAGGGCAATCGCCACCGTCGGCACCTCGCCAGAAACAACAAAGGCCGCACACGCGGCAACGCGTTGTGCGACCTTATCGACCAGCAAGGCCTGCCGGGCGAACAAATCAGCGCCCTTCGATTTCCTTGAACTTGCCATAGGCCATCAGGCGCTCATGACGGCGCGCCTGCAATTCCGACGTCTTCATGCCCTGGAACTGGCGCAGCGATTCAGCTAGTGCGCGCTTGAGCATCGAGGCCATGCCCTTCGGATCACGATGCGCGCCACCCAGCGGCTCGTTGACGATCTTGTCGATCAGGCCCAAGGCCTTGAGGCGATGCGCCGTCAGCCCCATCGCCTCGGCGGCTTCCGGTGCCTTTTCGGCGGTCTTCCACAGGATCGACGCGCAGCCCTCCGGTGAGATCACGGCATACGTGGCGAACTGCAGCATGATCACCGAATCGCCCATGGCGATGGCCAGCGCGCCGCCCGAACCGCCTTCACCGATGATGGTGGCGATCAGGGGCACCTTCAGGCCAGCCATCACGAACAGGTTGTGACCGATGGCTTCCGACTGGCCGCGCTCTTCAGCATCAATACCGGGGAATGCACCCGGCGTATCGACGAAGGTGAAGATCGGCAGGCCGAACTTGTCGGCGAGTTCCATCAGGCGCTTGGCCTTGCGGTAGCCCTCGGGCTTGGACATGCCGAAGTTGCGCAGCGCGCGCTCCTTCGTGTCACGGCCCTTCTGGTGGCCGATCACCATGCATGCCTGGCCGTTGAAGCGCGCCAGACCGCCCACGATTGACAGGTCGTCCGCGAAGGTGCGGTCGCCGTGCAGTTCGTGGAAGTCGGTGAAGATCTCGCGGACGTAATCGAGTGTGTACGGACGCTGCGGGTGCCGGGCGATCTGTGCGACCTGCCAGGGGGTCAGGTTGGCGTACAGATCTTTGGTGAGCTGCTGGCTCTTGGAGGCCAGGCGGGAGATTTCTTCAGAAATATCGACAGCGGAATCGTCTTGAACGAATCGAAGTTCTTCGATCTTCGATTCAAGTTCTGCGATCGGCTGCTCGAACTCCAGGAAGGTTGTTTTCATGGATCTTCTGAAAGGCTCTTGAAGGCGCGCATTCTACCGGATTTTGACCGCCGATCGACGCTGCGCGTTTCATCGAAATTAACAGATCAATAGGTGGTCGCCGTGTCCAGGCTGCGCCACATATACCAAGTGGCCACTGTGCGCCACGGTTCCCAGTTGGCGGCCACTTCGCGCGCTTCGCTGCGAGTGACGGGTTCGCCACTGAAATAATTCTGTGAGATTGCGTTGATCAGCCCGATGTCATCCAGCGGCAGCACGTTCGGACGCATCAGGTTGAACATCAGGAACATCTCTGCAGTCCAGCGGCCGATGCCGCGAATCTGCGTCAGCTCTGCGATCACATCCTCGTCGTCCATCTCGGCCCACTTGGCGACGTGCACCGTGCCGTTGCGAAAGTGATCGGCAAGGTCAAGGATGTACTCGGCCTTGCGCTTGGACAAGCCACAGCCCGCCAGCTTCTCTTGACCGGCTCGCAGGAACTGTGCGGGCACCAGCTTGGGGCATGTGGCCGCCACCCGCTCCCACACGGACTGCGCCGCCTTGACCGAAATCTGCTGACCAACAATCGACCGCGCCAGCGTGACGAACGGGTCGCCGCGCGAAGCCAGGTGCGCAGGACCATACGCGGGAATGATCTTACGCAGGATGCGATCGCGCTTCATCAAGTCTGCGCAGGCCTCCTGCCAATACTCCGGCGGGCCGGACAGCACCACCTCAGCCGGCACCGGCTCATTGGTGGCGAGCGCTTCAGGCAAGGGCACCTTCGATGCAGGCGCGCGCTTGGCCGGCGCCTTGTCGGCAACCTTGATGGTCGCGCTCTTGGCAGCCGCTGCCTTGCTGGTAACGCCATCAACCTTTTTGGCGTCCGCCTTCTTCGCAGGGGCCTTCACGGCCGGTGCCTTCTTGGCAACCGTACTGCGCACTGCGCTGGCTTTCTTGGCCACCGCGTTCATGCGCGTCTCCACTCGGTCACGCCACCCGGTTTGTCTTCCAGCACGATGCCGGCAGCCAGCAGATCGGCGCGAATGGCATCCGCACGCGCAAAGTCACGCGCCGCCTTGGCCGCACGACGCTCTTCAATGCGTGCTTCCACGGCGGCAGCATCCAGGCCATCAGCCGTTACGCCGCCCTGCAGGAACGCATGCGGATCACGCCCCAGCAGGCCCATCACCCCGGCCAGCGCGGCCAGTTGATTGGCCAATTCCGGCGAGCGCGTCTTGTTCACTTCGCTTGCCAGCTCGAACAGCACCGACACCGCCACCGGCGTATTGAAGTCGTCGTTCATCGCCTCAAGGAAGCGCTTGCCGTGCGACTCATTCCAATCGGGCTGGGCATCGGCCGCAGCGGGCACATCCTTGAGCGCGGTGTACAGGCGCGTGAGCGCGTGACGGGCGTCGTCCAGATGGGCATCGCTGTAATTCAGGTCGCTGCGATAGTGCGAGCGCAGAATGAAGAAGCGCACGACTTCAGCGTCGTACACCTTGAGCACATCGCGGATGGTGAAGAAGTTGCCAAGCGATTTCGACAT
This sequence comes from Ralstonia sp. ASV6, assembly GCF_016429285.1. GTDB lineage: Bacteria > Pseudomonadota > Gammaproteobacteria > Burkholderiales > Burkholderiaceae > Ralstonia > Ralstonia flaminis. The sequence goes on from NZ_JAELUI010000005.1 coordinate 45,200, forward strand.
CTTCTCGTCATTCACGCGCACGAAGCCGTTGTGCATCCACGTGTTGACGAAGGTCTTGCCTGTTGCGCCTTCGGACTGGGCGATCTCGTTCTCGTGGTGTGGGAACTGCAGGTCAGCGCCGCCGCCGTGCAGGTCGAAATGCTCGCCGAGCAGTTCGCAGCTCATGGCCGAGCACTCGATATGCCAGCCTGGACGGCCCTCGCCCCACGGCGAAGCCCAACGGCTCTCGGCCGGCTCATCGGCCTTGGCAGACTTCCACAACACGAAGTCCAGCGGATCCTGCTTGGCGTCGTTGGCGGCCACGCGCTCGCCGGCGCGCAGGTCTTCCAGCGACTTGCCCGAGAGCTTGCCGTAACCCGGAAACTTGCGCACGGCGTAGTTCACGTCGCCATCGGTCGCCTGATAGGCCAAGCCATTGGTCTGCAGCTTGCCGATCATGCTCAGCATCTGCGGCACGTATTCGGTGGCGCGCGGCTCGTAGTCGGGGCGTTGCACGCCAAGCGCATCGGCGTCTTCATGCATGGCCGCGATGAAGCGGCCCGTGAGCGCGCTCATGGTCTCGCCGTTCTCGACCGCGCGCTTGATGATCTTGTCGTCGATGTCGGTGATGTTGCGGACGTACGTGACGTCGTAGCCCGATGCGCGCAGCCAGCGCTGCACCATATCGAACACCACCATGACCCGCGCATGCCCGACGTGACAGTAGTCGTACACCGTCATCCCGCACACGTACATGCGCACGCGGCCGGGCTCGATGGGGACGAACGTCTGTTTCTCACGCGCGAGCGTGTTATAGATCTTGAGTGATTCCATGAAGCGGTGTCGGGAGATTCGGTGCGCCGCCACGTACTGAGGTACTGGGCTGGATGCCGGCGGGCGCAGAGCGCCGGCTGGCGACGCACTGTAAAGCTAGCGGCATATCTTACCGGAACTGCATCAACGGGGGCGGCGGTGCGGGCTGTCAATGTGCCCGGCATGCTCTCCGTCAAGAACCTTTTCCGGTGCGCATTGCCGCTGCTGCGCACAAAGACGGTTTGTTAGAATGCGGCGGAGTATAACGGAACCGATTCTCATGAACAGACCGCTGCGAGATCGCGCTATAGCCCCGCACGCTGCTACCCTGTGCGCTGCCATCGTGAGCACCCTACTTGTCACGTCAGCCGCGCCCGCCCTTGCCCAGACCGCCGGCATCGCCCTGCCGGCCGATCTGACGCCCAGCAACCAGCAACAGCCGCAGGTCGCGCGCCAGAAGCGTATTGACGACTGGCTCGCCAAGAAGCAATACACCCAGGCGCTGGGCGAACTGGACAAAGAGGTCGCCGAGCAACCGCGCAATGCACAGGCCCGCTTCCAGCGCGGCGTGGCGCTTGCCGGCCTGGGTCGTGGTGACGACGCCATCGTTGCATTCAGCCAGATGACGCAGGACTTCCCCGAACTACCTGAGCCGTACATCAATCTGGCTGCGCTCTACGCAGAACGCGGTGAGCTGCTGCGCGCCCGCGAAAGCCTCATCATGGCGAGCCGCGTAGCACCGGAGAATGCCCAGGCGCAAGCCAACCTCGGCGACGTCTACGTCCGCCTGGCCGCGCAGTCGTATCAGGGTGCGCTCAAGCTCAACCCCAAGAACACCGCTGCACGCGCCCGTCTCGATGCCCTGCCCAACGTACCGGGTGTGCGTCCGGCGAGTGCCCCCTCGAAACCCGCCGTACCCGCAGCCGCGGTGCCCGCCGCCAGCGGCGTGAGCGCAAAACCGGCCAAGTAACCACAAGAAGCGGCCGATTCCGTTTTCCCACCCCCAGCTCTCTCTCCCAGACCATGCTCCGTATTCGCTCTCTCTTTGCCGGGCTCGTGTGCGCACTGGCCGTGTCCGCAGCTGCGGCCGCCACGCCGGCACCGCGCGTGCAGTTCAAGACGTCGATGGGTAACTTCACCGTCGAGGTCTACCCGGACAAGGCCCCCAAGACGGTCGCCAATTTCCTGCAATACGTGAAGGACGGCTTCTACAAGGGCACGATCTTCCACCGCGTGATGGACGGCTTCATGATCCAGGGCGGCGGCTTCACCCCCGACATGAAGCAGAAGGACACCCGCCCGCCGGTCGAGATCGAATCGAAGAACGGCCTGAAGAATGACAAGTACACGGTCGCCATGGCCCGTACCATGGACCCGAACTCCGCCACCGCGCAGTTCTATGTGAACGTGGTCGACAACAACATGCTGAACTACCCTGGTCAGGACGGTTACGGCTATACCGTCTTCGGCAAGGTGGTCGACGGCACCGACACCATTGACAAGATCAAGGCAGTGGAAACCGCCACCAAGTTCCCGCACCAGAACGTGCCCGTGAAGCCGATCCTGATTGAATCGGCAACCGTCGTCTCCAAGTAACCCTTTCTGCTTCACCCCAAGGAATTCGAGGAATTCACCATGACCCAAGTCAAGCTGCACACCAACCACGGCGACATCACCCTGGCCCTGGACGCTGAAAAGGCACCCAAGTCGGTTGCCAACTTCGTTGCCTACGTCAAGGACGGCCACTACAACGGCACGGTGTTCCACCGCGTCATCAAGGGCTTCATGATCCAGGGCGGCGGCTTTGAGCCGGGCGAGAAGATGAACCAGAAGCCGACCAAGGCCCCGATCGACAATGAAGCCAACAACGGCCTGAAGAACGAGCGCGGAGCCATTGCCATGGCACGCACCAACGATCCGCACTCGGCCACGGCCCAGTTCTTCATCAATACGGTCGACAACGACTTCCTGAACCACACCTCCCCCACACCGCAGGGCTGGGGCTACGCCGTATTCGGCAAAGTGACGGAAGGCATGGACGTGGTCGACAAGATCCGTGCTGTGCGCACCGGCAACCGCGGCTTCCACCAGGACGTACCGATGGAAGACGTGATCATCGAAAGCGCTGAAGTGATCGAATGATCGACACGGCGCACGCCACTACGGCATCCGCGCTGAAGACACCGGTCCGGGTTTCCGGGCCGGTGTTTTTTATTTCGGATCTGCACCTGACGGCCAGCATGCCGGCCACGGCAGCTGCGTTCGAGCGCTTCCTGCGCACGCGCGCCCGCGAAGCCCGCACGCTCGTCATCCTGGGTGATTTCTTCGAATACTGGGTTGGCGATGAAGAACTTGCCGATCCGTGCCACCAGCACGTTGCCAATCTGCTCGCCGAACTGGCGAACACCGGCACGCGCGTGCTGTTCATGCACGGCAACCGCGATTTCCTGCTCGGCAAACGCTTTCTGGCCGCCGCGCACGCGACGCTGCTGCCCGACCCCAGCGTGCTGGAAGTCGACGGTCAGCGCATCGCACTCGCCCACGGCGACGCCCTCTGCACGCGTGACACGGCCTACATGCGCTTTCGCCACTGGACGCGCAAGCGTTGGGTGCAGTGGATATTCCTGACGATGCCGCTGCGCTGGCGCATGAAGATCGCGCAGAAGATGCGCGCCGAAAGCGAAGCTGGCCGCGCCATGTCCGCCAACGTGGCGGGCGAACCGCGCGCCGCAGCAATGATGGGTGACGTGGCTCCCGAAGCCGTCGACGTACTGTTCAAGGCCGCAGGCACACCCACGTTGATCCACGGCCACACGCATCGCCCGCAATTGCACCACGAGCCGAGCGGTAAACGCTGGGTGCTCTCCGACTGGGATTTCGACAACCCAAACCCGCGCGGCAGCTTTCTCAAGCTGGAAAACGGCGTGCTGACGGTAGAGCAAGTGACGGCATAAGCTACCGTCACCCACCCTTCTGTTTTTTGTTACTTCAACATCCGCTTCAGCTCGCTCGCATCGAACGGATCGTTCGGCGAGTTCTCCAGGTGCGCGCCCAGGCGATCGAGCGCGGAAAGAATCGACTCAATGCGTTCTTGCTGGAGCTCGCTGTGGTCAATCAACCGCTTGAGCGCCAGCGACACCGGATCATCCGCATCGGGCGTAATGCCGTAGGCCGAGAACTCCTGCTTGAGCGCAGATTGGGCCTCGGTCGCCACATCGCGTTCGATGATGCGTGCTGGAATACCAACAGCCGTTGCGCCCGGCGGCACCGGCTTGAGCACCACCGCGTTGGACCCCACGCGCGCACCATCCCCGATGACAAAGCCGCCGAGCACCTTAGCGCCTGCACTGACCACTACGCCCTTGCCGAGCGTCGGGTGGCGCTTGGCGCCCTTGTACAGCGAGGTGCCGCCCAGCGTCACGCCCTGGTAGATCGTGCAGTCATCACCGATCTCGGCGGTCTCGCCAATCACCACGCCCATGCCGTGATCGATGAACACGCGCCGGCCGATGCTCGCACCTGGATGGATCTCGATGCCGGTCAGGAAGCGCCCGAGATGCGAGAACCATCGCCCCAGCAGTTTGAAGCCACCGTGCCAACACGCATGCGCGACCCGATGGACGATGACGGCGTGCAGACCCGGATAGCAGGTCAGCACTTCCCAGCGGCTGCGTGCGGCTGGGTCTCGCTCCATGATGGCGCCAATATCTTCGCGAATGCGTGTGAACATCTTGGTTCGTGTGTGGATCGTTATATCAATATGCGCGATGCGCTGAGGGCAGTGTAAGGCATTCCCTTGGCCTTCTACGGCAAGGGTTTTGGCCAAACATGCAAGGGGATGCCGCCTGGCAGGCGGCTTTCAGGGAGATCAGCGACAGTCGTCGGCGGCGCCCGTGGGCGCCTTGGTCACGCCGACCGCCTCGCCACGACGGCCGAGCATGCGTTTGGCGATCCCGCGCAGAATGTTGACCTCCTCGGCCTCCAACTGCGTGCGGGCAAACAGACGCCGCAGGCGCGGCATCAGCTTCTTCGGCTGGGCAGGGTCGAGAAAGCCAATCTCGACCAGGCCCTGCTCCAGGTGTTCGAACATCCCGTCGATCTGTTCGGCGGTGGCCGGCTCGCCAACAAAGCCGACACCATCCATGCGGGTATCGCCCGTGCCTGTATCGGCCAGCAACGCCATGCGCACTTCATACGCAATCAACTGCACCGCCTGCGACAGGTTCAGCGACGCATACGCCGGGTTGGCGGGAATGTGCGTCACGACGTGGCAGCGCTCCACCACCTCGTTCGGCAGGCCAAAACGCTCGTTGCCGAAGACAAAGGCGACAGTCGTGTCCGGTGCGACCAACAAGGCAGCCACCTCTTCGGCTGCCGCGCGCGGGCCAATGCGGCGCGGGCCAAATTCGCGCGGACGGGCCGTCAGGGCGATGGTGAGCGCAGCACCGGCCAGTGCCTCGCCAATGTCGTCGACCACGCGGGCGCCGGCCAGGACGTCATCCGCGCCGCTTGCCATGGCAACGGCATCGGCGTGGGATTGGGCATCGGCCTCGCGCGGGCGCACGAGCACGAAGCTGCCGGGCTCGCCAAACCCCATGGTCTTGAGCGCGCGTGCCGTGGAGCCGACATTGCCCGGGTGACTCGTCTCGACCAGCACGAAACGGCAGCGCGCGGCGCGCTGACGCAACGCCTCAGGGTCGGCGGGGGTGGTGCTCGGGGTGTTTTCCAGGGCGCTGGAGGCGGGGTTCATATACAATACGGCCACTCTTTTGACGGCGGGCAGGATCGTGTGATTGGCCCGCCGCTCGTTCTTCTACAATTCGCTGTGTTGTTCGTCAGTCGCCAAAAGCGCACTGACGCGGAGATCCGTCATGCATCCGATGCTCAATATCGCCGTCCGGGCTGCTCGCAAGGCCGGCACCATCATCAACCGCGCGTCCTTCGACGTCGACGGCCTGCGCACCGAGCGCAAACAACACAACGATTTCGTCACCGAAGTCGATCGCGCAGCCGAAGCCGCGATCATCGAAGTCATCAAGACGGCCTACCCCGATCACGCGATTCTAGCGGAAGAGTCGGGCCAATCCTGGGCCGACGGCGAAACCGTCAGCGAAAACGTCTGGGTGATCGACCCGCTGGACGGCACCACCAACTTCATCCACGGCTTCCCACAATACTGCGTGTCGATCGCGCTGATGCAGCGCGGCGTAGTCACGCAGGCCGTGGTGTATGACCCGACGCGCGATGAACTCTTCACCGCTTCCAAGGGCGCGGGCGCTTTCCTGAACAACCGCCGCATCCGCGTCACGCGCCGCGACAAGCTGGCCGACTGCCTGATCGGCACCGGCTTCCCGTACCGCGACATGGAAGGCCTGTACGACTACACCCGCCTGTTTGCCACCATGACGGAAAGCTGTGCCGGCCTGCGCCGCCCGGGCGCCGCCGCACTGGACCTCGCCTACGTAGCCTGCGGCCGCCTCGATGGTTTCTTCGAGCAAGGCATCAACTCGTGGGACATGGCTGCCGGTTCGCTACTGATCACGGAATCGGGCGGTCTGGTGGGCAACTACTGCGGCGAAGCCGGCTACCTGGACCAGGGCGAAATCCTGGCCGGCAACCCGAAGGCCTTCGTGCAGATGCTTAAGATCACGGCACCGTTCTCGCGGTCGAAGGCATCGGAATAGGCCTGATCAGCCTGAAAGAAAAAAGCCCGCCAGATGCGGGCTTTTTTCTTGGCGCGGCTTCGTTACTTCTTGGCGGCTGGCGGCTCGTTCGGTGCAAAGCTGAGCGACGGCAGTTCCGACTGCGCCTTCTCCGGCGTTTCCAGCTCCGGCACGATGCGATAGACGATCAGGCCCAACGCCGCAGAGGTCCGAACGTACTTGGTCTCACCAGCATCCAGGGCAAAGCTCAATGTCTTTTCCGTCTCCGACGCCGTCGAGACAAGGTACTTGCCTGCCGGGCGATCAACATAGAAGAAACCACCCGGCCTGGACTGGCCGACCACTGCATCGTTGAGCTTGATATCGGGTTGAATTCCGGCCCCCATCAGCGATGACGAACGGAAGAAGTACACGCGGCCCTGATCCTGCTTGAGAGTCGGGATGGTCGAGGCCATCTCGGAATACTTCACGCCCGAAGCGCACCCTGCCATGAGGACGGTGATACCAATGGCCGAAGCCAGTGCGCGCAAAACTCCCTTCATTGTGGTTCTCCTGTTGTGATTGGAACGGCTTTGGAAAGCGGGGAATACGCCTGCTCACCCGGCAGGTAGAACCCCACCAGGCGTTGATCGGCAATGACGAGGTACGCTTCGTGAACCTGGCGGCCTTCGATTGTGAAAATCGTGCCAACCGGGCGATAAACCGCGCCTTGGGAAAGCGCCCCCACGCGCTGCCAGTTAGAACCCGCCGCGAGCGTGCGCGTATAGCCGGTCTCCAGGCGAACCTCGGTTGACGCTTTCAATTGGAGGCGCGACGGCGCTGTCGTGTTGTCTGTGGCCAGCGCGGCCGGCGTGGTAGATACCATCGGCGCACACGCGCCAAGGGCGACTACGGCAATGCATGCCGCAGCCAAATGCATCATTGGCTTTCGCACAACTCACTCCCTGATCTTGTTATGGGTGCCGCGTGACGCTGACACGGCATTTGTGGGGAGCGATCTTAGTGAAGTGGTGCAAAAGTGGCATCCCCCCGACCCGGATTTTTGGTGGGGATAGCAATACAAGTTTTTAAGAGTTGATTTAAGTGTTGTTTAGTTTGCAGCATTCGACGCACTGACCACGATCAACACCTCCGCCTGCTCCGCCCCCACTGAGCGCGTCCGATGCGGAATGCGCGCATCAAACACTACCGAATCCCCGGCTGCCAACTGCACAGTCTGGCCAGCAAAGGCCACTTCCACTTCGCCGCGATGAACAAACAGCAATTCCTCGCCGTCGTGCTCCTTGAAGGGCGACGCGCTGAAATCGGCCGGCGGATAGATCACGAATGGCAGCAGCGTCTTCCCGCTGCGCTGCGTGGCAATACCCTCGTACAGCGGCTGCGTGCCGGGGTTGCCAACGCGCGTGCGCTCCCCCGCGCGCACGACGGTGATGGCAACGGCCGCGGCGGTCTCGCCGAACAGGTCTTCGGTGGGCACGCCCAACGCCTGCGCCAGCTTCATCGCCACGGCAATCGACGGCACAGAGATACCGCGCTCAACCTTGGAGAGGTAGCTCTTGGTGAGGCCGGTGCGTTCAGCAAGCGTCTCGAGCGTCCAGCCTTGGTTCTTGCGCAGCGGTTTTAGGCGTACGGTCATGGGGATAGTCGTGTCATTAAAATCTCCTTGATTGTCACATAGGACACCTTGTGTCATACAATGCATGCTTGCCGACACCGCTTGCCCGCCCATGAAAACCGCCCTCGCCCTGCGCCACGTTCCGTTCGAGCACCTCGGCATCATGCAGCCTCTGCTGGAAGCACGCGGCTATACGGTGCGTTATGCGGACATGGGAGTGCAATCCGTGCCGGCCGACGAAATGGCCTCGGCCGATTTGCTGATCGTGCTCGGCGGCCCGATCGGCGCCTACGACGACAAGACATACCCGTTCGTGCGCGGAGAGGCCGAAGCCATTGCGCGGCGCTTAGCCGCACGCCGGCCGCTGCTCGGCATCTGCCTCGGCGCGCAGTTGATGGCCCGGGCGCTGGGTGCGGCGGTCAAGCCGATGGGGGTAAAGGAGATCGGCTTTGCTCCCGTTACGCTCACCGCCGATGGCCTCAATTCACCACTTGCACCCTTGGCCGATGGCACACCGGTGCTGCACTGGCATGGAGACCGCTATGACCTGCCGCCCGGTGCGCGCCGGCTCGCCTCAACGGTAACGTGCGCGGAACAGGCCTTCGCGATCGGCGATCACGCACTCGGCCTGCAATTCCACTTGGAAGCGAATCTCGATGAGCTGGAGGCGTGGTTGATCGGGCATGCGGCAGAACTTGGCGCGGCGGGCATCGACCCATCTGCGTTGCGTGCGCAGGCACCCGTTGTGGCGGAGCGCCTGTCGCAACGCGCGCGCGAAGTCTTCACGACGTGGCTCGACCGCGTGGAGGCCGCATGACGTTGCCTGCCCCAATCCATATCGACACCCTTCTCACTGGCCGCGCCGTCGACTACACGCGCCCCGGCTCACGCAGCGCCATCGACAAGCGCCCCGTGGCCGATGCCGTGCAGGTGGACATCAACGGCATCGTCGGCGACGAACAAGGTGACCCGCGCGTGCACGGCGGCCCCGACAAGGCGATCCACCACTACCCGTTCGACCACTACGCCGCGTGGCGGGCAGACATCGGCGCACTGCCTGTACTCGCGCAGCCCGGCGCGTTTGGCGAGAACCTAAGCACCACCGGCATGACCGAAGCGGACATCTGTGTGGGCGATCGCCTGCGTGCGGGCAATGTGGTGCTGGAGGTGTCGCAACTACGCCAGCCGTGCTGGAAGCTCAACGACCGCTTTGGCACGCGCGACATGGCGCGCCGCGTACAACACACGGGGCGCACGGGCTGGTACTACCGGGTACTGGAAGGCGGCACGCTGCGCACGGGCGACACGCTGGCATGGCTCGAACGCCCGTGGCCGCAATGGCCATTGGCGCGCGTGCTGGACGTGCTCTATCGCAACATGCTGAATCGCGCCGCGCTGGAAGACATGCTGGCGCTGCCGCTCACGCCGTCGTGGCGCAAGCTCGTGGAGGGCCGCCTCACACGCGGTGAGGTGGAAAGCTGGGCCAAGCGCATCGATGGCCCAGCAAGCACAACGGCCTGATCAGAAGGTCTCCCAATCGGCGTCGGCCTCATCATCGGCGACGCCACTGCCTCGCCGCTGAAGCGCCAACGCGATACGCCGTGCTGTTTTTGCACCGTCCGCGTGACATCGCCCGCCCCTTTCGCGGCCAACGATTCGGAATCGTCCTAAACGCGTTCAGAAATCAGAATAATCTGACTGACCCACGAGAAGGCCATCCCTACCATCGGCTTGGAGTTGAAACCCATCCCAACCGAATGGAGCAGGAAATATGAACAAGACGTACCGCAGCCTCTGGAACGCTGCAACCAACTCGTGGGTCGCGGCCGCCGAAACAGCCAAGTCGCGCTCGAAGGGTTCGGCGCGCGTTGCGCGTACTGCCGTGGCAGCCCTGGTGCTGGGCGGTGCTTCGATGAGCGGCGCGTTTGCTACGGAAGTGGATGCAGCTGACGAAGAAGAAACGATCAAGAAAACCGTGAGCCAAGTGCAGAACACTGGCACAACGACCGGTGGCTTCGGCACGATGAGCGGTGGCATTGGAACGATGGCCGACTCAACGCAACTCGCCAACCTCATCCAGTTTGGTTCGGGCAGCACCGCCGCTACCGCGTCCGATCAAGGATCCATCGCCATTGGGAGCAGCGCCAAGGCCACTGCTGGTCGAGCCGTCGCAATCGGCGTGAATACAGAGGCGAGCGGCGCTTGGTCGATCGCGATTGGAGGCTCGACAGCCGCGACGTCCGCAGCCAAAGCCACGGGTGAGGCCGCGGTGGCGCTGGGCGTGACGGCCAAAGCGACCGGGGACGAGTCTGTTGCGCTAGGCCGAAACGCTCAGGCTACCGCCACCAATGCGGTGGCCCTAGGCCGGGACTCCGTTGCTGACGTTGCCGACACTGTCTCCGTCGGTAACGCCACCACGAAACGCAAGATCGTGAACGTGGCGGCTGGCACGCAAGACACCGACGCCGTGAACGTGAGCCAGCTCTCGCCTGTGGTGGCGGCACTGGGCGGCGGCGCCACCATCAACTCGGATGGCTCCGTAACCGGCCCGACCTACACGCTCGCCAACGGCGGTACGCAAACCACCGTGGACGGTGCGCTGAATGCGCTCGATGGTGCGTTGACCACGGCCAACGGCAACATCGCACGCAACACGGCTGACATCACCAACATCCGCAACGACATGGACAGCGGCTCGATTGGTCTGGTGCAGCAAGCCGCCCCCGGTGCAAACCTGACCGTGGGCGCGAACACCGACGGCGCAGCCGTTGACTTTGCCGGCACGGCAGGCGCCCGCAAGCTGATCAACGTGGCCGATGGTGCGGTCTCGACCATCAGCAAGGAAGCGATCAATGGTTCGCAACTGCGTACCGTGTCTGACAGCGTGGCTTCGATCATTGGCCCAGGCACAACGGTCAACCCCGATGGTTCGATCTCGACCCCGGGATTTACCGTGGGTGATGGCCACGGCGGCACGACCACCGTCGGCACCGTGGGCGGTGCGGTGGCGAACCTCAATGACCGCGTGACGGGCAACGAAACGTCCATCACGGACATCCGCAACGAAATGAGCAGCGGCACGATCGGTCTGGTGCAGCAAGCAGGTGCCGGTGCAAACCTGACGGTGGGCAAGAACACCGATGGCGCGGCCGTCGACCTCACCAACAACGCGGGCGAACAGCGCAAGCTGATCGGCGTGGCCGATGGTGCGGTGTCGACCATCAGCAAGGAAGCGATCAATGGTTCGCAACTGCGTACCGTGTCTGACAGCGTGGCTTCGGTCATCGGCTCGGGCTCGACGGTCAACCCCGATGGTTCGATCTCGGCCCCGAGCTTTACGGTGGGGGACGGCCACGGCGGCACGACCACCGTCGGCACCGTGGGCGGTGCGGTGGACAACCTTAATACCCGCGTGACAGGCAACGAAACGTCCATCACGGACATCCGCAACGAAATGAGCAGCGGCTCGATCGGGCTGGTGCAGCAAGCGGGCGCAGGTGCTGAGCTGACCGTGGGCAAGAACACCGACGGCACAACCGTGAACTTTGCTGGCACGGGCGGCGCACGTGTCCTCGCCGGCGTGGCCAACGGCACGGCCGACAGCGATGGCGTCAACTACGGCCAGTTGCGCTCCGCCGTGGGCACCATTGATGACCGCCTGCTGAGCGCCGTCATGTACGACACCGGCACGCCAGACCTGAGCAGCATCACGCTGGTGGGCGGTACCGGCGGCACGTACATCAACAACCTGGCGGCCGGTTTGATCGCTCGTGACAGCATGCAAGCCGTCAACGGCGGCCAGTTGTTCGACCTGAAGGCTGACTTCGACCAGCGCCTTGGCAATCTGTCTGGCCGCGTGGACAACATTGAAGCAGGCGGTGGTTCGGGCGGTGGCGGTGGCGGGTCGGGCAGCGACTACATCGGCACGGGCAAGGGCGAGAACTCGCTCGTGGTGGGTGAAGGTTCGTCGGCCACCGGCAGCGGCTCGGTAGCCATCGGCAACGGCTCGGTTGCAGACCGCGATGACGCCGTGTCGGTCGGCTCGGCTGGCAAGGAACGTCAGATCACCAACGTGGCAGACGGCACGGAAGCCACCGATGCGGTCAACAAGCGCCAGCTTGACGGCGCGGTCAGCGGCCTGCAAAACCAGATCGGCAACCTGCAGAACCAGGTCGAAAGCAACCGTCGTGACGCCGCAGGCGGTACGGCTACCGCTGTTGCCATCGCCAACCTGCCGCAGGCATCGCTGCCGGGCGAAAGCGTGATGGCCCTGGCGGCCGGCTCGTACGACGGTGAATCGGCCATGGCCATTGGCGTGTCCACCGCGCTGAAAAACGGCAAGTGGCTGCTGAAAGCGTCGGGCTCGACCAACACCCGTGGCACGGCTGCCGTGGGTGCGGGCGTGGGCTTCCGCTGGTAAGCGCAAGCGGCGGCGCGCCGATGGTGCGCCGCCAGCCGTCTCGCGTTGCATGAATACACCCTCGCCTTGCGCGAGGGTTTTGTGCCTGCGCGCCCGCCGTGCCGGTGCCGGGCTAGCGCCTTAGAAGGTTTCCCAATCCGCATCGGAGCCACCGCCCGCCACGGCCAACGGCGGCTTACTGGCCGACGAGGTAGCGGCAGGCGCCATGGCGGCCGGTGTGCTAGCCGCGATCTTCGGTTCGCGCTTGCTGGCAGCGATGCGCGTGGGCTTGGCCGGTTTTGCGGTGGCCGTCACTGCGGCCTTGAGAGTCTTGTGGGCCTTGGGCGCTTTCTCGACCTTCGGGGCCGCCTTGGCAAGAAGCTCGGCGCCATCCAGGCGGAACTGCGACACCACCTGCGTGAGGTTCTTCGCCTGCTCTTCGAGCGACTGCGCGGCGGCCGCTGCCTCTTCCACCAGCGCGGCGTTCTGCTGCGTCACCTGCTCCATTTCCGACACCGCCTGGCCGATCTGCATGATGCCCTGCGTCTGCTCAGCCGATGCGGCGGCAATGTCTTCAACGATGTTGGCGACGCGGCGTACGGCTTCCACCGTCTCGGTAATGGTCTCCCCCGCCTGCGCCACCTGCGTATGGCCGGCCTGCACGCGCGAAACCGAATCGTCGATCAGCGTCTTGATTTCCTTGGCGGCGGCCGCGCTGCGCTGAGCCAGCGCTCGCACTTCACCCGCCACCACGGCAAACCCACGGCCCTGCTCACCAGCGCGCGCGGCTTCCACAGCCGCGTTGAGCGCGAGGATGTTGGTCTGGAAGGCGATGCCGTCAATCACGCCGATGATGTCAGCCATCTTGCGTGAGCCCGCGCTGATGTCATCCATGGTGGCCACCACGCCGCGCACGACCTCGCCGCCACGCGATGCCAGATCTGCAGCATTCGACGCCAGTGCACTGGCCTGGCGGGCGCTCTCAGAGTTGTTGCTGACCGTGGACGTCATCTGCTCCATGCTGGCCGCCGTCTTCTCCAGCGATGCCGATTGCTGCTCCGTGCGCGTGGACAGATCCAGGTTGCCGCTGGCAATTTCATGCGCGCCGGTGTTGACCGAATCGGAACTGCTGCGCACCTGGCGCACGGTGTTCACGAGGCTCTCACGCATGCGCGCCACTGCCGCCAGCAGGCGACCGAGTTCATTGCGGCCACCGGTTTCGACATGGACAGCCAGATCGCCCTCGGCCACGCGCGAGAGCACCGTCACCGCTTCATTGAGCGGCGTGATCACGAACGCCCTGAGCGCATAGAACACGGCCACGATCAGCGCCAGCGCCATCGCAATACCCAGCGCGACGAACTTAAGGATCGTTTCGTAGCGCGCGCGGCCATCATCGGTCTGGTCCTTTGCCAACTGCTTGACGAGTTGCTGGAAGCGTTCGATCTGCGCCGACCACGCTGCGCCCGTATCCGTCACATCCTTGTAGTTGAGGGGCGCATAGGCTGCGGCATCGCCGGCGCGCAAGACTGCCAGGGCGCGCTGCACGGCTTCGATGTGCGTCTGCGCAGCCTGGACGATGGACTGGCGCAACGCATCGTCGACACCCTCGATGGGCGGCGCATTCTTGAACGCCTCCACCTGCGCGATGGACTTCTTCAGGCCCTTCTCCGAGCTCTCAAGCGCGGCAGCCTTGGCTGCATCGTCCATGTTCTCGCGCAGGACGCTGTACAAGCGCGACATGCCGGTGCGCGCGCGCTGCATGTCCTTGTAAGCGTCGTTCAGGAGCATGCTGCGATCCGAGATGTCATGCACACGCGCGGTTGCAGCATTGGTCGTGCGCAGTGCGAGCACACCCACCGCCGCGCCAACCACGATCATCAGCGCGAACGTGATCAGAATCGCCAGCAGGCCAGCGCGCACGCTGGTGTTCTTCAGAACGCGGTCCATCTTTGTCTCCGGGGTCCGGTCAGCACGCGATTGCGCTGCGCCGGAAGCAGGCGTGCAATGCCGCCCGCAGGGTCAGCAAGGTGAATAGGTCAGAAGGTTTCCCAGTCTGCATCGTCGCCGGCAGCCACCAGGGGCTTAGCCTTCGTCAGGCTGGCAGGCACGGCAACCGGTGCGGCAACCACCGGCTTGTCGACTGGTTTGTCAGCCGATTTGCGCAGCAGCGGTGCCTTGCGTGGCGTCAGCTTGGGCTTGGCGGCTTCGGTACTCGGCTTGGCGGGTTCGCGGCGCGGGGCTTCGGCCTTGGGTGCTGACGGCACCGCCGGTGAAACGGGTGCAATGGTTGGCTCAATCTTGGCAACCATGGCCGGCGCGCGCAGTGCATGGGCATCGAGGCGGAACTGCGCAACCACTTGCGTCAGGCTCACCGCCTGCTCTTCGAGCGATTGCGCGGCAGCGGCCGCCTCTTCCACCAGCGCAGCGTTCTGCTGCGTCGCGTCGTCAAGCTGCGTGACGGCATGGCTCACTTCTTCGATGCCCGAGCGCTGCTCCTGGCTCGCGGAGGAAATCTCGCCCACGATATCGGTCACGCGCTTCACGCTGGCGACGATTTCGCGCATGGTGGTGCCGGCTTCCTCCACCAGCGCGCTGCCTGCATCCACGTTGTTGACGGAGTCGTCAATCAACGCCTTGATCTCCTTGGCCGCAGCCGCGCTGCGTTGTGCGAGGCTGCGCACCTCACCTGCCACGACCGCAAAACCACGGCCCTGCTCACCTGCGCGTGCGGCTTCCACGGCGGCATTGAGCGCGAGAATGTTGGTCTGGAAGGCAATGCCATCAATCACACCGATGATGTCGACGATCTTGCGCGACGAGGCGTTGATCGAGCCCATCGTCTCCACCACGCGCGTCACCACATCGCCGCCGCGCACCGCTACGTCCGATGCGGACACGGCAAGCTGGTTAGCCTGCTGCGCGTTGTCGGCATTCTGCTGCACGGTCGACATCAACTCTTCCATGGCCGACGCCGTCTCCTCCAAGGAGCTGGCCTGCTGCTCGGTGCGCGACGACAAATCCAGGTTGCCGCTGGCGATCTCGCGCGTGGCCGTGCCGATGGTGTCCGAAGCGCCCTTGATGCGGCTGATGGTCTGCACCAGCGCGCCGCGCATGCGCCCCATGGCGTAAAGCAGGCTGTGTTGGTCGTCGGCGCGGGTGTTGATCTCAACAGTCAGGTCACCGCCGGCAATGCGGTTGGCCACCTCGGCCGCATAGGTGGGATCGCCCCCCAGCGTGCGCTGCAGGCTGCGGTTGGCGACACCTGCAAGTGCCACCAGCGCCAGTGCCACGAGCACCAGCAGGCCGCCCGTCTGGTACAGCGAGTTCATGAACGCGGCGTTGATGTCGTCCATGTAGACGCCGGTCGAAAACACCCAGTCCCACGGCTCGTAGCGCATGGCGAAGGCGGTCTTGGGCACCGGCTCCGTGCCGCCGACCTTCGGCCACACGTAACTGGTGAAGCCGCCTTTCGGATCCTTTGCGGCGTTGGACAGGCCAACGTAGACGGCATTGCCCTGCGCATCTTTGAAACCGGATTGGTCTTTGCCGATGAACTCGGCCTTGATCGGGTGCATCACCACCACGTTGGTGGAGTTGGTGATGGTGAAATAGCCATCCTTGTCGTAGCGCAGCGCCTTGAAGCGGTCCAGCGCCTGCTTCTGCGCCTCGTCCTTGGTCAGCGCGCCGCTCTTGGCCAGGTCGTCGTATTGCTTGACCAGGTTCATGGCCATGGTGGTCACGCTGACGAGGTTGTTCTTGCGTTCCTCGACGCGGATCTCGCGCGACTGATAGGCGTTGAACACCGAGATCAGGGTCAACGCGATCAGGCTGATGACCAGCGGCAGCCAAAGCTTTTGGCGGAAGCTGAGCTTGCTCATTCCAGAGTCTCCGTAGCGGGAATCGATCGCGTCATGTGCGCAATGCGTCTCCCCATGGTTTTAGCGTTCCGGATGGTCTATCGGCAACATGTTCACCAATCTTGAGCAGCGCGCTCAGGCAAGTACTCAGCAAGCCCAAGGCAAGTGCGACTTTGCAAGAAGGTCTGCCTTGGGCAGAATATTCTTGACTGAAAATCGATAATCAACGATGAAGACCACGCTTGAAGAACTGCTCGCTTTCCGCACGGTGGTGGATACCGGCTCCGTGACGGCTGCCGCCGAGCAGCTCGGCCAGACGGTTTCAGGCGTGAGCCGTGCGTTGCGCCGGCTGGAAGAGAAGCTGGAGACCACGCTGCTGTCGCGGACCACGCGCCGCCTCTCACTCACCGACGAAGGCACCGTATTTCTGGCGCAGGCGCGGCAGATTCTGTCAGCCGTGGATGAAGCCGAGGAGCAAATCGCCCTGCGCCGCCAGCAACCCGCCGGGCGCCTGCGCGTGAACGCCGCCATGCCGTTCATGCTGCACGTGATCGCGCCGCTGGTGCCCGACTTTCGTGCGCAGTATCCGCAGATCGAGCTGGAGTTAAACACCAACGACCTGATCATCGACCTGCTGGAAGAAGACACCGACGTCGCCATCCGCATCGGTACGCTGCGCGATTCCACGCTGCGCGCGCGGCTGCTCGGTACACGCCGGCTGCGGGTGCTGGCAAGCCCCGCGTATCTCAAGGCACATGGCCGGCCACGCTCGGTGGCCGATCTGCAGAAACACACGCTGCTTGGTTTCGTTCAGCCCGAATCGCTCAACCAATGGCCCCTGCGCGGCCCGCACGGCGATCATCTGCGTATCGAACCCGCGCTCAAGGCATCCAGCGGCGAGACCTTGCGCCAGCTCGCCCTGCAAGGCGCCGGCATTGTCTGCCTGGCCGACTTCATGACCGCCGAAGACCGCCGCAAAGGCGATCTCGCCCAAATCCTGCCCGATGCCACTGTTGAGGTGCTGCAACCCATTCACGCGGTCTACTACCGCAACACACAACTGGCCTCACGCATTGCGTGCTTTCTGGATTTTCTGGAAGCGCGACTGGCCTCCTCCTGACCCCAGACTTCTTCACATGTGCTGATCCGCCCCGAAGCCCACGCCGACATATCGACCATCGAAGCCGTCACTATTGCCGCCTTCCGCGATGCAGAGCACACAAGCCACAACGAGCCGGACATCGTCCGCGCGCTGCGTGAGGCGGGCGCGCTCACCGTTTCGCTGGCTGCCGAACGCGATGGGCATTGGCGCGAGCCTGATGCGCGCCGCGCTGGACCCATTACGCACAACACTCGGTGCGGCAGGCTACGTTGTGCTCGGCGACCCGGCCTACTACGGCCGTGCCGGCTGAGTACTTCCAGGCCCTGATCTTCCGGGGCGCGCTGCCCAGCAGCGCAGTCACCTACCACCCGGTGTTCTACACCTGACATTTCGGCCCCGCTTGCTGCGGACAATTCGCCAGGAAGCGGCTGCCCACCTGTGCAACAATTGCGCGATTCAACACCTTCCGCGCGCGATTCCATCGAGTCACATCGGATCGCGCGCCGTGCCTTAGTACTCATTGCACCGCATGGCTGAACACTCCGCTCCAGCTCTGGAGATCGACCCGAAATACGGCCCCTTCGACAAGCACACCCCGATGATGCAGCAATACTTGCGGCTCAAATCGGGACATCCGCACACGCTTGTCTTCTATCGCATGGGCGATTTCTACGAGCTCTTCTTTGAAGACGCCGAGAAAGCCTCGCGCCTGCTCGACATCACGCTCACCGCGCGCGGCAGCTCCAACGGACACCCGATCCGCATGGCCGGCATTCCGTTCCACGCCGCCGAGCAATACCTCGCCAAGCTGGTCAAACTGGGTGAATCGGTCGCCATCTGCGAGCAGATCGGTGACCCAGCCACCACCAAGGGCCCGGTCGAACGCAAAGTTGTGCGCGTGGTCACGCCCGGCACGCTCACCGATGCGGCGTTGCTTTCAGACAAGGTCAACAACCACCTGCTGGCCATCGCACACCTGCCAGGCAAGCGCGGCGCCGCGCCGCTGATCGGCCTGGCGTGGCTCAACCTCGTCGGCGGTGAGCTGCGCATGATGGAATGCAGCCCCGACCAGCTCGAGCGCGAACTCGAACGCATTCGCCCTGCCGAAGTGCTGGCCGATGACGCCACGCTCAACGCCATCGCCTTCGACGCTGCCCGCACGCGCCTGCCCGATTGGCACTTCGACGTGGAAGCCGGCGCACGCCGTCTGCGTGAGCAATTGGGCGTGGCAAGCCTCGTCGCCTTCGGCGCGGAAACGTTGACGGCTGCACTGGCCGCCGCTGGCGCGCTGCTGAACTACGCGGCGGCCACGCAGGGCCAGTCGCTGCGGCACGTGATCGGCCTGACCGTCGAGCACGAGAGCGAATTCATCGGCCTGGACACCGCCACGCGCCGCAATCTGGAACTGACGGAAACGCTGCGCGGGCAGGAGTCGCCCACGTTGTTCTCGCTACTCGACACCTGCGCCACCAGCATGGGCAGCCGCCTGCTGCGCCACTGGCTGCATCACCCGCTGCGTGAGCGCGCGGTGCCGCAGGCGCGTCAACAGGCCATTGAGGTGCTGCTCGGCAGCGATTGGCAGACACTGCGCGCAACGCTGCGCACGCTGTCGGATGTGGAACGCATTACCGGGCGGCTGGCGTTGTTGAGCGCCCGCCCACGCGATCTGTCTTCGCTGCGCGACACGCTTGCGCGGCTACCGGAAATCCGCGAGGAGTTGCCGCAAAGCGATGCTGCCCCGTTGCTGGCCGAGTTGTATGCCGCGCTCACCCTGCCCGAAGATGCGCACGCCCTGCTCCAGCGCGCCGTCATGGCCGAGCCCGCGGCGATGGTGCGCGACGGCGGCGTCATCGCCCGTGGCTATGATGCCGACCTCGACGAGTTGCGCGACATCTCCGAGAACTGCGGCCAGTTCCTTGTCGACCTGGAAACACGGGAGCGCGAGCGCACCGGCATTGCCAACCTGCGCGTCGAGTACAACCGCGTGCACGGCTTCTACATCGAAGTCACCAACGGCCAGGCCGCCAAGGTGCCCGATGACTACCGCCGCCGCCAGACGCTCAAGAACGCCGAGCGCTACATCACGCCCGAACTGAAAGCGTTTGAAGACAAGGCACTCTCCGCGCAGGACCGCGCCCTGTCGCGTGAAAAACTCCTCTACGAAGAGCTGCTGCAGAAGCTGCTGCCGCACCTGGCCGAGTTCAAGCGCATCGCTGCCGCGCTGGCGCAGGCCGACGTACTGGCCACGCTAGCCGAACGTGCACACGCGCTGTCATGGTCGCGCCCAACGTTGACGGAGGCCCCCGGCATCGAGCTGGTGCGTGCGCGCCATCCGGTGGTTGAACAGCAGGTCGAACAGTTCGTCGCCAATGACTGCGTATTGCAGGAAGCACGCAAGCTGCTGCTCATCACCGGCCCGAACATGGGCGGTAAATCAACCTTCATGCGCCAGACCGCGCTGGTCGTACTGCTCGCCTACGTAGGCGCCTTTGTGCCGGCGGAGAGCGCCACCATCGGCCCGATCGACCGCATCTTCACGCGTATCGGTGCAGCAGACGATCTGGCGGGCGGGCGCTCGACCTTCATGGTCGAGATGACCGAAGCCGCTGCCATCCTGCACCGCGCCACGGCCAACAGCCTGGTGCTGATGGATGAGATCGGGCGTGGCACGAGTACCTTCGATGGCCTGGCGCTTGCCTGGGCGATCGCGCGCCATCTGCTGTCGCACAACCGCAGCCACACGCTGTTCGCCACGCACTATTTCGAGCTGACGCAACTGCCGCAGGAGTTTGCACAGGCCGCCAACGTGCACCTCTCGGCCGTAGAACATGGCGATGGCATCGTCTTCCTGCACGCTGTGCAAGAAGGCCCGGCCAGCCAGAGCTATGGTTTGCAGGTTGCACAGCTGGCAGGCGTGCCGCAGCCGGTCATCCGTGCCGCGCGCAAGCGACTGGCTTGGCTGGAGCAGCATTCCGCCGACACTGGCGCAACACCACAGCTTGACCTGTTCGCGCTTACTGCAGATACGCCTATCGACGGCGACGACGATGATGCGGATGCCCAAGCACCCAATAACGCATTGACTGATGCGTTGGCAGGCATCGACCCCGACGACATGACGCCGCGTGAAGCGCTTGACGCACTGTACCGGCTCAAGGCGCTGTCCACCCCATCTGCCTGATGACCCGGCCCTGCTCGGTTTCTTGCACACTCAAAGGCATCGCCATCGTGTTGGCGATGCTGGTGCCGGCCGCCGGAGCAGCAGCCGCGCCCAAGGATTCAAAGCCCACCGCACCGCCCAGTTTCACCTTTGCGGTCATCGGCAACGTGCCCGAGCGCGCCGACGAGGAAGGCCCGGCACGCACACTGCTCGATGCGATCGACGCTGAGCATCCGGCCTTTGTGGTTCATCTGGGCAACCTGAAAGGCCGCGATGAGTCTTGCGCCGATCCCCTGCTCGAAGCGCGCCACGATCTGCTCGACAGCCTGAGCGCGCCGCTCATCTACATTCCGGGTGACCACGACTGGAGCGACTGCCAGCGCCCCGCCGCCGGCCGCTTCGACCCGATCGAACGCCTGCTGCGCCTACGCGAGTTGTTCTACCCTGACGACAACACGCTCGGTCAGCGCGCCATGACGATCATGCGCCAGTCCGATCAGGCCAAGTTCCGCAGCTACCGCGAGAACACCCGCTGGGAAACCGGCGGCGTGCTGTTCGTCACCCTCAACGTGCCCGGCGACAACAACAACTACAAGAACGCCGGTGGCCGCAACGGCGAATACGAAGACCGCCTCGAAGCCAATCGCCAGTGGCTGGCACGCGCCTTCGCCGTTGCCCGACAGCGCAAGGCGCCCGGCGTAGTCATCATGATGCAGGCCGACCCGCTGTTCGAAGACGGCTGGGAGCGGCGCCGCGCGCCAAACCTGCTCGACGGCCTGCTGCGCCGCCGCCCGCACGACGGCTATCTGGCACTCAAGCGCCAGTTGCGCACCCTTACGCGCGACTACGACGGCGCCGTCCTGCTCATCCACGGCGCCAGCCAGACCTTCCTGCTCGACCGTCCGCTCAAGGATGAAGACGGTCGCCCAGACCCGCATGTCATGCGCGCGCGCACGTATGGCTCGCCCACGCTCGATCAATGGCTGGAAGTCTCGGTCACGCCGGGCCGCGCGCCGCTATTTCATGTGCGCGGCCGCCGTATCGCCAGCGAACCGCCGCCGGACGCAGTACCCACGCCAGTGCAGCCCATACCAGCGCAATAAAAAACGGGAGCCACGGCTCCCGTTTCGTATGTGTGCTGCAGAATCAGGCGATCAGTGCAGCGTGTGCGGCTTGTCGTCTTCGTCCTCGTCGACCACTTCAAGGCCGGTCTCGCCATGCACGTGGCCGTGCTCGACCTCTTCGGCAGTGGCTTCACGCACGTCCGTCACCTTCAGATCGAAGCGCAGCGCCATGCCGGCCAGCGGATGGTTACCATCCAGCACAACCTTGTCTTCCGCCACGTCCGTGACGGTGTAGACGACGGCGTCTTCCTCGTCGCCGTCTTCAGGCACGCCTTCGAACTGCATGCCGACTTCGAGCGGCTCCGGAAAGCGATCACGCGGCTCGATCTTGATCAGCTCCTGGTCGTACTCGCCAAAAGCGTCGTCCGGTTCCAGCTGCAGCTTCGTCTCGAAGCCTTGCTCATGGCCGTCCAGCGCTTCCTCGATTTTGGGGAACGTGCCATCATAGCCGCCGTGCAAGTACACCATCGGCTCATCGGACTCCTCGATGACGTTACCCTGCGCGTCGGACAGTTTGTAAGCCACCGACACCACCGTATTCTTCGCGATTTTCAATTGCGCACTCCATGAACGAAGTCTCATTATACGCTGCCGATGGCGGCGTCCAACCCGCTCTTCCGGCGGGGCGTCCGGCACAGTTGCTGGGTGGTCTGTCACCGCGCGATTTCATGCGCACGCACTGGCAAAAGAAACCCCTACTGATCCGCCAGGCGCTCTCGCCTGACGAGATGCGTGCACTGCACTTTCCACTGTCACCCGAACGGGTGCTGGCGCTGGCGCAACGTCCGGACGTCGAGTCCCGGCTGATCGCACAATCACGCGGGCGCTGGTCCTTCACGCAAGGCCCGTTTGACGAGCGCCCCCTTCCCTCGCGCAAGACGCGCAACTGGTCAGTGCTCGTGCAGGGTGCGAACCTCGTTGAACCGGCGGTTGAAGCGCTGATGCAGCGTTTCCGCTTTATTCCCGACGCACGGCTCGACGACGTGATGATCAGCTTCGCGACTGACGGCGGCGGTGTCGGCCCGCATTTCGATTCGTACGACGTGTTCCTGCTGCAAGCCCATGGCAAGCGCCGCTGGCGCATTTCGGCACAGGACGATCTAACCCTCGTGCCGGACCTGCCGCTCAAGATCCTCGCCAACTTCCAGCCCGAAGAAGAGTTTGTGCTCGAACCCGGTGACATGCTGTACCTGCCCCCGCACTACGCGCACGACGGTGTGGCCGAGGGCGACTGCATGACGTATTCGATCGGCTTTCGCTCGCCGTCGTACCGGGAACTTGCCGGCCACTTTCTCGGCTTCCTCTCTCAAACGCTGGAAGACGATCCTAACTTTGAAGGTCGCTACACCGACCCCGAACAGAAGCCCACGGAGCATCCCGGCGAACTGCCTGCCGCCATGGTCAAAGCGCTCACACAGAAGCTCAACGCGCTGCGCTGGACACCCGAGCTTGTCGGCGAATTCCTCGGCGCCTATCTGTCGGAACCAAAAGACCACGTCGACTTCATCACCCAGCCGCGCCTGCCGCTCGCACGCTTCACCGCCCGAGCACGCAAGGAAGGCATCGTGCTGGATGCGCGCACGCAGGCGCTCTACAGCAGTCAGCACTTCTGGATCAACGGTGACACGTTCGAGCCGGCGGGTACGCTGCTTGCGTGGCTGTCCGCGTTGGCGGACCAGCGCGGCGCAAGCGGAGCATCCGTCGATGCAGCGGCCGATCTGCCCGACCTCATGGACACGTTGCATGCCTGGTACGAAGAAGGTTGGCTGCGTCTGGCAGGGCCTGGAGCGCGCTGATTCGCGCTGAAACAGATCGTTACAAAAGCGCATGAATCCCGCCTGCTGTAGGCCGGACTCGGCTACACAGGGTGTGTAAAGGTCGCTATAATCCGACGCTAGCTTGCTGGCCGGGGTTGCTTTTGTACAACTCGGCTGGAAGCACAGAAGAAGGTGTAGTTCTAGAGCGATAATTACCGGTAATTATTCATCGCCCTTTCTGTTGTCCGCTTTCCATATTCAGTTTAAGGATCGAAAAATGAAAAAGTCTCTCCTGATCGCCTCGCTGATGGCTGCTGTGGCTCTGGCTGCTTGCGGTAAGAAGGAAGAAGCTGCTGCTCCGGCTGCTGCTCCGGAAGCTTCGGCTCCGGCTGCTGCTCCGGCCGCTCCGGCTGCTTCGGACGCCGCTGCTGCTCCGGCTGCTTCGGACGCTGCTGCTCCGATGGCCCCGGCTGCTTCGGACGCCGCCGCTGCTCCGGCTGCAGAAGCTTCGGCTCCGGCTGCCAAGCAATAATCGCGTTTCTCGCGAGACAAAAAGCCGACCTTCGGGTCGGCTT
>NZ_JAELUI010000060.1 GCF_016429285.1 Ralstonia sp. ASV6
TCGAACAATTGTTCGAACCGATTCGCTCGCCGGACACGACATGGGCGGGAGCTAACGTTGCGCTGTTTTGCCTACGGCTCGCGCAAGCCCGCGGAGACCTAGCCAGCTACGCGCTGACCTATGAGGCGATCGCATCAGAAAGATGGCGCCGCTGCATGATGTGCGCTGGCCCCGCTGCAGACCAGTGCTGGCGCCAGTTGGCAATGTTTTATGGGGAATGGTTCTCGACGCTCTGCCTTAGAATCTCCACCGAAGCGGAGTTAGGGGAGGTACAGGAGGATTTGCACGCCCATGGGCTTTTGAGCGAACTCACCGCCATCTCGCGAGCTGAGGACGTCCGATACGAGCTCGTCGATCGCTTGACTATGGGGCTGTGTCTGCCGCCCACGACAGAGAAGTCAGTTTTAATCACGACACAGTATGTAGCGTGAGGAGGCGCATGCGAAAACGTGTCGTGGCCACGGCGAAGGATGTTCGTTACCTCAAATTCTTTTTTAGCTGACGATGGATTACTTCTGCCGCTGTATATCCAACCAGGTCCCAAACGAAACGGCGAAAAACCAGCCGCCTGTCGTTACTCCAGATACCCCCAGATAAGGGGATGGTTTGATCCTGCACATGTGCGGATAATGCCAACCGGGCGAAATTGCTGCTGACGTATGCGTTACTTATGACGCGGCAGCCAAAGCGAAACGAACAGAGGCGGAATCGTGAGTGAGAATGCGCCAGGTCAATTGCTCGGGTATTCCATCCAGTTCCCCAGAGCGCTTTTCCACTTGCTCAAAGCGACGTCGGGGTGTGCAGTTTGCATTGAGGTGCATGGCGATGTGGCCACCATTTTGCCTGGCGGTGCCCTCATTGCTGAGGAAGACAAATCTTCCATTCTGAGCAATCCCGTCACAGACAAATCCGTCGCGCTCTGGAAAACCCTGTCGAACTGGGTAGATGGAATAAGAGACGGCGAGTTTGATTCGCGCACGACCTTCGTTCTGTACCGGAATAAGTCCGGCCAAGAGGGGCTTGCAGAAAAATTTGATTCCTGTGTGACCCGGGAGCATGCGGATCAGACTTTACAGGAAGCAGTATCAAAGTTCGCCGACATTGACGATACGCATGTCATCTGGCCTTACTACAAGAATGTGGTATTGGACCACCGCGAAACGTTGCTCGACGTGCTCGTGCGGTTCCAGCTTGAGACCGGCGATAGTACGGGCTACGAAGCGGTGCGGCAGCAGCTTCGCGGCATGAGGTTGCCGCACAACCAGATCGATGGCGTCGTCAACCACCTCAACGGCTGGCTGGTTGAGCTAGTCATGACCCGAATCAGCGAGAAGCTTCCCGCGCTGCTCACGGTCGACGAGTTTGACCATGTATGTCGGACACTCTTCTCGCGTGCGCGATGTCTCGAACTGCTGGATTTCACTACATACGCGCCACCCTCTACCAACGAGATCGAACAACACATCAGGAGTCGGCCTACGTACTTGCGCCAGGTGGAGCGCGTCAACGCAGACGACGATGATCTGATCCAGGCGGTCACGGATTTCCTGAAGGCCAAGGCGAATCGCGACAAGTGGATCGAAGACGAACTAATAGACGAACGGGTCGCAGATGAGTTCGAAGCGTGTCTGTTGCGCTTTTGGCGGAACAAAAAGAAAGAGGTGCATCTGCTACACAAGGCCGCGTTGAACAAAGAGGAGCGCGGCATGCTGCTGTATGCCTCATGTCAGAGTCACAGCGAAACCATCCGCAACGTAAAACCCCCTCCATCGACGATTGCTGGGACATACCATGCACTGGCGGACAGACCGAGCCTTGGCTGGCATGAAGACTGGGAAACGGAGTTCAAGAAATGACAGAGCGTCTGCCCGATGACGCCAAGGACGCGGTGCCATCCCTTCTAGCAGAGGAGGTGCGGACCTGGAACACCCCCTTACTTGGCGCGTACCAGCTCTGGGAGTTTACGCGCGGATATTGCGATTCTCGCGCCGATGGGGACGCTCCCGTCGGCCTGTTGCACTTCATCGCCGGCCCGATTCTGACGAGTCCCCAGTTCAGCGAAGCCGTGAACAACCGCCGCAAAAGTTTACAGTCCTACGCCCTTAGTTTCGAGGACAAGAAGCGCGTCGATGTTCTAGTGGGACTGCAATCGCGAATCGAAAGCCGCAAACACTATACCCTGGCCGCGATAGATGCTGCCATCTGCGCGGGATTGCTTGTCTGGGACTCCGAATCGGGCAAGCTCTATCCACGCCAAGCCCCATCGGCGAGCCGCGGCCACAAGTTGCGGCCGGCGCTCAAACGGGAAGGAGAAAAGGCGAGGCTCCTCGGCGCTTGGTTCGCGGCACACGACCTTCCAACGATCGTGGCCTACCTAAAGGTGGTGTTGTAATGCAGCTCCAGATCCTCAAGCTCATCATCTGGCCGAAGGTCCAAGCTTTCGGTCCCCAAATCGTCCATTTTGAAAAGGGACGTGTCAATGTCATCACGGGAGGCTCGCGAACTGGCAAATCAGCCATCATTCCGATCATCGACTACTGCCTGGCCTCCAGCGAATGCCAAATCCCGATTGATACGATTCGGGATCATTCGGCTTGGTATGGTCTGCTTCTGGAAACCGAGCATGAGCAGTGGTTACTCGCTCGGAAGGGCCCCGAAGGCCGCGACGCCTCAGACGCTTTCTACTTGATGCGAGGCGAAGTGCTCTCCATTCCGCCAACCATCGCGGCGGCAAACGAGAAGACAGAGAGCATCAAGCATCTGCTCAACGCGCTAGCGGACATCCCCTATTTCCAGCTCAGCGCCGTCGACGATCCCCGGCCATTTCAGGAGCGCCTGAGCTTCCGTGACCTTATGACCTTGGTGTTCCAGAGCCAAGAGGTAGTTGCTAACCAGAATATTCTGTTTTACAAGACCCACGCACACGAGCACCGGGAACGCCTAAAGAACTGGCTCCCGTACATCCTAGGGGCAGAGAATCAGGAGGTCTTGATTGCACGGCAACGTCTCGGCGTGGTCCAGGCAAGACTGTCTCAGTTACGCCGCGAATATCAGAAACAACAAGGGAATTCCAGATCGTGGCTGGATGGCATGATCAATCATTTGCGACTTGCAAAACGCTTTGGGCTGCTTGCTGAAACCTACGATATCCCCGAAGAGTCGGCTCCAGAAGACCTCATCCGCGTAGCAACCGAGATTCTTGCCACCAGGCCGGAACGCCCTGCGCCGACCGCGCAACAATTGAATCAATCCGCGCAGGAAATGATTCGACTAGAGGAGGAAGAAGACAAGGTCAGCGACGAGATCAGTCGAGTGCAAAAACGCCTTGACGACATCCACAAACTCAAGGCCGGCCTGACCGGATATGGCAACGCGGCCAGACGCCGGGCAGACCGGTTGCAGATTTCCCAGTGGCTAGATGACATCACAAAGGATGCACAGAGCTGCCCGCTCTGCGGCGAGGCGCAACATGAGCGCAGCCGCACGGAGATGCGCAAAATCGCGGCAGCATTCCAGGTGGTTGAGACCGAAGCGAACCGCACTAGAGAGATTCCCTCCTCTTTTGCGCGGGAAGAGCTCAACCTCAAGACCCAACTGGAATCCGCGCTCGAACGCCGCACCGCGTTAGGCAACCGCATCGATAAGGTACTTAGACAGGATCGAGCGGCCAAGGAGCAGTTCGACCGACGACAGAACATGTTCTACTTTCTGGGGCATCTCAAGGCGTCCGTTGACATGTTCCGGCGCGTCGCGACAGATGGTGATCTAACGGAACAAGTACGCACCCTGGAAAACGAAGAACGCGATCTGCTCAAGCAAGTGGATCCGAAGGGCGTGGAGCGCCGACTCGATGCGGCCCTCAGAGTGGTCGTACAGAAGACGCTTACGCGTTTACAGACCTTGGACGCAGAGGATAAGTATAAGCAGATACCTCCCCAGTTTTCTTTAAAGGATTTGAATCTACGGGTCCAGAGCAATGACGGGCACTGGCACTTTCTCGCGGAAGTAGGAAGCGCCTCGAATTGGCTGTCCTTTCACATCGCGTTCATCTGTGCGCTGCATGAGTTCTTCAACGAACAGCCTCACTCTTGCGTCCCAAGCTTTGCGGTTTTTGACCAGCCCAGCCAAGTCTATTTCCCGAAAACGAGCCGCGTAACACAACCAACAGACCTGTCACGGTACGACGATGAAGACGTACAGGCGGTTATCGGTATTTTCCAGACGCTTGCAGATTCAGTGCGGGAGCAAGGCGGAAAGTGGCAATGCATCGTGTTGGACCACGCTAGAGACGAGATCTACGATCAGATCGATGAGGTCTACGAGGTCGATGTTTGGCGAGACGGGAAAAAGCTCATCCCGCCACACTGGTATCAATGAACAGCCTGCCGCGAAATCGCTAGGTTTCGGAATTCGGCCGTGATAGCGAAGTGGTGCTCTTCGCACTCACCCTCTTGCCGTTCACTGCGCTTGAGGGTGTGCGGCGCACTACGTGGTGCGAGCAAACGCAAAGCGAAAACGTGTCATGATCGCTGCATAGGATGGCTTGGTTGACGATCGGCTATCGCATCAAATGACTGGTCAGATCGTCGCTGCAATTCCTTTCATCGGCCAGCAGTTCGCTGGCTTTCTTCCCCTTGGCTAGAAGGTCGCTGCAATTGCTACGAGCTTGGTTGCAAGCAAAAACAGCGCACACTTTCCATTCTCACCGAACAATCAAGGACTTAGCACAAGGCAAATGTAGTCAAATTTGCTTCCGTCGAACATCAATGTGACGCTCAATGACGGACTGACACCGGCTGTTTCAGAGGAAAAACTTAACGCAGCGCCCGGGGATGAGTTGCCCCTACGGTTACGTAAGATGATCAAGACCCAAGGCCACTTCCCGACAGACGAGGACGCGGCGAAGCGGATCTGGCTAGCGCTTCGCCGCATCACGAGCCACGGACAGAGTTAAACAAGGGCGCTGCATACGCGCCCGTTTTCACCCGTGTTCTATCCGGAAGACTCGTGGATTTGCACTCTCAGCCGATGTTTACCTGAATACGTCGTGGCTTGGCTTCGTCGCGACGAGGAATCGTCAGTTTCAATACGCCGTCGCGCAGTTGCGCATCGATGCGCGAGGCATCGAAGTCCGGGCTGAGCACAAAGGTGCGCGAGAAATGTGGATGCTTAACTTCGCCATGCTGCAGACGCAAGCCGGGCGGTGTCGGCACCATCAGTTCCGCGTCGATAGTGAGCGTGCCGTCTTGCACCCGAATATCCAACTTATCAAGCGGCACGCCTGGCAAATCGGCGTACAAGACAATTCCCTGCTTGTTCTCGAAGATATCGACTGGCGGTGCAAGCTGTGCCTGCCTCGTAGTCCCCTGCTCCGCCTGCTGCTTTGAAACAGCGGCATTCCCCGGCTGCGATTGGGTGGCCAATTGTGTAGTCTCGTTCATGATGGACTCCGTCATTGATCGGCAAAACGTCTTAGCCCTGTACTGCAATCTGGCGAGGCTTTGACGCCTCCGACTTGCCGACAGTGATCGTTAGACAGCCGTTGACATAACGCGCATTGACTTTCTCCGGGTCGACGTCCTGTGGCAGTTCAATCACGCGGCGGAATGCACCCACGAAGCGCTCGTCGGCGTAGACGCGCGTGTCCTCGGTAAGCTCGAAATCGGGGCGCTTGCGCTCACCGCTTATGCTCAACAGCCCCTTGTCGATCGAGACATCGATCTGCGCGGGATCGAGCCCCGGGGCAAATGCGACGATGACGACGGCGTCGTCGGTGCTACCAATGTTGACCGGAGGGAAGGTGCCGAGGCGCGTTGCGCGCAGGCTAGCGGGTCCACCCGCAAAGAGGCTGGCCATCTGCCGTTGCAGGCGATCAAATTCGCCCAGCAGATCGGTGCCAAAAAACAGATCGCTCATAGCTGGCTCCTGAAGGCGAGCCCGCACGGAGACTGAACCGAACTACGCGCTCCAGCTCATCCGTCCGTGGCAGGCCACTGACAAACAAATCGAAACACGCAGCGCGAGAACCGCGACTGCATTGACGGAAACTAAAATAGAGACGCAAGCGGAAATTTCAAGAGGCCATTGGACACATCATTCGGAGGCTTCATGGACCTTTTCAACGCGGTGCACGAACAGATGGAAGCGGTACGTCTACCGTTGGTCGCGGTCACTGTGACAGCAGCCAGGCGATTGAATACGCCGCTCGTGGCGATCCTGCATTGGCACGGGTTCCGCCGCGCAAGTCCGCTCGTGCTACCAGGAATCGACATCCCCCACAGATCCGTGCCCGGCTCTGCTATCCAACTAAGACAGGCATGGCATTGTTTCGAGGCGATCGATGAAGCGTTACTTGATGCGGCCTGGCGACTTGGCGCCTGGGATCTGGAGCGCATCGAGCGACGCGGCTGCAACGTAGTCGGCGCATCGGCTGGAGAAGCGCTGGCCTGCCGTCAGGCGTTTGGTGACTACAACGATACGTCGGCGGAGGAAGCGTTGGTCGATGGCGCGCCTGATCGCGACAAACTCATGCAGATTGCCGCAAACGAGGGTTACGTGCGCTGGTTGTTCCGCCCGGTCAAGGGCGGCCTGTGGCGGGCCCTGGAGGAACCGGACGACACGCTCGATGCTGATGGGGGGCGACTGCCACCATGTCCCGTCCTTCCCATACCGCGCCAACGCCAGGCACGCGGTCGTACGGTCTACCGGTTGGGAGCCATCCGGCGCATCCTCTTCCCCTGAAACATTTTGTTACATATTCGTCGTTTGCGAGCATCTTGAAGTCGCCGCGGTGCGCTTCTATTTTGCATTCCGCCAAGTGTTGGCACGGCTTACCTACCCGTTGAGCGCCATGCTCCAACGGTGTGGAAGCCGGATTCCCTTTTTTGGTGATCTATCGCTCAGGAGATCGAAATGAAAATTCGTCCCCTCTACGACCGGGTTATCGTCAAGCGAATCGAGCAGCAGCGGACGACGGCCTCGGGCATCGTGATCCCGGATTCGGCCGCAGAAAAGCCCGAACAGGGTGAAGTCATCGCAGTTGGCACGGGCCGGCTGCTGCAGGACGGCACCCAGCGCGAGCTGCAGTTGAAAGTCGGTGACCAGGTCATCTTCGGCAAGTACGCCGGGCAGACTGTCAAAGTCGATGGCGAGGAGTTGCTCGTCATGCGTGAAGAAGACGTCATGGGCGTCATCGAAGCCAACACCGAAATGGCGCGTCAAGCCGCCTGAAGCCTCTAACCGGTCGCGGACACCGCAGACTGACCGGTCGTTCGCGACGTGTTGAGTCAACGACTTTACCCGGAGCAAAACACTATGAGTGCAAAAGACGTCAAGTTCCACGACAGCGCGCGCACCCGCATCGTCAAAGGCGTGAATGTTCTCGCTGACGCCGTCAAGGTGACGCTTGGCCCCAAGGGCCGTAATGTCGTCATTGAGCGCAGCTTTGGCGCACCGACCATCACGAAAGACGGTGTATCTGTGGCCAAAGAGATCGAGCTGAAAGACCGCTTCGAAAACATGGGCGCACAGATGGTCAAGCAGGTCGCATCCAAGACAGCTGACGTTGCCGGTGACGGCACGACCACGGCCACCGTACTCGCCCAGGCCATCGTGCAGGAAGGCATGAAGCATGTGGCCGCCGGCATGAACCCGATGGATCTCAAGCGCGGCATCGACAAGGCCGTAGCCGCCGTGCTCGATGAACTTCGCAATCTGTCGAAGCCGATTTCCACGAACCGCGAGATCGCCCAGGTGGGCTCTATTTCGGCCAACTCAGACGAGGCCATCGGCAAGATCATCGCCGATGCCATGGAGAAGGTCGGCAAGGAAGGCGTGATTACGGTCGAGGACGGCAAGTCTCTCGACAATGAGCTCGACGTGGTCGAAGGGATGCAGTTCGACCGCGGCTACGTCAGCCCGTACTTCATCAACGATCCGGAAAAGCAGGCGGCATATCTGGACGACGCGCTCATCCTGCTGCACGACAAGAAGATTTCCAACATCCGAGACCTGCTGCCGATTCTTGAAGTGGCGTCCAAGGCGGGCAAACCATTGCTCATCGTCGCCGAGGACATCGAGGGCGAAGCGCTGGCCACCCTCGTCGTCAACGCAATGCGCGGCATTCTGAAGGTGGCCGCAGTCAAGGCGCCAGGATTCGGGGACCGTCGCAAAGCGATGCTCGAAGATATCGCCATCCTCACCGGCGCGACGGTGATTTCCGAGGAGACCGGCAAGCAGCTCCAGAAAGCCACATTGGAGGACCTCGGCCTAGCCAAGCGCGTAGAGGTCCGCAAGGACGACACCATCATCATCGACGGGGCCGGAGACAAGGCCAACATCGACGCCCGCGTCAAGTCGATCCGTGTGCAGATCGACGAAGCAACGAGCGACTACGATCGCGAGAAGTTGCAAGAGCGCGTGGCGAAACTTGCAGGCGGCGTCGCCGTGATCAAGGTCGGAGCCGCCACCGAAGTCGAAATGAAGGAGAAAAAGGACCGTGTCGATGATGCCTTGCACGCAACCCGCGCTGCCGTGGAAGAAGGCATTGTGCCCGGTGGCGGTGTGGCCCTGCTACGGGCCCGCTCGGCGGTGCTGAATCTCAAGGGAGCAAATGGTGATCAGGATGCAGGTATTCGGATCGTGCTGCATGCACTGGAGGCACCGCTGCGCGCCATCGTTGCCAATGCCGGTGAAGAGCCGTCCGTCGTGATCGCAAAGGTGTCTGAAAGCAAAGGCAATTACGGCTACAACGCGGCCACAGGCGAATACGGCGACCTCGTGGAAGCGGGCGTCGTTGACCCGACCAAGGTCACACGCACCGCACTACAGAATGCCGCGTCCATCGCGGGGCTGATTCTGACGACCGATGCGACCATCGCAGACGCGCCGAAGGAAGAAAAGCCCGCGCAGGTGCCGGCACCTGAGATGGACTACTAAACCACGCAGTTGTGCTGCCATCCACCGGCCGATTTTCTGGCCGGTGCAACTGCATTTCGGCACCGCGGTTCCAGACGGCGGTGCCGTCTTTTTGTGTTCGATCCCTGCCATGAAACTACAACTCACGATTGACGCAAGGCGTGTTGACGCTGAGATCGACGACGTAGTCATCGGCCTGCTCGCGGCGCGCCTGAGTCTTCCGGAAGGTGCGGATCATCACGAGGCAATCACGCGGCACCTCAACGAGGTCTGTGCTCCTTGGTTGCTGGACGAAGAACACATGCGCAAGCGCGTGCTACGGCGCATCATTCTTGAGATCGCGGATCCGGCACTGTTGATGCGCCACCTGATGATTGATTAGTGTTTCCCGAGCGACAGGTTGCTCTACGGAAGCGACTGCACCAGCACGGCAGTGGTTGTGTCCAACGCATGTGCTCCACTCGAATCGGCTTTGCATCAGAAAAAGTGAAACTGAGAACGCGTTCGAGACGGTGGGTACGGTACCCTAGATCAAGGTAACGAGCTGCAGGCGACATCACTGTTACGACGCTCACAAAGCTGTTCCGTTTCAGTCGGTTTTATTTGTGAGTTGCTGCTGTGCTGCTGCGCGAAAGTAGAAGATTCATGTCTCATCAGCCTTAACGTCGCCGCGGGAATGCACCCGTCAGATTTGATCATCTCAACATCGAAAGGCTTGTACTGTCCGCGAGGTGATTTCTATGTCGACCCATGGAGACCAGTAGATCGCGCGGTCATTACGCACGCGCATAGCGACCACGCACGCGCCGGCCATCAGCACTATCTTGCCGCCGCGCCCGGTGCGGGTGTATTGCGTGCTCGCTTGGGCGACGATCTCCCACTGCAAACGCTGCCGTATGGCGAGTCCATCGTCCACAACGGCGTCCGGCTGAGCTTTCATCCTGCGGGGCATGTTCTGGGGTCGGCGCAGGTCCGGCTCGAGTATGGCGATGCCGTCTGGGTGGTCTCCGGCGACTACAAGATCGAGGCCGATCGCACCTGCACACCATTCGAACCGATGCGCTGCGACACCTTCATTACCGAATCCACCTTCGGGCTGCCGATCTATCGCTGGCGGCCCCAGGCCGAAATCTTTGCGCAGCTCAACGCCTGGTGGCAAGGCAATGCAGAGGCAGGCCGAACCAGCGTCGTGTTCTGCTACGCGTTCGGAAAAGCGCAACGCATTCTTGCCGGGCTCGACGCCACCATCGGACCGATTGTTTCGCACGGCGCCATGCTGCAATTGGATGCGGCATATCGGGAAGCAGGCGTTGCCCTACCCCAGACGCAGCTTGCGACCGACGTGCCACGTGCTGACCTGCGCCGCGCGTTGGTACTCGCGCCGCCATCTGCACGGCGCACGCCGTGGATGCGCCGGTTTGGCGACTACACCGATGCCTTTGCCAGTGGCTGGATGCAGCTTCGCGGCGCGCGGCGGCGAAGCGGTGTCGATCGCGGCATCGTGCTGTCGGACCATGCCGACTGGCCCGGCTTGCTGCATGCCGTTGAAGCCACGGGAGCCACCCGGGTCTACGTCACCCATGGGCAGGTTGCGCCGATGGTGCGCTGGTTGTGCGAAGGTGGTCTGGATGCCCGCGCCTTCGCCACCGAATATGGCGACGAGGACGATGCTGCCGAAGCGCACGACGCTAGTGAGCCATCGGAACCGCTGGAACGCCCGCAGCCATGAGAGCGTTTGCCGATCTCTATGCGCAGCTCGACGCAACCACATCGAGTCATGCAAAACTGGCCGCACTGGTTGGGTATCTGCGCGCCGCCCCCGATGCTGACGCCGCGTGGGCGGTGTACTTTCTGGCCGGGGGCAAGCCTCGGCAGCTTGTGCCCGTGCGTGTGCTGGCCACCTTCGCGCGGACCGCGTCGGGATTGCCTGAATGGTTGTTCGACGAGTGCTATCAGGCAGTGGGTGATCTGGCTGAAGCCATCGCCCTGGTGCTTCCGGAAGGCGACCATGCCGACGACGCCAGCTTGGCTGAATGGATGGAAACCAGACTGCAGCCGCTGCGCGGCCAGGCGCCCGAACTGGTGCTGCCGCGTCTGGCCGCGTTATGCCGGGGACTGCCATTGCATGCCCGGCTGGTGCTCATGAAGTTAATCACCGGTGCGTTTCGGGTGGGCGTATCGAAACTGCTGGTGACACGGGCGCTGGCGGAAGTGGGCAACACCGACCCCAAGCGCGTGGCTCAGCGGCTGATGGGCTATACCGGCATCGACCAACCACCCACGGCGGAGCGCTATCGCGCCTTGTTCGCAGATGCGAGCGTCGACGGCCACGCGCTTGATGCCGGACATCCTTACCCATTCTTCCTCGCGCATCCGCTGCAGGCGGAGGTGGAGGCCTTCAATACGCTGCTCGGCCCGCCAAGCGAATGGCAGGTCGAATGGAAGTGGGATGGCATCCGTGCGCAGCTCGTGCGCCGCGCAGACAGCGCCTGGGTATGGTCGCGCGGCGAAGAACTCATCACGGACCGCTTTCCCGAGTTGTCGTCCATGGCGCAGATCCTGCCCTCCGGCACGGTTCTCGACGGCGAAATCGTGGTCTGGCGCGAAGGCCGCGTGCAGCCGTTTGCAGTGCTTCAGCAACGCATTGGACGCAAGACGCTGAACGCGCGGGTGTTGCGCGATGCGCCTGCCGTGATGCTGGCCTATGACCTGCTCGAATGGCGGGGGCAGGATTGGCGTGAGCGGACACAAGGCGAACGGCGCGCGCAACTTGAACGCCTGATCGCCGAGTTCGCCCACCCGGCGCTAGAACTCTCGCCCCTGCTGCAGGGGGACGATTGGCTGCATCTTGCGCGCCAGCGTGAAGCCTCGCGCGCGCTGGGAGTGGAAGGGTTGATGCTAAAACGGCGTGACGCGCGCTACGGCGTGGGGCGCACCAAGGACGCGGGCGTGTGGTGGAAGTGGAAGATCGATCCGTTCTCGATCGATGCCGTGCTGATCTACGCGCAACGCGGCCACGGGCGCCGCGCCAGTCTGTACACCGATTACACCTTCGCCGTGTGGGACGCCCCGCCGGACGCGCCCGAGCGCAAGCTGGTGCCCTTCGCCAAGGCATACTCGGGCTTGAGTGATGCGGAGATCCGACAGGTCGACGCTCTCATCCGCAAGACGACGGTGGAGAGTTTTGGCCCCGTGCGCAGCGTAACTCCAACGCTGGTATTCGAACTCGGCTTTGAAGGCATTGCCCGCAGCGCCCGCCACAAGAGCGGCATCGCCGTGCGGTTTCCTCGCATGCTGCGCTGGCGTCATGACAAATCGGTTGCAGAAGCCGATACGCTGCAGACGCTGGAAAGCCTGTTGCCGCCGCCATGAACGAGCCCGCCCTGCCCGACCTCGACGCGTGGTTTGCCGCGCGCGGCTGGACGCCGATGCCCTTTCAGCGCGCGGTGTGGTCGGCCATGACGCGCGGTGAATCGGGCCTGCTGCACGCCACCACCGGCGCGGGCAAGACCTACGCCGTCTGGCTGGGGGCGCTGCTATGGCTGGCGCAGATGCGCCGGCATGGTGGAGCACCGCCCTTGTCGGTGCTATGGCTCACGCCCATGCGCGCGCTGGCCGCTGACACCATGCGCGCACTGACGGAAGCGGCACAGGCACTGGCGCCGCACTGGACATTGGGCCTGCGCACCGGCGACACCGGCAGCGCCGAGCGTGCCGCCCAGTCGAGCCGCCTGCCCACCGCGCTGGTCACAACACCAGAAAGCCTCTCATTGCTGCTTGCACGTGCCGATGCGCACAACGCGGTGGGCGCGGTGCGCGTGGTGGTGGTGGACGAATGGCACGAGTTGCTGGGCAACAAGCGCGGCATACAGGTGCAGCTTGCGCTCGCCCGACTGCGAACGTGGTCGCCGGGGCTGGTGGTATGGGGCCTGTCGGCCACGCTCAGCAACTTGGCAGAAGCCATGGATGCGCTGGGCGATGCGAGCGCGCCACCCACCGGCACACTGGTGCAGGGCCACCTGCCCAAGCGCATGGAGATCGATACCCTGCTGCCCGACAGCGTGGGACGGTTTCCGTGGGCGGGTCACCTGGGCATGGCGATGTTGCCGCACGTGCTCAACGCGTTGGAAAGTGCCCGCACCGCCTTGGTGTTTCTCAATACGCGCTCACAGGCGGAGCTGTGGTACCAGGCCGTCATCAACGCCCGGCCCGAGTGGGCGGGGTTGATCGCCTTGCATCACGGCTCATTGGATCGGGCAACGCGGGACTGGGTCGAGACCGGGCTCAAGCAGGGACGGCTCAAAGCCGTGTTTTGCACATCGAGCCTGGACTTGGGCGTGGACTTCCTCCCCGTTGAACGGGTGCTGCAGATTGGCTCACCCAAGGGCGTGGCGCGGCTGCTGCAACGGGCGGGACGATCTGGCCACGCCCCAGGCCGGCCTTCGCGCGTGACCGTGGTGCCCACCCACAGCCTCGAACTGGTGGAAGGCGCGGCGGCTCGCGCCGCAGCCACATCGGGCCAGGTGGAAGCCCGCGCATCGCCTCACAAGCCACTGGATGTGCTCGTCCAGCATTTGGTGACAGTGGCGCTGGGTGGGGGCTTCACACCGGAAACACTCCTACAGGAGGTACGCCGTGCGTGGGCTTACCGCGATCTGCGCGATGACGAATGGCAATGGGCGCTCGACTTCGTGCGCCAGGGCGGCCACTCGCTCGCGGCATATCCGGATTACCACCGTGTCATACCCGATGAGCACGGCATCTGGCGCGTGCCCGATGTGCGGCTTGCACGGCGCCATCGCATGAGCATCGGCACCATCGTCAGCGATGCCACCATGAACGTGCGCTGGTGGCGTGCTGCCGGTGGCGGTGTGCTGGGGTCGATTGAAGAAGGCTTTATTGCGCGCCTGCGCCCGGGAGACAACTTTCTGTTCGCTGGCCGGCTGCTGGAACTCGTGCGCGTACAGGACATGACCGCCTACGTGCGCCGCGCCAGCGGCAAACGCGCTGCAGTGCCGCGCTGGAACGGTGGCCGCATGCCGCTCTCCACCGAACTGGCGCACGCCGTGGTCGCACAACTCGATGCAGCGGCACACGGGCGCTTCGACAGCCCTGAGATGGAAGCCGCCCGCCCGCTGCTGGAACTGCAAGCGCGCTGGTCCGCGCTGCCCACCACGGCCACGCTGGTGGCCGAGACCCTGCGATCGCGCGAAGGCTGGCACCTCTTTCTGTATCCGTTTGCCGGGCGGCACGCGCATCTGGGGCTGGCGAGCCTACTGGCCTGGCGGGCTGCCAACCGCACGCCCAGCACGTTCTCCCTGGCGTTCAACGACTACGGCCTCGAACTCCTATCGGCCATACCCATTGATTGGCCCGATCTGCTCGCCAACGGTGACCTGTTTGCCACGCATACGCTCATGCAGGATGTGCTCGCCAGCCTCAATGCCGGTGAGCTTGCCCAACGTCGCTTTCGCGAGATCGCGCGTGTGTCCGGCCTGGTGTTTCAGGGGTACCCGGGCGCGCACAAGAGCACGCGCCAGTTACAGGCATCGTCCGGCCTGTTCTATGAGGTGTTCCGGCGCCATGACCCAGACAATCTCCTGCTCGCGCAGGCGGAGACCGAAGTGCTGCGCCAGGAGTTGGACCTCGATCGCATCGAAGCCGCCCTCGTGCGCATGCGTGGCCTGCGCCTGCAGGTGTACGAACTGAAGCGCCCTTCCCCATTTGGCTTTCCGCTGATGGTGGAGCGCTTTCGCGAACAGCTATCCACCGAGAAACTGGCTGACCGCATTACCCGCATGCTGGCCGATGCCGAGCGCGCCACCGGCCCCGAGCCGACAGATCCGGACTCAACAGAACGGTCCGTGATCGGCGCAGACGTGCAGGCCGCGCTACGCATGACCGAGTCGGCAGATGGCGAGGACAAGAGCAACCGGCGGCGCGCCCGCCGCCCCCGCAAGACATCGAAGCCGCTTCCGTTGTTATGACTCGGCACCAGGACCTCGCCATTCAGTGTGCAAGTGACACCGTGTGGCTCCTCCCGGAGCGCGCGCTGTGGTGGCCTGCGCAGCGCATGCTGATGGTGGCGGACGCGCATTTCGGCAAGGCAGCGACTTTTCGTGCACGCGGTGTACCGGTTCCCGCCGGCAGTACGATGCAGGCGACCGCACGGTTGGACGCCATATTGGCAAGGCTGCCGGTCGCGCATATTGCATGGCTGGGTGATCTGCTCCACGCGCGCGAAGCCCATGCTGCAGTCGATTCGCTGGTCGCCTGGCGTGAGCGGCATGCTGACGTTGTCTGCACACTGGTCCGCGGCAATCACGATCGGCATGCGGGTGACCCACCAGCCAGCCTGCGCATCAACGTGGTGGAGGAACCATGGGTGGTTGGACCATTCGCGCTGTGTCACGAGCCGCAAACGGTGCCCGGCCATTACGTGATCGCCGGACACGTACATCCGGGCGTTGTCATCAGTGGCCGCGGGCGTGATCGGCTGCGGTTGCCGTGCTTTCGCTTTGGGTCGGACTGCGCGCTACTGCCCGCGTTCGGCGAGTTCACGGGCCTGTGGACAGCGCCTTCCGGGCCGGATGAAATGCTATATGCCATCGCTGACGGCCATGTCTGGCGCTTATCAAACTAAAGGCGAATACAACCACCTGCATTTGGACCACCACTCAACAGGGTGACCACCGCGCAAAACCAACGCACTCGTGTGCGGTACGAGATTGCGCCGCATGTGCTATCGAGCATCGTCGCCCTACACGCCGAGCCCATCTCTTTTCATGACGGTCAACAAGTCAGTCAGCGCCCCTTCAAGGTAAGGAAAACGGAATCGATAGCCCGCCTCCATCGCTCGCCTGGGCTCAACGTGCTGACTCCCGAGCAAGAGGATCGACATTTCACCCAGCGCGATTCGCAACACCCATGCAGGAACGCAGAAGAGCATTGGGCGGTGAACCGCCCGCGCCAAGGCCCGGGAGAATTCTGTGTTGCAGACGACGTGCGGCGCACACGCATTGAACACGCCCCTGCAGTCTTCCCGCTGCAACAGGAAGTCGATCAGGCCGACCTCGTCGTCGAGGTGAATCCACGGCATCCATTGCCGGCCACTGCCGAGCGCGCTGCCAAACCCAATGCTGAACGGCAAACGTAGCCTCGGCAGCATGCCGCCATGACGGGCCAGCACCGGGGCTGTGCGTAGCAGAATCACGCGTGTTCCGAGTCGCTCGGCGCGCCTGGCTTCTTCCTCCCACGCCACGCAGAGCTGACTACCAAAGTCGCCTTCGCCCGGGCGGCTGTCCTCATCGAGGTGCTCGTTCCCGCGGTCTCCGTACCAGCCGATGGCCGAAGCCGAGAGAAACACGCGAGGACGCTGCTCGCGTTGGCCAAGCCAATCCACGAGTTCGCGGGTCAGATCGATACGGCTGCGCCACAGGACCCTGCGTCGATGCGCGGTCCACGGGCAGTCGGCGATCGGTGCGCCGGCCAGGTTGACGACCGCGTCGAAAGGCTCAACGCTATCCAGTTCATGCAGCGCGGCGATACCTCGTGCGCCGGCACACAACGCAGGCACGCGTTCCGGAGTACGGCTCCAAACCACGAGTTCATGGCCCTGCGCTCCCCAACGGCTGCACAGCGCCCGGCCAATCAGCCCGGTACCTCCAGTGATCAATATGCGCACGGTTCAAGCCTCGCGTTGAATTGAATGCGGATTGAGTCTGGGCGCCCGACACGGGCCGGTGTGGCGTTTCATAGTGCATCGAGCCGAGCGCGCACGTCCGCAGCCCGCGCAAGCAGCGCATCAAGTTCCTGTGTCGGCATCTTGGCGAGCTGCCGATAAACCATCGCAAGACGCGGGTTGTCGCCGAATACTGCTGCATGGCGTACGAAAAAGCTCCAATACAAAGCGTTGTACGGGCAGGCGCGCTCACCGACGCGCTGCTTGCTGTTGTAGTGGCATCCTTTGCAGTAATCGCTCATGCGCGAGAGATAAGCCGCGCTGCTTACGTAAGGCTTGGTGGCGATACGTCCACCGTCGGCCCATTGGCTCATGCCAACCGTGTTCGGCAGCTCCACCCACTCAAAGGCATCGATGTAGACACCGAGGTACCAGCGGTGTAACTCGGCAGGCGCGATGCCCGCCAGCAACGCAAAGTTGCCGATCACCATGAGGCGCTGAATGTGATGCGCATGCGCTGTTTGCAAGGACTGGCCGATTGCCAGCTGCAGGCATCGCATCTGCGTGTTGCCGCTCCAAAACCACGATGGCAGCGGCGCCTGATGATCGAGCGCGTTGCAGGATTCATATCCGGGCATGTGCGCCCAATAGATGCCGCGTACGTATTCGCGCCAGCCAAGTATCTGGCGTATGAAACCCTCGACGGCAGATAGTGGCGCCCCACCCTCCCGATATGCTGCTTCCACCCGAGCGATCACCTCGCGCGGGCTGAGCATCTTCACGTTCAAGGCGAACGACAGAAGCGAATGGAACAACCTCGGGCTGGTGCTGCTCATCGCGTCTTCAAAATCGCCAAAGTACGGTAGCGCCTGCACGACAAACCCCTCTAGGCATGCCAGTGCCTCCGCGCGATTCAAGGGCCAGCGGAACTGCGCGGCCTGTGGGTCGCCGAAGCTCTGCACGCCACTGTGCTGCAGCGTGGCCCACAAATCGCGATGGTCATGGCTAGGACGCGCGTCAACGGGTTCGCTCGGTGTGCCGCGCCAAGGCTTGCGATTGTCGTGGTCGAAGTTCCATTGCCCGCCTTCCGGATTACCGTTGTCGTCCAGCAAGACGTGATGGCGCCGGCGCATGTCCCGATAAAACCACTCCATGAGCCACTGTTTGCGGCCCGCAAACATAGTTGCCAAATCACGCCGACCTGTCATGAAGTGTTCTGTGTCCACTTCATGCGTGGTCAAGTTCTGTTTGGCTGCCCAAGTGCGCAGTTGAGCGTCAAGCCGCCATTCGTCGGCGGATTGCCATTCCACGCGTAGGGCTTCGTACTGCTGGGCCAGCGCGGCGAGGTTGTCCGTCACCGACTGGGTATTGCTCGCGTCGTCAATGGGCAGGTAGTGCACCCGATGGCCTTGGACCTGAAGGTGGCGAGCGAAGTCGCGCATGGCCGCAAATATGGCGAGTATCTTTTGCGCATGGTGCAGCACGTAGTCCGTTTCCTGACGCACCTCCATGAGCACATAGACCACATCGCGATCCACCTTTGCGAACCACGAGTGCTGCGGGTTGAGCTGGTCGCCAAGCACCAGCCTCACCGTCTTGGCGCCATCCATCAAGGTATCCCCCAGAGGCGAAGGTACTGACCTTCTGCATCGTATTGTGAAAGCTGCTTCTGGATATTGAAGCGCCGCCCTCCCCGCGGGTCCGTCCCTCGACCCGCGATGTACAGCCAGTTGCCCTGGTTGCTGTAGACGTCATAGTCCACCAGTTGCGCTTCGAACCAGGCCGCGCCGGCGCGCCAGTCGCCCCCAAGTTCGTGCACCAGATAGCTGGCTACGACTTGCCGCAGCCGGTTGCTGAGGTATCCCGTCGCCTGTAACTCGCGCATTGCAGCGTCCACCAGCGGTTCGCCCGTGCACGCCTGGCGCCAGCACTCAAACCCCTTGGCGTTGTGCCGCACCTGTGGATGCTCCACAAGCCCACGTGCCCGGTACAGCCGACGGCCGTGCTGCAGATGCAGGAAGCGAAAGTAGTCGCGCCAGAGCAGCTCGAACCACAACCAATAACTGCCTTCATTGCCACCGTGCGTAGCTTCGAACTGCTGGAGCTCGGCCATGATCCTGCGTGCGGACAAGGCCCCCGTGGCGAGCCACGGTGACCATTTGCTCGAATCGTCCACGCCAGCCAGACGGTTCCTGGTGTGCTTGTAGGTGTGCGGGAGCTTGCGCGCCAGGTACTGCGTCACATGGGCCAGACCGGCGGTTTCGCCACCGTCAAACGCAGGCTTGTCATAAGGAAACGACGCGCGCGCATCCGGGGCCGCGTGTTCGATGCTGCTTGATGCGGGCGCGCAATACAGGTCGGGGGGCATGTCGATGCCGGGAGGCCACGAAGGCATGTTTGCCGGCGGCCTGAGCGGGACGGGCGGCTTGACCTTTGCACGCTCCACCGCCTGCCGGAAGGGCGTGAATGTGCGAGGCAAGGCGTGCACGGCCCACGGCAAGTCGCCCGGCTCAAGCAGGCTGCTCTGCCACAGGGTATGCACCTGCAGACCGGCGTTGCGCAATGCCTCGACCTCGGCCTGCTCCTGCGGTGCGGCGATCTCCTCGCACACCACGGCGGTGGCGCGCACAGCGCGTGCCAGCGCAGGAAGCGTGGCGCTGGCCGGCCCATGACATTCGAGCAAGCGGCTGCCCAAGCGAGCAAGCTGACTGTCCAGGTCGCGCAGGGCTGCCGACAACACCGCACGGCGATGATGGCCGACACGCGTGAACCCCCATGGCGTCACTTCATCGTAGTCCGCATGGCAGTACACCGGTATGACGTACCGGGCGCCACTCGCGCAGGCGGCACGCAGTGCAGGTTGATCGTGCAAGCGCAGGTCGCTACGAAACCAGAACAGCACTGTGCTCAAGTCGCCCCCTCTGCACCGGCACCCTGCTTGCGTTCCTGGCGGCACCGTGCTGAACAGTACTTGACCTCCTCCCAGGTCTTAGCCCACTTCTTGCGCCAGACAAAGGGCAAACCACATTGAGGGCACTGCTTGCTCGGCAGGTTTTGCTTTTTGCGCATTTTTGCTTTTTGCGCATGTGTGAGGTTAGAAATCGACACTTTGCTGCTGGGGCCAGGTCACGCCGTCGTCTCGGCACCAACGCGCAACCGCCTGATCTCGCTCCACCAACCCCTACCGAGCCGCGTAGAGCAGCAGGCCATGGTCAACGTCATCGGCGTACACCAGCTTATTGGGTCGGGTCCTGGCGCTCATGCGAGGCCCAAATCAGCGCTGCGGTATCGATGCCGAGCGCGTGTGCCCGCGCAACGATGGACTCGCGCAGCATCGGGTCGAGATGCTTCTCGCGCGCCAGAATCCAGCAGTAGCTGCGATCCGGCCCCACCACAAGCGCCCAACGGTAATCACCATCGAGCGCAGCCACGTGATAGCCGCCGTAGAACGGCCCGAAGAACGAGACCTTCAGGGAGCCGGTATTGTGGTCGCCCGTGAACATGGCCTTGCCGATCGCCTCCCGCCACATACCCGTGGCGGGATCGAAGCCGCGGTTCACGACGCGGACGGTTCCGTCAGGCTGCGGCTGGTACGTCGCCGAGACATCCGTCAAGCCGCGCTCGAATGCGTGATCCAGTCGCGCCAGCTCATACCATCGCCCCTGGTAACGCTGAAGATCAAACGGTGAAACGGGAGAGATGCCTTGCGGAGGACTTGTCGGAGCGCAGCCTGCCATCAAGGCGCCGCCCGCGACCATCAGCACCAGCAATTGCAGTCGCCCTCGACGGGCTTGCGTAACGCCTTGGGACATCAGAGTCCGTTTCAACAGGCACAACATGGTCCACATGCGTTTGAGCCCCTGGTGTATCCGCGACGCGGCGCGTTCGTCTTGCATTTTTCTCACCTTTTATCGTGTCTCAGCTGTACTGCCCTGCCACATCTGTCTTGGTGCGATTTGCGCATGCGAAGCTACACTGCCCGGCTCATATTCTTGACGCATGAAACAATCGTGGCCCACGACAACGACACTCGGCATTGCTGTGAAGTTGGTGCTGAGTATAGAGACGTAAAGCGGCTCGCTGTAGCCTTGCGCTTGCGACTTCGGCGGC
Source organism: Ralstonia sp. ASV6 (assembly GCF_016429285.1). Classification (GTDB taxonomy): domain Bacteria; phylum Pseudomonadota; class Gammaproteobacteria; order Burkholderiales; family Burkholderiaceae; genus Ralstonia; species Ralstonia flaminis. The sequence continues at coordinate 20,708 of NZ_JAELUI010000060.1, forward strand.
AAATATCAACGCATTCTCGACTCAATTGCCGACGAGACGTTTCGCTCGCATAAAAAGGTTTTGTCTTCTGATGCAGTCAGCCGCTAGCGTGACGCTGTGATCAGGAGAGATTGTGGGAAAGCACGACACCTCAATGGAGCCTCGTCGCTACCGAAGCGGTGAAGCCGCGCGTCTGGCGCGAATGCCCGCCACCACGTTGCGGATCTGGGAACGTCGATATGAAGTTGTCTCGCCCCCAAAGACTGCTTCAGGGCATCGTCTCTACTCGGACGAAGACGTTCGCAGGCTGCAGTTGATCAAGACCCTCGTGGATCAAGGTCACCCCATCAGCGCAATCGCCGCGCTGGATCAGGGGGCATTGGAGGCGCTGATGCGCTCGTCGGAGGACACGCAGTCAGAGCTGCCTGAGGCGCTCTCGCTACTGCTTGTCGGTCCGGTGGACATGCCGAGCACCGGATCGCCGTTCGGCAGCATGCGAGTCTGCGCACATGCCGGCTCGCTTGAGGGCGCGTTTCAGCATGCCCATGCGGGGGTGACGGCGGATGCATTGCTTGTCGCAGTCCCCTCGCTGCATGACGAGACGGTCGCACGTATTGTGGCGCTTTCTGAAGCCGTGCATGCAAAGGCGATCAGCGTCATCTACACATTTGGCAGTAGCCGTGCGACTGAGCTGGCAGGCCTCGCGGGTGTACGCGTTGTCCGTCGAGCCGACGCGCAGGCCAGGCCCGCGCACCTCATCGCAGAACTCGCTGATTGGGCCACGGCGCATCGCCAGGCAGACAGGCTGAATGTCGACACGGGGCCACGCGCGATGCGCCGGTTTGACGACAAATCGCTCGCCGCTCTTGCGGGCATCGCATCGACAATTCAATGTGAATGCCCGCGGCACCTTGCAGAGCTTGTAGTGCAACTCAGCGCGTTTCAACGTTACAGCGATGAATGCTCATCGCGATCACCGGGCGATGCCCTGTTGCACCGCCGTCTCGGCAACGTCGCGAATCGCGCTGCGCAACTGCTTGAGACCGCCCTTGCGGAAATTGTGCGTCAGGAAGGGTTGATGAACCGAGACCAGAGGTATTGGTATGCCCCGCCAACGTCGTAGACCGGGCATGGCTATCTGCGCCGAACGCTACGCGTTGGCGACGAAATTCGCCACGTCGGACAGTACCGGCCCGAGAAATTGCAGTGGCGAAGCGAGCGCCGCCACCAGCGTCTTGTGATCCAGGCGCGGGTAGACCTTGAGCGCAACCGGATGTCGATACGCCATCAACCGTTCGGCCAGGGACAGCGTGTTGCGTTGCACGTTAACGTAGGCATCGCGCTCTCCGGTGAGTAAAAGCGCGGGCGGCTGCCAACGCTGATCCACATGAAACAACGGCTGGCTGTCTTGCGTTTCGTGCGGATGATTGAACACGGGCAGTATGTCAGCCGTCTGGATCGGTAGGAAGTTATAGGGGCCTGCCATTCCGATCCAGCCAGAAAGCGAATCGGTACGCATCCCCTGCGCCCCCAACCAGCGCGGATCCGTCGCCAGCATGGCAGCGTTGTAGGCGCCCGCGCTATGGCCTGCGACGAACAAGCGTGCATTTGCGTACCCCTGCAGCGCGAGCCAGCGCCGCGCGAAGGCCGTAGCAGCGGCGCAGTCTTCCAGGAAGCCTGGATAACTGACTTCCGGATACAGCCGGTAGTCAGCCACCATAGCAATTGCGCCGGCCGCTGCCAGCGCCTCGCCGACAAAGGCGTAGTCCGTGCGTGCGCCCTCTCTCCAAGATCCGCCGTAGAAGAATACGACCGCGCGAGCAGGCCCCGCCATGGGCCGAACAGGTCGGTAGACATCCAGCCTCTGCCGTGGGTTGCCGCCATAAGCCAACCCCCGCATGGAAATACTGGCACCAGACCTGGATATGGCATTCAGAACATCCAGGCCGGAGCAACCTGCCAGGCTCGATAGTGCCGCAGCCAGCCATGCTCGACGAGTCACACGGGTTATCGACATGCGCGCTCCAGTGCTGGGACGTGACGATGCGCGTTGCACCCGTTCGGGCACGCACCGGTATCCGGTTGGAGCAAGTCTGCACAGCAGCCATTGAGCAGGATCACCATGGAAGTGAGAGTGGAATCGTTGTGTGCCTTGGCATATACGGACCGCCTGCGCGGTTGGATGCAGGCATGCCAGCGCGTGTGCCGTCGTCCACCCAGCGCTTCTCAGTTGCGCGATTCATCTTGCATCCAGTCTCGCGCGGGAGACGTATATGACATCAGCGCTGTGTAGCAACTGAAAACTGAAGCAAGCCGCGCAGTGCGCCATCGATACCCGACCCAAGGAGATTGACCCATGAAGCGAGCACTGCTATTGGTTCTCACGTTGACTACCGCCACGCTGAGTGCATGCGGAGGCGGCGACGACACGCCCACGCCGATGGCATCGACGGCGTCAACCGCACAATTTCCCCAGAACGCCGACATGTGGTCGGGACTTGGCGGAGACGCCAGTGCACCGGCCGCCATTTCGAAGGTGGTCGACGATGCGGTGTCCGGGTTGCTTGCAGACCCCAAAGAAGCACCGTATTTCGCCAACCTCGGTCAGCCCGGACACGATACGGTGGGGCGTCTCAAGGCCTGCCTCAACCTTCAGTTCAAGGCGCTGTTTGGTGGCCCCTTCAGCTATCCAGGACAAGTCGCCGCAGACGGTACCACCGTCATGTGCGACGACATGGCCACGGCACATTCTGATGTCGGTGTTCCCGGCTGCGTGTTCGACCAGTTCATCACCGATGCCGCCGCTGTCCTGAAGACCGATGGCGTGCCGGACGCCTACATCTCCCGTGTAGCACCCGTCCTCACCGGTCTCAAATCGAGCATCGTGTCGACCATGCCTAAGTATCTGGGCCCGAATACCGCCCAGAACTGCCAATGAATCCGCGTCGCCCGCTGCAACGGTACGCAATGCCCAGTGTTGCAGCGCTTACGATCGCGATCGGTCTCGTTGGAGCCATGCACTTGAAGGCCGCTCGCCCTGTGCTCGCCATGCTTGGCGTCCCCTGCCCAGTCGACAACACCACGGCCGAGCAAGTCAGCGCGCTGCGTGCAAACGGACTTGCGCATCTGCGGGCAGACCAGCCGGCGCCTGCCCGTCCGCTCCCGGGTGGGTTCGTGCTGGATGGCACGACCGAGGACGAGGCTGCTCGCTGGGCACACGAAAAAGGCGTCGTCTGCGATGCCGTCACACACGGCTACAAGTATCTGCGCTGTCGCGGCGTCGACGCCCATACGCTCGGTCTTGCCGGCCCGCCCGTCAGCGAGTTGTGGCTCAGCTTCGGTCCAAGTGGCCGTCTCATCGGTGTAGACGTCTACCGGCGCGGGATGAGCGCCAGCGACACAGCTGCCGCCTGGGACGGCGCGACACATGCGCTGCGCAATGCGCTCGGCACACCAACCGCGACAATGGGTAACGCATCACCGGAGGTATTGAGCGGATCACCACTGCAAACAGCACGTTTGCAGTATCGATTCGCCGATTATCTGGCGATTGTGACCGCCAGCAACCTTCCGTACGCCGGGCTGGCGGTGAGGGAGCAGTACATGTCGTCCCGTCTTTGATTTCAGGTGAAAGCGTAAGGCCTTCGTGTCACACCTTCGTGTCTGATGGCGGAAGTTTTTTTCTATTGCCGCTGATAACGCAAAGGCCGGCGAATTCGCCGGCCTTCGCTTTTCGGAAGCCGACATGACGAGAGGCCTGACAAATCGCTTTAGGGAGTAAAGATCCGCGCAATTGTTACCGATGGCTATACTGCGCCATTCCCGGTAAGCCATTTGCACACCAATTGACTTCGGCGCACCGCAGCAACAGGAGAACCTGATGATCAAAGTCAGTGTCATGTACCCGTACGCCGCAGGCGCGCGATTCGATCATGTGTACTACCGTGAGAGGCATATGCCGATGATGAAGCTGCTGCTCGGCGCTTCATGTCTGTACTACACGGTGGACAAGGGCATCGCAGGTGGCGCTCCAGGCACTGACCCTGTTTACGTGGCCAAGTGCGACTTCGTCTGTACTTCTGTCGAAGCGTTCCAGGCAGCCCGCGCCCCGCACGCGCAGGAGATCAGGGCCGACATCGCCAATTACACGGATATACAACCCGTGTTGCAAATTAGTGAGGTGGTCGTGGAGCGTTCGGAGGTCTGACTAAGACAGATCCGCAATCACCGCAACGAGATTGCGCACGGCCTCGGCCAGTGAATCAGGAGGCCATCGCTTCGCCGAACCACGCAGCCGAGCCCTTCTCCACAACCTACATCAATCTCAATCCTTCGCGCGCGCCCGCTCGACTGACATGCCGGTCGGCATCATGTTGAGGTTGGCGTTGTGCATCACCCACAACGAGCCGCCAACCACGATCACGATCAATAGCGCCGTGCAGATGAAGATGCCGGCGTTGCTACGCTGGCCAGGCTTGAAACCCAAGTGCAGGAAGAACGCCAACTGGACCAGCAGTTGCGCGACGCACAGCCCGACGATTGCCGCCATGGTCGTGGCCGATGACAGCCCTCCGTGCATGACCACGCCGAACGCCGCGGCGGTCATCGCGACGGACAAGATCAGCCCGAAGATATAGCTGCGCAGGCTGCCGTGCACGGCAGGCGTATCGGCATGCAGCACGTGAGTGGCATGCAGTTGGGACATGCTCATGCGAACTCCCGGAGGTAGACGAAGGTAAATACGCAGATCCAGACCAGATCCAGGAAGTGCCAGAACAGGCTCAGACATGCCAACCGGCGACGCGTGACACTGTCCAGACCGAAGCGCTGCACCTGGTGGACCATCACGAGAATCCACAGCAAGCCGAACGACACGTGCAGGCCATGCGTGCCGACCAGTGTGAAGAACGCCGACAGATACGCGCTCACGCCGGGGCCCGCCCCCTCATGCAGCAGGTGTGTGAACTCGTACAGCTCCATGCCGACGAAGGCCGCGCCCAGCACGAAGGTGGCCAGCAGCCAACGGACCACGCGGCCGCGGGCGGCCTCGCTCTGGTCGAGCATGGCGACGCCGAACGTGAAGCTGCTGACCAGCAGCAGCATGGTTTCGGCAAACACAAAGGGCAGCTCGAAAAGCTGGCGTCCGCTGGGACCGCCGGCGGCGCTCTCCGACAGCACGCCGAAGGTGGCGAACAGCACGGCGAAGATCAGGCAATCGCTCATCAGGTACAGCCAGAAGCCCAGCGTGGTGTTGGTGCTGGCGTCGTGATGGGCGTGATCGTGCGCGTGGGTGTGGGCGGTGCCCTGCCCTGCCGCGCCGACGTTGGGGGCGAGTGAAGCAGTCATGTTCAGGCAGCGTTCTGCAGTTGGACGTAGCGGGCGCGCTCGATGCGCTCGACCTCGGCGGCCGGCACGTAGTAGTCGGTGTCGCGGTCGTAGCTGCGCAGGATGAAGGTCGCGATGGCGCCGACCAGGCCGGCAATCGCAATCGCCCACATGTGCCAGACCACCGCGAAGCTCAGCAACAGGCCGAAGCACGAGACGATGAAGCCCGACGCCGTGTTGCGCGGCATATGGATGTCTTCGTAACGGTCCGGCTGCTTCCAGGCCTTGCCGGATTCCTTGTCATCCCAGTGCTGCTCGAGTGACGTGATGGTCGGGACGTGCGCGAAGTTGTAGAACGGCGCCGGCGACGCGGTCGACCACTCCAGGCTGCGAGCATCCCACGGGTCACCGGTGAGGTCGCGGTTCTGATTGCGGTCGCGGATGCTCACCACCAGTTGCACCAGCATGGCGAGGATGCCCATGCCAATGACAGCCGCGCCCACCAGCGCCACCACAAGGTACGGATGCCAGTCGACGTTGGCATAGTGGTTCATCCGGCGCGTCATGCCCTTGAAGCCGAGCACGTACAGCGGCATAAAGGCCAGGAAGAAGCCCACCAGCCAGCACCAGAATGAAATCTTGCCCCAGCGCTCGTTGAGCGTGAAACCGAACACCTTCGGGAACCAGAAGCTGATCCCGGCCAAGCAGCCGAACACGACGCCGCCGATGATCACGTTGTGGAAGTGCGCCACCAGGAACAGGCTGTTGTGCAGCACGAAGTCAGCACCGGGCACGGCCAGCAGCACGCCGGTCATGCCGCCCACGGCAAACGTCACCATGAAGCCGATGGTCCACAGCGTTGCGGAGTGATAGCGGATGCGGCCGCGATACATCGTGAAAAGCCAGTTGAACAGCTTCACGCCAGTGGGGATCGAGATGATCGACGTCATGATCCCAAAGAAGGCGTTGACGTTGGCCCCCGAGCCCATGGTGAAGAAATGGTGCAGCCACACGAAGAACGACAGCACGCCGATCGACGAGGTGGCGTACACCATCGACTTGTAGCCGAACAGCGGCTTGCGCGAGAAGGTGGCGATGATCTCCGAGAAGGCGCCGAAGGCCGGAAGGATCAGCACGTAGACCTCGGGGTGTCCCCACACCCAGATCAGGTTCACGTACATCATGGCGTTCCCGCCCAGCTCGTTGGTGAAGAAGTGCATGCCGAGCACGCGGTCAGCAGTGAGCAGCGCGAGCGTAGCAGTCAGCACCGGGAAGATCGCCAGGATCAGGATATTGGTGATCAGCGCCGTCCAGGTAAACACCGGCATTTTCATCAAGCCCATCGTTGGCGCGCGCATGCGCAGGATGGTGACGATGAAGTTGATGCCCGTGAGCGTGGTGCCCAGGCCTGATATCTGCAATGACCAGATGTAGTAGTCGACCCCGGGTGTCGGGCTGTAGCCCAGTTCCGACAACGGCGGATAGGCCACCCACCCCGTGGCGGCAAAGTCGCCCACGAACATCGACAGCATGACCAGCACCGCGCCCATGGCCGAGAGCCAGAAGCTCAGCGAGTTGACGAACGGGAAGGCGACATCGCGCGCGCCGATCTGCAGCGGCACGATCACGTTCATCAGGCCGAGCACCAGCGGCGTGGCCACGAAGAAGATCATGATCACGCCGTGCGCGGTGAAGATCTGGTCGTAGTGGTGTGGGGGCAGGTAGCCTGCGGCGTCACCGTAGGCGATCGCCTGCTGGGCGCGCATCATGATGGCATCGGCAAAGCCACGCAGCAGCATGATCAACGCCATGATGATGTACATGACGCCGATCTTCTTGTGGTCGACCGAGCAGATCCACTCGGTCCACAGGTACCTCCATTTGCCGAAGTACGTGATGGCCGCCACCAGTGCGGCGCCGCCGAGCAGCACCGCAACCATCACAACCATGATGATGGGCTCGTGCAGCGGGATGGCTTGAAGATTGAGTTTTCCTAGCATGACTTATTGCTCCGTGCGGGAGACGGACGCCGGCGCGGCGGGCCTGGCGGCCAGCAGGGCTTCCGAGCCATCTGCGCGGCAGACCTGGCCGTTGGCCAGCATGTATTTGTCGACGACACCGTCGAACAGCCGCGGGGCGACGGCTCCATACAGCGTGACCGGGTCTTTGCTGCTGGGTTGTTCGAGCGTGCGATAGGCGTTGCGGTCGAGCACCTTGCCGGAGGCCTTCGCCCGGCTGACCCACGCATCGAACTCCGCACGCGAGGTGGCAAGCGTCTTGAAGTGCATGTCGGAGAAGCCTGCGCCGCTGTAGGCGGCCGACTGGCCGAGATAGGTGCCGGGGTGGTCGGCAATCAGGTGCAGGCGCGTCTGCATGCCGGCCATGGTGTAGACCATGCTGCCGAGCTGCGGCACGAAGAACGCGTTCATCATCGACTCCGACGTCAGACGGAAATTGATCGGCGTGCCGGTCGGGATGGCCAGCTCGTTGAGCGACGCCACGCCGTACTGCGGATAGATGAACAGCCACTTCCAATTGAGCGCGATGACGTCCACCTCGACCGGCTCGACCTGCGCGGTCAGCGGCTGGTACGGATCCAGCTTGTGCGTGGTGTCCCAGATCAGCACACCCAGGCAGGCGACGATCAGGCACGGGATGCCCCACACCACCACTTCAATGGCAGTCGAATGCGACCACTTGGGCGCGTAGGTAGCGCGGGTGTTGGATTCGCGGTACCGCCAGGCAAACCACAGCGTGAGCACGATGACTGGAATGACCACCAGCAGCATCACGCCAAGCGAGACCAGGATCAGCGTCTTTTCCTGCTCGCCGACACTGCCCTTGGGCGACAGCAGTTCGAGCGTGCATCCGCTCATGAGCGTGCTCGCCAGGATGCCGAGCGCGAGTGCGCCGAACCGGCGCGGGGATGTCAAAGCCTGTCTTGGGGGGCGCGCAGGACTTGGGGGCTCGCCTGTGCGCCAAGCGATCGAGTTGTGCATCTTCGGATGACCTGAGTTGTGACCCGCCACCAGGCATCCCGACTCCGGAAGATTCACGTACACGCACTGGCTGCGCTTGCCCGCAATCGTGAATTGCAGCTGGGCGCCCTGCTGATGCTGATACCGCTGAATGTATGGATTCCTGTGGCGATGTCTGGCATGCTAATCGAAGACAAAACCCATACAAGAACGTAATTTCCGGCAATGGAATCCATGCAAGATGCGGTCGATACTCCCACGGGCCAATGGGCATTACGAATCACCCCAGGGCGTGGAGCCCGGTATCAGCAGATCGTCAATTACATCGAGCAGGCCATTGGTGACGGACGATTGCGACCGGGCGACCGCGTGCCGCCGCAGCGCGATCTGGCCAAGACGCTTGGCGTCGACCTGACCACCGTCACGCGGGCGTATGCCGAGGCCAAGCGGCGCAACCTGGTCGACGCCAAGGGCGCGCTCGGCACTTTCATCGCCGCGCCACGGGCCGAGCTTGCCGCCGTGGTCGACATGAGCATGAACGTGCCGCCCCCGCCCGCGCAGGTCGACTTTGACGACATGCTGCGTCGCGGGCTCTCCCAGGTCCTGCTGCGCAGTGACCCACATCTGCTGATGACGTATCACCTGGGCGGCGGGAGCCCCGCAGACCGGGTCGCGGGTGCGCGCTGGCTCGGGCAGATGATGGGCCCGGTCGAACCGTCCAGAGTCGTGGTGTGTCCAGGAGCGCAGGCGGCGCTTGCCGCGCTCATCCAGAGCCTGACGCGTCCTGGGGATGGCATTGCGGCCGAGCCCCTCGCCTACCCCGGACTGCGCTCGGCAGCGCTGCAGCTCGATCGCAAGGTAGTGCCGATCGAATGCGATGCCGCCGGAATGCGGCCGGACGCGCTGGCGGACGCGTGCGCCGCTGGTGTCAGGCTGATCTACCTGAACCCGACCATGCAGAACCCGACCACGCACACCATGCCGATGTCGCGCCGCAAGGAAATCACACGGGTTGCGGCGAAACACAAGGCGCGGATCATCGAAGACGACCCCTACTGGCTGCTATCGACGGACGCACCGCCGCCCATCGCCAGCATTGCGCCCGAACTGACCTGCTACGTGGCGACGCTGTCGAAAACGTTGAGCCCGGGTTTGCGCACCGCCTACGTGCTGTTGCCTGAAGATGGGGTGACCGGCGAGGGATTCCTTGCCGCGCTGCGCTCGTTCGCGCTCATGTCGATGCCGCTGGCCGTGGCCTTGTCGACGCAATGGATCCATGACGGCTCGGCACAGACACTGCTCGAAGGCATCCGCACCGAAGCTCGCGCACGGAAAGACATTGCAAACCGGTGGTTGAGCGGCATCGGACAACTGCCGCCGACGGGCATCCACGTCTGGCATACGCTTCCCGATCACTGGTCGGCAGAACAACTGACCAAAGCCGCCTTGGCGGAGGCCCTGCGGGTGACGCCGTCGGATGTTTTCTACAATGGCCCAACGCCGCCCAATGCGATTCGTATCTCCCTGGGCGGCGTACAGGACAAGGCCGAACTGTCGCTTGCGCTGCGCAAACTCGCTACTTTGCTTGAGCGCCGGCCTGCCTATCACCAAGTCGTGGTCTAGCCCTCACCGCGGCAGCCAGCGCCTCCAGCAATGGTTCAGTCTGAGACCAGCCAAGGCAAGCGTCCGTAATAGACACGCCACGCTGCAGCGGCACGCCAGGTTTAAGGTCCTGACGCCCCTCCTCCAAATGGCTCTCGATCATGACACCGATGATGCGCCGCTCGCCCGCGGACAGTTGATGCGCCACGTCATGCCCGACTTCGATCTGGCGCGCGTGCGACTTGCCTGAATTTGCATGCGAACAGTCGACCATGACCTGCTCCGGCAGACCCGCGGCCCTGAGAATGGCGCAGCAGTCCTCAATGGACGCAGCATCGTAGTTCGGCCCTTTTTTACCGCCCCGCAGAATGACATGGGCATCGCTGTTGCCGCGCGTCTCGAAAATCGCGGCCATGCCCATCTTCGTCATGCCCATGAACGAGTGGCTGGCACGCGCGGCCAGAATCGCGTCCGCCGCGATCTGGACACCACCATCGGTGCCATTCTTGAATCCGATGGGGCAACTCAGCCCGGAGGCAAGCTGCCGATGGCTCTGGCTTTCAGTCGTCCGTGCGCCAATCGCGCCCCATGCAATCAGGTCTGCGATGTACTGCGGGCTCAACAGGTCGAGAAACTCGGTGGCAACGGGCAGCCCCAGCGCATTGACCTCCAAAAGGAGTTCGCGCGCGCGGCGCAGCCCTTCATTGATGCGAAAACTGCCGTCGAGCCGAGGATCATTGATGTAGCCCTTCCAGCCAACGGTTGTCCTCGGTTTTTCAAAGTACACGCGCATGACGATCAACAGATCGTCGCTCAGTTGCTGTGCTGCGGTTTTCAGCCGATGTGCGTATTCGATGGCCTGGTCGTGATCGTGGATCGAGCACGGACCTACCACAGCGATCAGGCGATCGTCCCGGCCTCGCAGGACGTTGGTGATGGCCGCGCGACTCGCCTCCACATGGGTTTGCACATCGGGTGATACAGGCAGTTCATCGAGCAAGAGCGCCGGAGAAATAAGCGGCCGGACAGCACCAATCCGGACATCGTCGATACGGGTCGTGTCCTGGGTGGCGTCTGCCACCCCAACCTCTTGGTCATGCTGGGGATTGTCGATACGAATCATCATCGTCACCTGTTGCATCATTTCTGTCACCCCGCATGGTGCAGGAAATTGGCGGCAGAAGGGATGACAATGCTTAACCTAACGATACGATGACCAGTTCAGGCGCTGTCGGTGCTATTCGTCTACTGTGCGCTAGACGCTTGGGGATATTGAGTACGGCCCGATCACCCAACCACCAGGCCGCTTGCTCAAATGCGGGTATCGCTATCAGTTCCAGACAGGATTGTCCTTCTGCTCCTGCGCCCCGGAGACCTTGGACCAATAGGCACCGATTTGGCGCTGCGTGACATAGCCACGCTTTCTGATGTCGATCTTGTCGAAATTTTCATAGACGCGCGGCATACCTGCCTTGGCCTCCTCGCGCGTCAACTTGCCATCGTGATTGGTGTCGGCGGCCTTGAAACGTTCCGCGATTTTGGCCTTCGCCTCCTTGAGGCTCCACTTCATTGGTTCTTGCTCAGTTTGCTGTTGCGCACTCGTGTTTGTGCATACGAATGCCGCCATGATGGCCAGGCCGGCACAGGACTTACGCAGAATCATGGTTCGATCTCCTCAAGGATTCTTGTGTTGGCCCCAGCCGCCTAGTCATTCCGGTAACACCGGACACGAAGCGCTCGCGGGGCCAAGCTCACTCTAGGTCACGTGAGGAATAACGCCAAACGTTAGATGTGCAATCCGATGACTGCGGATCCGCTTACCCGCTATCAACATGCCATGCTGCACAATCCGAGCTACGACTTCAACGATGAGTTGCTGCCGTTGGGGGCGACGTACTGGGTGAGGTTGGTACAGAGGTACCTGGCGCGAGGCTGAGGGGGTGTTGTGCAAGCGTAAAGGCCACCGGGATCGGTGGCTTTTTTGTGGTCTGGTGCTTGGGCGCCTGGGGCAGCGCAGAAGAGATGGGAAGCGCGTTTTGCACGCGTAAAAGCAAACACCCCAGCTCGGGTGGAGCTGGGGTGTTTTATGGGAGAGCCTGGCGATGACCTACTTTCACACGGGAATCCGCACTA
>NZ_JAELUI010000061.1 GCF_016429285.1 Ralstonia sp. ASV6
CAAGGTACCGAAGAAGCGGCGCCCGAGGGGCCGCCTATGGTTCAACGATGGCTCCTGTGTGCGGCTGCGCCCGGAGTATCCACATCACGTCTGGAGCTACGACTTCGTGCACCACACTACCGAAGACGGCCGCAGCCTGCGACTGATGACGCTCGTCGACGAGTTCTCGCGCCAGTGTCTAGCCATCAAGGTAGGGCGACGCTTAAACAGTATGGACGTCATCGAGACGCTGGCCGACGCCATGCTGGTACATGGCATCCCCGCGCATGTGCGCTCGGACAACGGTGCGGAGATGACAGCGAACATCGTGCGTGACTGGCTGGGACGTTTGGGCGCGAAGACGCTGTTCATCGCACCCGGCAGCCCGTGGGAGAACGGCTACTGCGAGTCCTTCAATGGCAAGCTGCGCGATGAACTGCTCAACGGCGAACTGTTCTACAGCCTCAAAGAAGCGCAGGTCGTCATTGAACAGTGGCGCCGGCACTACAACACGCGGCGACCGCATTCGTCGCTTGGATACCGTCCGCCGGCACCTGCCGCCCACTGGCCAACACCGATGCCCGCACAGCAACCAGGCACCATCCAATAAACTTCAATCCTCTCATAAGAACTGGACCGGAATACCGGTCACGTCAACGTGGCTTCACAGAACCCCGAGCCCTCTACCCATCGCGGATGCCATGCGGAAGCGGCCAGCGATCGATGCATCAAAAGAGAAGTCTCTACGCTGGCAGTCAACGCTATACAGAGTGATTCGCCTGAGGCTCCGACGCGAACGAGATGCACTCTGTTGCGAGCGCTGACAAGCGCTTGCCTTGAAAGCACCTCAACAGTTCATTCTCCGCCGCACGCTGCGCTTCGCTGACAAAGCGGTTCACCACCGCTTCTACTGGACACTGCGGGTTGTCTTGGGCTGGCCCGAAAGCAAACGGACTGGCACTCGCAATCGCTGCATGAATGTCGCCCACCGTGAGCGCGTCGAGTCCGCATGCGAGTGTCCAACCTCCGCTGCGCCCGCCAGCGGAGGCAACGTAGCCCGCGTCACGCAGCGCCGCCATGGTCCGTCGCACTACGACCGGATTGGTGTGCAGCATCCGCGAAATCGTTTCAGAACTGGTAGAGCCACCGCGCAGATGCATGTGAATGAGTACGTGCAACAGCCGGGCAAGGCGTACGTCTTGAGCCATATTCAGAAGATGCTTTTATTCCGTAACTATGTATATTACAGTATTGGCTCACGCACAGCGAGACACTCATGACGACAGCTTCTCATCGCCTGGTCGATGCCAACGGAATACGCCTTAGTCTGCTTGAACAAGGCCAGGGGCCCTTGGTCCTGCTCTGCCACGGATTTCCAGAGACCTCCCTCGCGTGGCGCCATCAGTTGCCGGCGCTTGCAGCGGCAGGCTACCGCGCCGTCGCTCCAGATTTGCGTGGCTATGGACGCAGTGAGCAGCCCGAGGCAGTCGACGCATACACGGCACTGCAAGTGGTCGGCGACTTGGTCGCGCTGCTCGATGCATTGGGAGAGCAGCAAGCCGTGGTTGTCGGCGGAGATTGGGGCGCGACGATTGCCTGGCAAGCAGCGCTTTTGAGACCGGACCGATTCCGAGCGGTGGCCGCACTAGGGGTGCCCATGATGGGCCGTGCGCCCATGGCACCCAGCCGGCTTTTTCCCCAGACTCCAGACGCCTGGTTCTACACGCACTACTTTGCATCTCCAGGCCTGGCGGAGCGAGAGCTGGAGGCCGATGTGGCGACAACCCTGCGCAAGATCTACTTTGCGGCTTCAGGAAGTGCTGGGCCACGCGACGATGTGCTCACACCGAATCCCTTCGGCATGCTTGCTCGCTCAGACGGACTGCTTACGGCATTGCCGACCCCACAAGCCCTGCCGGACTGGCTCAGCGCCGTGGACTTTGAGCAGCTTGTGCGCTCGTTTGAGAAAAGCGGTTTTCGCGGTGGTCTGAATTACTACCGCAACCTTGACCGCAATTGGGCAGCCGAGGCAGCCTTTGTCGGCCTGCAAATCCATGTGCCCGCCATGTACTTGGTGGGCGAAAGCGATACTGGCCTCGCGATGCCGGGCATGCAGAACATCATCGATGCCATGCCGTCGTTAGTGCCTCAGCTGCGCGTGTCGCAGGTGGTACCCAAGGCGGGCCATTGGCTCCAGCAAGAAGCACCTGAGGCGGTCAACGCGGCACTGATCGGCTTCTTGAAATCACTCTGATCACCTTTCGCTACGGCCAAAGACCAATATCAACGACTACCGCGACTGCTCACTCTGGGCGACATGCCGTGCAGCGACCCACTCCTCATTTGTGGGCTCCACCGCCACACGAATCCGGCTGGCCGAACTGGAAATGATTGCGGCGTGCGCTTGGTTGGCCGCGTCATCCAAATCGGCGCCCAGATAGCCGAGCGCACGCACGACGCGCTCACGCAGCACGGCGTTGTGTTCGCCAATCCCCGCCGTGAAAACCAGCAAGTCCAAGCCGCCAAGAACAGCCACCAGGGCACCGATTTCGCGGACGATGCGACGCACGTAAAGCGCCAGCGCCGCCTGCACGCGCGGGTTGTCGGCTTCTTGCGCCAATAGATCGCGCGGGTCAGATGACACCCCCGACACGCCGAGCAGACCGGATTCGTGATACAGCACGTGCCCCACCTGTGCGGGAGAAAGATGCTCCGTCTCCATCAGGTAGAGCACCGCGCCTGGGTCCAGGGCGCCGCAGCGTGTGCCCATCATCAGGCCGTCGAGCGCGGAAAACCCCATCGTGGTCGCCACGCTCTCGAGCCCGCGCATGGCACACAGGCTGGCACCGCTGCCAAGGTGCGCGACGATGGTTCTCCCACGGGCGATATCGCCATGTCGCTCGGGCAAGACGATCGACATGTACTCGTACGACAGCCCGTGAAAACCGTAGCGCCGCAACCCGCGCTCCCACGCGGCATACTGTAGCGGCAGCATCATTTCAACTTGCGGCAGCGTGTGGTGGAACGCTGTATCGAAACAGGCCACCTGCGGCACCTCGGGCAGATCTGACAGCAGCGCCTCGATGGCCTCCAACGCAAACGGCTGGTGCAGCGGTGCCAGCGGGATGAAGCTGCGCAAATCGGAAAGCACCTCCGCGTCCACACGTACGGGTGCAAAGTACTTGGCTCCGCCGTGCACCACACGGTGTGCCACGGCAACCAACCGACGGTTGCCGAGCACGTGCTCGACACGCCGGCGAATGTGCAGCAGCGCAGCGTGATACGGCTGCGCGGCGTCAAGCTCCACGGCCTGCGCTGGCGCTCCGACTTCCGCTACGGTGGGGTGATCGGTGCCGATGCCTTCCACTTTCCCGCTCCACACGGGGGTACGGGGCAACGGAAGCTGTGTGGCATCGAACAACGCAAACTTGATGCTCGACGAGCCACAGTTCAGTACGACGATGCAATCGTTCATGGCGGGAGGATGCGGTAACGGTGCGCCAGCAACGTGGCGACGGCACATGACGCAATGCGCGATTCGCGTGAATCGGCACGGCTGGTCAATACGATGGGCACGCGTGCGCCGAGCACAATGCCCGCGCTGGCGGCCCCACCCAGGTATTCCAACTGCTTGGCGAGCATGTTGCCGCTTTCCAGATCCGGCACCACCAGCACATCGGCCTGCCCTGCCACTTCCGAAACGATGCCCTTGATGCGGGCTGCAGCGGCCGATACCGCGTTGTCGAAGGCCAGTGGCCCGTCCAGCACGCCTCCTTCGATCTGGCCGCGGTCGGCCATCTTGCACAACGCCGCTGCGTCGAGCGTGGCGGGCATGTGCGGGTTCACGGTTTCGACTGCCGCCAGGATCGCCACGCGCGGCCGCGCCACGCCAATCGCATGGGCCAGATCGATGGCGTTGCGGATGATGTCGGCCTTCTGATCCAAGGTCGGTGCAATGTTGATAGCGGCATCCGTCACGATAAACGGGCGTGGATACGCTGGTGTCTGCATGACGAAGCAATGGCTGATCCGACGCTTGGTGCGCAGCCCGGCTTCAGCGCGCACCACGGCCGCCATCAGCTCATCCGTATGCAGGCTGCCTTTCATGAGCGCCTCGGCCTTGCCCAGCGCCACAAGCTCCACCGCGCGGGTGGCCGCGGCGCTGCTGTGTGGCACGTCTTCGATTTCCAGGCCGCTCAGGTCAAGCCCGGCTTCAGCGGCGACGCGCATCAACTTGGCGCGCGGTGCGACCAGGCACGGCACGATGAGCCCTTCAGCGCGGGCATCTAGCGCGGCGGACAGGCTCAGCGCATCGCACGGGTGGACGACCGCCATGCGGATCGCCCCCAGGGGCCGCACGTGATCAAGCAGCCGATGGATGCCATTGCCGCCGGTGGTGATGCGTACATCGGGCAGCGTTGTACGTGGGCGCTCGATCCGCTCGGTAGGCGCGATGACCTCGGCTTCTCCGGTAACGGCGATGACGCCACTGTCGTTGGTACAGGTGCACGCCAGCTTGAGCCGCTTGCTCCGCTCTTCCTTGCTGGTGACCGTCACGCGGATGGTCAACGTATCGCCAATACGCACCGGCGCGTGAAACTGCAATGTCTGCCCAAGATAGACCGTACCGGGCCCAGGCAGGCGCGTTCCGAGCACGGCGGAAATCAACGCACCGCCCAGCATGCCGTGGGCAATCACACCATGAAAGCGCGTGGAGACCGCAAACTCGGGGTCCAAGTGCTGCGGGTTGACATCGCCCGACAGCACGGCAAAGAGCTGGATGTCCTCTGCTGTGAGCGTGCGCTGGATGGCGGCCGTTTCACCAACGGCGATTTCGTCAAAGGTGCGATTGCGCACCACGCTCAGATCGCCGCCCGGCAGCGATGCCGGCGGCGCCGGCAGGTGGTCGGGGCCCATGTGTGCTCCTCAGGAAGCCGTGCGAAGTTGACCGTTGCCCATGCTGCGCGCAGGTGCCGTGCCTGGCAACACTACTGCCGAGCGAATGAACGCATCGGCCGGCGCCCCCAACGAAGACAGCATGCCCTGCAGCACCGTATGTACCGGCATGGCATTCCCGGCCGCGCTCAGTGCCTGCACAGAGGCCTGCTGCCACGCCATCATGGCGCGCTGGTAGTCCGTTGCAAAGCTCGCTTGATTGGCGATCGCTGTTTGCATCACGCCCTGAACCACATTCATTGCGCGTTGGTTGGCCTGCCAGAAAGCGCTGGGGAGCAGCGTTGCCCATGCGTTCCAGTCTTCAACGCCTTGCAGCTCGGTCAGCGCAGATTCTGTACGTCCTACGTCTTCAGCCAGCAATTCTGCACCCAGTTCATACCAGCGCTGCCGCGCCGTCTTGAGCAGGCCCAGTGTTTGCAGCCCGAGTGCGACTTGCGCCTTGAAGAGCGCGAGAGGAAGGTTGGCAGGTGTATCCATGTTGGCTCCTTAAGCCATCTGGCTGATGGTTTTACGAAAGCGCGTCAATGATGCGACAAACAGCACGGCACCGATTGCACCGATGGCCAGACACTGCGGCCATACGACGGACAATCCTGCGCCCCGATAAAGAATCGCTTGTGACGCCGATACAAAATGCGTGGTCGGCGCGGCCAGCATGATGTCCTGCACGAGTGCTGGCATGCTCTCGCGCGGGGTGGTACCGCCCGAGAGCAACTGCAGCGGCAGCAGCACCAGAACCAGCAGCATGCCGAACTGCGGCATGGACCGCGCCACCGTCGCAAGGAAGATACCCATCGAGGTGGTGGCAAACAGGTGCAGCGTCGCCACCAGCATGAACAGCAGGATCGAACCTTCGATGGGCACATGCAGCGCGCCTTGCACCACGCACACCAGTGCCATCAGCGCGGCCAGCACCACCACTAGCCCCATCGACCACACCTTGGCCGTCATGATCTCGAACGGCGTGACGGGCATCACCAGCAGGTGTTCGATGGTGCCGTGCTCCCGCTCCCGGATGAGCGCGGCGCCGGTCAGGATGATCGACAGCATGGTCACGTTGTTGATGATCTCCATCAGCGAGCCGAACCACGTCTGTTCCAGGTTGGGGTTGAAGCGCGTGCGCAGCACCAGGTCAACCGGCGCGGCCGGTGCCGCACGGTGGCGCTGCAGGAACTCGCTCACCTCGCCCGAGACGATCTGCTGGATGTAGCCGTTTCCGGTAAAGGCCTGGCTCATGCGGGTGGCGTCAATGTTGAGCTGGATGGCCGGCGCGCGCCCCGCCAGCACGTCGCGCTGGAAGTTGGGCGGGATGTCGAGCACAAAGGTGTAGCGGCCGCTATCCATCCCGGCGTCCATCTCGGTAAGCGGAATCAGCGCGGGCGTGCGGAAATGCGGCGGATAGAACGCCGAGACAATGCGTGCCGACAACGGCGAGCTGTCCTCATCCACGATGGCAATCGAGGCGTTGTGCAGGCTCTCCGGCATGGCGGTGGCTGCCACGTAGATCGATAGCGTGAAAGTGTAGGCAATCAGCACCAGCATCATTGGGTCGCGTACCAGGCTCCACAGCTCCTTCACACCAAGGCGGAAGATGTTGCGCAAGCGTGCCGCGCGGCGATCGGTCGGATGGTCTGACATGGCGCGCCCCTACCGATCCTGCTTGCGCAGCATCAACAGCGTGGCCGCCAGGATGACCGGCACCGCCGCCAGCAGCGGCCAGAAGGCGCTGCCCAATGCCCCCACATCCAGCGCCTTGCTGAACACGCCGCGGCTGATGGTCAGGAAGTGGGTGGCCGGATACACGCGCCCGATCATGGCCCCCACGCCCTCCAGCGACGACACGGGGTTGAGCAAACCCGCAAACTGCACACACGGGATGATCGTGCCGATCATGGTGACGAACATGGCGGCAATCTGGCTTTGCGTGAACGTGGACGCAAACAACCCGAAACCCGTCGAGCACGTCACGAAGATCAGCGCACCCAGCGCGAGCGTCGCAAAGCTGCCCTTGATCGGCACACCGAACACCGTCACCGCCAGCAACGCCAGCAGCAAGAAGTTCAGCATCGCCAGCACGATGTACGGCGCCTGCTTGCCCAGCACGAATTCCGCCCGGGTGACCGGCGTCACGTAGAAATTGATGATGGAACCCAGTTCCTTTTCGCGCACCACCGACAACGCCGCCAGCATGGCGGGAATCATCATCAGCAGCATCGGAATCACGGCGGGCACCATGGCGGGCAGGCTTCTCACGTCGGGGTTGTAACGATAGCGCGTCTCAATCGTGCTGGGCATCGCGAGCCGCATCCCCAGCCGGTGCACGGCGGCGTCTGCCAGCCAGAGTTGGTGGATGGCCTGCACATAGCCGCGTACGGTTTCTGCACGGGTGGGCATGGCGCCGTCCACCCAGGCGCCGATTTGTACGGCCGTGCCACGCTCCACATCGCGCGCAAAGCCCGGGGGAATTTCAATCGCCAGCGACAGCTCGCCGTTGCGCATGCGGCGGTCCAACTCAGCGTAGTCGCGAATCGGAGGTTTTTCGATGAAATACCGCGAGCCGGCCAGGTTGAGCGCGTAATCGCGGGAAATTGCGGTCTGGTCGCGGTCGAGCACCGCGTAGGTGAGGTTCTCCACATCCAGGCTGATGCCGTATCCGATGATGAACATCAGGATGGCCGTGCCCAGCAAAGCCAGCGTGGCGCGTACCGGGTCGCGGCGCAATTCCAGCGCCTCGCGTTGCGAGTAGCTCAAGGCACGCGCGAGGCTGAAGTGACGGCGTGTAGACGTGCCGGTTGATGCGGTGGTTGTTGCTACGGGTGCGGGTGCGGCAATCTCGGCGGCGCCGGGAGCCGCGTCGGACACCGTTTCAGACGCCTCCCGCAGATAGGCGATGAATGCCTGCTCCAGCGTCTGCGTGCCGCGCGTACGTACCAGCGCGGCGGGCGCATCGCTCACCAGCACGCGGCCCGCATGCATGAGCGAGATGCGGTCACAGCGCTCGGCCTCGTTCATGAAGTGCGTGGAGATGAAGATGGTCACACGATCTTGCCGTGCCAGGTCAACCATCAGGCGCCAGAACATGTCACGCGCGACCGGGTCGACCCCGGAGGTCGGTTCATCCAGGATCAGTAGTTCCGGCTTGTGCACCATCGCCACGGCCAGCGACAGGCGCTGCCGCATGCCCAGCGGCAAGCGTTCGGGCAAGCTGTCGGCCACGTCCTGGAGCCCGAAGCGGGCGAGCATCTCTGCCGCGCGCGGCTGCACCTCGGGTTCGGGCAGTTGGAACAGGCGCGCATGCAGCACGAGGTTCTGGCGCACGGTCAACTCACCGTACAACGAGAACGCCTGCGACATGTAGCCCACGCGCCGGCGCGTATCGATGTCCTTGGGGTTGACCGGATGGCCAAACAACCACGCCTGGCCCTCGCTGGCGGGCAGCAGGCCGGTGAGCATCTTCATGGTGGTCGACTTGCCGCAGCCGTTGGAGCCGAGAAAACCGAAGATCTCACCACGGCGTATGCGGAAGTCGACGTGGTCGACCGCCACAAAGTCGCCAAAACGCATGGTCAGCCCGCCCGCCTGCACGGCCACATCGTCTTCCGCACCAGCCACCAGCGGTGGCACCACCACGGCTTGGTGCCCCTGCCGGCGCGCTGGCGGCAGCAGCGCAATGAACGCCGCCTCCAGCGAATCGGTGCTCGTGCGGCTGCGCAGCGCTGCCGGCGTGCCGGTGGCAAGCACCTGCCCTGCGTCCATGGCGACCAGCCAGTCAAAGCGTTCGGCCTCTTCCATGTACGCGGTGGCCACAACCACGCTCATGCCCGGGCGCCCGGCCCGAATGCTTGCAATCAAGTCCCAGAATTGGCTGCGCGAGAGCGGGTCAACACCCGTGGTCGGCTCATCGAGAATCAGCAGATCCGGGTCATGGATCAGCGCGCAGCACAGCGCCAGCTTCTGCTTCATGCCGCCCGACAACTTACCCGCCGGCCGCGAAAGGAATGGCCGAAGGCCGGTGCTGGCTGTGAGCGCATCGATACGTCGGCGGCGCTCCGCTGCGTTGTGACCGAACAGGCGGCCGAAGAACTGCAGGTTCTCTTCAACCGACAGCGTGGGGTACAAGTTGCGCCCCAAGCCTTGCGGCATATAGGCGATGCGCGGGCCGACCACGGCACGTGCGCGGCGGTCGGCCATGTCACTGCCCAGCACATGCACCGCGCCATCCTGCAGGGCCCGTGCACCCGCCACCAACGACAGCAGGCTCGACTTGCCCACACCGTCGGGCCCGATCAGGCCCACCATGCAACCGGCCGGCAGGTCAAGCGTGATGCCATCCAGCGCCAGCGTCTTGCGGTAACGCAGGCTCACGCCGGCCAGACTGACTACGGATGGACCAAGCGGCGGCCCAAGCTGGGCATCGTGCTGGGTAAGCGGATTGGCGAACGGGGTCACTGCGGAACCTTGATCGCCAGGTTGACCGGCCATTCGGCTTGCGCATCGAGCTTGAGCCACGCCATGCCGGGCAGACCCGTCTTCACCAGCTTGAGGTGCTTGCGCAGCAGATCACGATCAATCTGCGCCTTGACACGGAACATCAGCTTCTGGCGCTCGGAGGCGGTTTCTACAGTCTTGGGTGTGAACTGTGCGGTACTGGCCACGAACGATACGCGGGCCGGAATCACGTACTGCGGCGCGGCGTCGAGCACGATGCGCACCTCGCTGCCCATGGCAATGCGTCCAGCGTCCGTTTCTGGCACGAAGAAGGTCATGTAGACGTCGGACAGATCCACCAGGTTGAGCAACCGCCCGCCACCGGCCAGCACCTCGCCAGGCTGGGCGATGCGGTATTGCACGCGGGCGTCACGCGGGGCAGCCAGGGCGCTGTCGTCAATATCCGCTTTTACGCGCGACACCGTCGCGTCTGCTGCCTTGACCGTGGCATTGGCGCCGGCCACCTGCGTGCGGGCTGCGGCCACAGCGGCCTGCGCCGCTTCCGCTTGCGCGCGGGCCGCCACCAGTGCGGCCTTGGCGCCACGCACACGGGCGCGATCGTCATCCAGCTCCTGCATGGACGACGCCCCTTCGCGCGACAGCGTTTCAGAACGCGCCAACCTGCGCTGTGCAGCATCCAGGTCGCTTTCGCGCAGGGCGACCTGTGCCAGGGCCGCCTGCCGGTCGGCCTCGCGCACGGCCACCTGGGCTTGTGCACTGGCCACGGCGGAGACGGACTGCTGCTGCCGCGCCTGGGCCTCGTCGCGCTGGGCCTCCAGCGTCTGCACCTGCATGTGCGCCAGCGGCTGGCCGGCGTTCACGAAGTCGCCCTCATCCACCAGAATGTCCTGCACGCGGCCGGGCAGTTTGGTGGCCACGTCGATCTCGGTGGCTTCAATGCGGCCGTTACCGCTGGCAAATCCCTTGCCGGGGCCGTCCTGCTGCAAGGCCTTCCACGCAAACGCACCACCGGCAATCACCAGGGCGGCAGCGATCAATGCAATCCATCGTTGTTGGGGCGTTGTTGTCATGGTGTTGTTTTTCCCGATGCGCGCGGGGGCGGCGTCAGGCTCAGATGGGTATGGGTATCGGATGCGGATTCGACGGCCTGTGTACCGCCGCCCAGCGCCGCGTACAGCCCTACGCGGCTGGAGAGCAGCGCGCGGCGCACCTGCACCAGTTGCTGCTGCGCGGCCAGCAGATCGCGCTGTGCGTCGAGCACCTCCAGAAATGCCGAGGCCCCCGCATCGAAGCGCAGTTGCGACAGCCGTGCGCGCTCGGTCTGCGCTGCCAGCGTGGCCTGCGCGATGTCGAGCTGTTCGGCCAGCCACTTGCGCGCGGACAACGCATCAGACACATCGCGAAACGCGCTTTGTACGGTCTTCTCGTAGCCCGCGACGGCAAGATCACGGCGGGCTTGCGCCAGGTCCAGGTTGCTGCGCAGCTTGCCGCCTTCGAACAGCGGGAGGGTCACGCTCGGCGCAAAAACCCAGGCACGCGTGCCGGGTGCAAACAGGTTGCCCAGTTCTGGGCTGACCGTGCCGTAGGCGCCCGTCAATGCCACGCGCGGGAAGAATGCCGCGCGTGCCGCGCCGATGCTGGCGTGCGCAGCACGCAGCCGGTGCTCTGCGGCAGCGATGTCCGGGCGTTGCGTCAGAAGATCAGAGGGCAGCCCTGCACGCAACTCCACCAGCATCCGGTGCTCATCGAGTGGCTCTGCTACCGGTGGCAGGTCGATGGGCTTACCCACGAGCAGCGTCAGGCCATGCGCCTGCGCATCGCGCGCTTGCTGCAGTTGCGTGAGCAGTGCCTGCGCCTGGGTCAGCAGAGTCTCGACTTGCGTCTGGTTCAACCGCGATGTCGCCCCCACTGCCACGCGGCGCGAAAAGATGCGCAGGGTCTCGGTGCGGCTGTCCACGGTCTGCTGTGCCAGCGCGATGCGCTCATCCAGCTCACGCAGGACCAGATAGCTGTCAGCCACCTGCGCGATCAGCCCGAGTGCGACTGCACGGCGCGCCGCATCAGACGCCACGTAGCTTTCCAGCGCGGCGTCATTGAGATTGCGCACGCGCCCCCAGAAATCGATCTCCCAACTTGAGACACCGGCGCCCACCTGGTACTGGCTCACGCGCATGGGCATGCCGAAGGGGCTCAGGTCAGCCGGAATGCTCAGGCGGTTGATGCCAGCCTGCGCGTTGAGGTGCGGAAACGTTTCCGCGCGCTGGATGCCGAACGCCGCGCGTGCCTCTTCCACGCGCAGCACCGCGGTCCGCAAGTCGCGGTTGTTCTCCAGCGCCTGGGCAATCAACGCCTGCAGACGCGTATCCGTAAAGTAGGCTTGCCAGCCGACGGCAGCGGCGGACAGACCATCACGGTCATCGTTGGCGTCATAGTGCTGGGCCACGGGCAGCGCCGGGGCTTCGTATGGCGGCGCCATCGAGATGCAGCCCGACAACGCCAGTACGGCTGTGGCTGAGGCCATTGCGGCAAGGGCGGCCATATGCGTGCCGGCGTACCAGCCGTACGCCGTGGTCTTATCCTGCTCACGCATTTATTTCTCCAGCACGTAGATGCCAGGCGCATCGCCCAACGGCGGCAGGCCCGGAGCCCCCATCTTCGGCGGCTTGACCGGTGTGGGGGCAGATGCATGCGTGGTCAGCCACGCATGCCATGCCGGCCACCATGAACCGTCCGTGGTTGGGGCCGACGCCAGCCAGTCATCCGGCGCCAGCGAAACCCCGCCCGCGTGACGTGTCTGCATCTGGAAGCGCCGATGCGAATTTGCCGGTGGGCTGACAATGCCGGCATTGTGGCCGCCGCTGGTCAGCACGAATGTCAGCTCCGCCTCGGTCAAGTGATGCAGCTTGTAGACCGAGCGCCATGGCGCGACATGATCGGTCAGCGTGCCCACCACGAAGATCGGCAGGTCCAGATCGTTCAGGATCACCGGCTTGCCGTTGACGGGGTAGCGGCCCTCGCTCAGGTCGTCGTTCAGGAACAGGCGCCGCAGGTACTGGCTATGCATGCGCGCGGGCATGCGCGTGGCATCGGCGTTCCAGGCCATCAGGTCGTTCATGGGCGCGCGATCACCCAGCAGGTATTCGCCCACCACGCGTGACCACAGCAAGTCATACGACCGCAGCATCTGGAAGGCGCCAGCCATCTGGCTTGCACGCAGATAGCCGGTCTGCGCCATCTGCGCCTCAAGCAGACTGACCTGCGCTTCGTCAATGAAGAGCCCCAGCTCACCCGGTTCGCAAAAGTCCGTCTGCGCGGCAAAGAGCGTCATGGACGCCAGCCGCGCATCGCCATCGCGCGCCATGGCCGCCGCTGCAATGGCCAGCAGTGTGCCGCCCAGGCAGTAGCCCGTGGCGTGCACGCGCTGATTCGGCACGATGGCGTTGACCGCATCGAGCGCGGCGAAGACGCCGAGCTTGAGGTAGTCATCCATGTCGAGATCGCGGTCGGCCTCGTCAGGGTTCTTCCACGAGATGCAGAACACAGTATGGCCCTGCTCCACCAGATAGCGAATCAGCGAGTTCTGCGGGGACAGATCCAGGATGTAGTACTTCATGATCCACGCCGGCACGATCAGGATGGGCTCGGCCTGGACCTTGGGCCTGACAGACGGGTTGGGCGCGTACTGGATCAACTCCATCAGGCGATTGCGCAGCACGACCTTGCCGGGCGTCACCGCCACGTCGCGCCCCACCACAAAGCGTTCGGTGCCGGCGGCCGGCGCACCGCTCATGGCACGTTCCAGATCGTCAAGCGCGTTGAGCGCGCCCCGCACGAGATTGGCGCCGTGCTGCTCAAAGGTTTGACGCAGGACGACGGGGTTCGTCGCCAGTTGGTTGCCCGGCGACATCATGTCGAGCCACTGCCGTGCGGCAAAGGCCACCACGTCTTCATGGTGCTGGGCGACACCCCACACGCCGCGTGTTGTCGCCTCCCACCATTGCTCAGTCAGCAGGAAGGTTTGGTGCAGCACGTTGAACGGCCACAGGCGCCACTCATCGGCCTGGAAACGACGGTCTTGTGCCGGCGGCAGAACGCAAAGACTCGCCTGTTGAGGGCCAGCCGCCATGCAGTTCTGGATGTAGCGCCCGAGCTGCTCGGCCTGGGTCAGTGCCAGGCGGCACAGATCGAGCCGCTTGCCGGGCGACACCGCCAAGTGCAGTGCCCAATCGAGCAACGCCAGTTGCATCGATACCAGTGACAACGAACCCGACGTACGTGCAAGTGCAGCGTGAAACGGTGGATCAATCAACTCGGCAGCTGGGGAAGACGGCACGGGGGCGGTGCGCATGGTCGGGGCGTTAAACGTTTGCAAATATGCAATCCATTAGATGCCAGCTGCCGCAGCATGAACTTGATGCATCTCAAACCGAGACAAGAGTGCCGACTCTAGACGCCCTTCACAGAAATGACACGCAGCCTTTGCAAGGCATCACAACGGCGGCGGCGGGGCGCCCCGATACAGTGCAAAGTCGTGCCGTTTGTCTTGCGCGGTGACGCGAATCGAATCGCCGTCGTCAAAAAACAGCGCTGTCGGCACGGTGCGGTTGATGCTGAAGCCGGTATCCGCCGCCAGCCCGGCGAATTGCGACTCCAGCTCAGCACTCAGCCACTCACCAATGCGTCGGCACACCTGTTCCCGACCGGGGTGGCCCAGTGCGCAGTAGACGCGGGACGCATCGGCAGGAAAATGAATCGCCAGCGCGCACAACATCGAATTGCCATGTGCGCCGAGCCAGGGCCATTTGGCTTCAACGTTGTAGCCTCCGCAATCCGAGCGCGTCGCACGAATCAACGCGCTCCAAGGCAAGGTTGCTGCCACCGTTGCCTCAAGCTCCCACAGCGTGGCCGCAAATACTTCATCGGGCTGTTTTTCCAACATGGTTTCCCCCACTGGGGCGTATTCCCACCCCTTCTTGTCTTGACCCATGCTACGACGCCAGACCCAAGGCGCGGCTGACGATAGTCAAATGGGCACGCTCCCGCGCCCTCTGTGCATGGCGCCCGTACCATCGACCAGCTCAGTCGAGCCCGTACCGGCGCACGTACCAGGTCTTCATCAGATGGGTGAGCAAGGCATAAACGACAACAATCGCCACCAGGCAGGGCCAGTAGGCAACTGGCAAAGGCACAAAGCCAAACAGCGTGCCCAACGGTGTCAGCGGCATGGCAACCCCAACACAGGCAATGGCGACACTGGTTGCGATCAGAGCCGTACTTGCACGGCTTTCCACAAAGGGCACCTTGGCGGTCCGGATGATGTGGATGATGAGCGTCTGGGTCAGTAGTGATTCGACAAACCACCCCGATTGGAAAAGTTGCGGATTGCCCCAAGCATGAAACACCCCCAGCATCAGGGCGTACGTTGCAAAGTCGAACACCGAACTGACAGGCCCGATGTACAGCATGAACTTCAGGATGTGGCCGATCTCCCACCGACGCGGCCGCACAAGGTAGTCCTCATCCACGTTGTCAGTCGGTATGGCGGTTTGCGAGAAGTCGTACAGCAAGTTGTTCAGCAGCACCTGGACCGGCGCCATCGGCAGAAACGGCAGAAACAGGCTGGCGCCCAGCACACTGAACACGTTGCCGAAGTTCGAGCTGGCACCCATCTTGATGTACTTGACGATGTTGCCGAAGACCTTGCGCCCCTCCGTCACACCCTCGCCCAGCACAGCCAGGCTTTTCTCCAGCAGGATGATGTCGGCGGATTCCTTGGCGATGTCCACGGCACTGTCCACCGAGATACCGACATCGGCCGTCTTGAGCGCCGGCCCGTCGTTGATGCCATCCCCCATGAAGCCGACAACATGCCCCTTGCGGTGCAGCGCCTCGACAATCGCCGCCTTCTGTGCGGGCGACACCTTGGCGAACACCGAGGCGCGCTCCGCCATCTCGGCCATCTGATCCGGCGACATGGCGGACAGCTCCGTGCCCAGTACAACGGGATCGACATCCAGACCGACCTCTCGGCAGATCTTGCGCGCAACGATGGTGTTGTCACCGGTCAAGATCTTGACGGTAACTCCGCTGGCCTTGAGTGCGGAGAGGGCTTCGGCAGCGGTCTCCCGCGGCGGGTCAAGAAACGCGATGAAGCCGAGCAATATCAGGTCCGACTCATCCGCCACGGCGTACTGGGACTGTTGCTGCGGTAACGCCTTGTACGCCACCGCCACCGCACGGAAACCATCGCTATTCAAGTCCTCCGCCATGCGCTTGGCGTGTTCCAGATGCCCTGACTCCAGCGGACCGACCTCGTCGCCGCTGACGTAGCGCGTGCTGACGCCCAGCACCTCTTCCACCGCACCCTTGCAGATCAGAACGTGGCTGCCATCGCTCCGCTCCAGAACCACCGACAGGCGTCGCCGCTCGAAGTCGAATGGCAGTTCGTCAATCTTGCGAAAGCGCGCGTGGACGTCCAGCCGCTGCTCCAGCTCAACGTGCTTGAGCACCGAGATATCCAGCAGGTTCTTCAGGCCAGACTGGTAGAAGCTGTTCAGGAACGCATACTCCAGCACCTGATCGGACTCCTCGCCACGCAAGTCCAGGTGATGTTTGAGAATGATGCGGTCTTGGGTGAGCGTGCCTGTCTTGTCGGTACACAAGACATCCATGGCACCAAAGTTCTGGATGGCGTTGAGCCGCTTGACGATGACCTTCTTGCGCGACATGGCGATCGCGCCCTTGGCAAGGTTCACCGTCACGATCATCGGCAGCATCTCGGGCGTCAGGCCCACTGCAACAGCCACAGCAAACAAGAGCGCCTCAAACCAGTTGCCTTTGGTCAACCCGTTGATAAGGAAGACGGTTGGCGCCATCACCAGGATCAACGTCAGCATGAGCCAGGTAAAGCGCGTGATGCCACGGTCGAAGCTGGTCTGCACACGCTGTGCGGCAATCAGGTCTGCCACGCTCCCGAAGGCGGTCTGCTGACCGGTCGCCAGCACGACGCCTGTGCCAAATCCGCTGACAATCGCGCTGCCCATGAAGCACAGGTTGGGCAGATCGAAGTCTGCGTCGACCATCCCGCCATACTGCTCGGCGTGCCGTTCTTGCGGCATCGCTTCGCCGGTCAAGGCGGACTGGTTGACGAACAAGTCCTTCGCACTGAGCAACCGCAGGTCCGCCGGCACCATGTCGCCAGCAGCGAGTTGCACGATGTCACCCGGCACCAACTGTTCAATGGGAATCTCTTCGTTGCACTCTGTTCCATCGCCGCCCATACGGCAGGCAGCCGCGGTGGTATGAACCATGCGCCGCAACGCCTCTGCGGCCCGGTTCGAGCGATGCTCCTGCAGAAACCCCAGCGTCACGCTCAGCACCACCATCCCCGCAATCAGGACAGCCGCCCGAATGTCGCCAAGCGCGGCCGAGATACCCGCCAGTGAAATCAGCAGTACGTTGAGCGGATTGAGTGAGCGATTTGCCAGCTCGGCAAGTACGGATGCATGGTGCCCGTCGGCCACCCGGTTCAGACCGTACTCGCGAAGGCGCGCGGCGGCCTCTTGCTGCGTCAGGCCTTGCGGTCGTGTCTCCAGGCTATCGAGCACATCCTGCGGTTGCATTGCCGCCCATGCCGATGGGCTCGTGCGGGCCGAATGCGGTTGCATCGCCTTTGGAATTGCCCTCCAGGATGGCCGCCCGCGCATCGTTCACTGCCCTTGCTGGCAAGTGGGTGCCTCAGGCGAGCACACAGCCACATGCTCGATTGGGGCCAGAGATACCGCCGCGTGCATCCGCGCATAGGCTGAGGAGTACTCCAACTCGCCCGAGGCCTGAGCGTGAATGGTAAAGAGCGGCTGCCCCGCCTGAACCTGATCGTGCAGCCTTGCGTGCATTTCTACGCCGGCCACTTGGCGCACCGGCGCCCCGGCAAGCTTGGCGATACGGGCGAGGTGCCGGTTGTCGATCTCGGTCACGATGCCATCGTGTTCGGCAACAACATCGCGACGAAAAATCGCTTCGCCCGGTACGCGCAGCCCGCCTTGCGCTTCGCAGATCTCCTCGAACTTGCGCCACGCAGCACCACTGTCAAGCAAGCTCGTCGCCAATTGAAGCCCCTCGCCCTGCGCTGCCGCCTCACAGAACTCCAGCAGTACCGCAGCCAGCAGCAACGACCGTTCCCGCAAATCAAACGGTGCCGTTGGCGAGCGCTGCAGCACGGCCAGAACGTCTCGCGCTTCAAGTGCCGGGCCAATGCCACGGCCGACGGGTTGAGAGCCGTCGGTACGCACGATCATGACGCGCACACCAAACGCTCGCGCCACGCGCTCCAGCAGCATGCGCAAACGCTCCAGATCCTGCAGGCGGCGCACTTTGGCTGTCGGCCCAACCGGCACGTCGATCAACACGTGGGTCGACCCAGCCGCGATCTTCTTTGACAGGATGGAGGCCACCAGCTGGGCATCGCTGTCCACATCCAGCGCCCGCTCCACGCGGATCAGCACATCATCTGCGGGGCTCAGGCTCAACGCACCGCCCCAGGCTAATGAAGCCCCCACCCGATCAACCACGCGCCGCAGCTCCGTGGCGCTCAACGCCACGCGAGTGAGGGTTTCCATTGTGTCGGCCGTGCCGGCGGGTGAGGTGATCGCGCGTGAGGACGTCTTGGGCAGCAAAAGCCCCGCCGCTGCTGCAATCGCCACCACGATCGGGCTGGTACGGTTGCCGGGCAGGCCGCCCACGCAATGCTTGTCCGCCACGACGGCGCGATCCCATTTGAGACGCTCACCCGTATCGACCATCGCTTGCGTCAGGTCGATGGTCTCTTTGATGCTCATACGCTCGCCGCCGCAAGCGCTCAGGAATGCTGCGATATGGACATCGGCATAGCGCTCCTTGGCGATATCGCTCACGACGCTTGCCAGTTGGTGCGTATCCAGATGCGCCCCATAGATCTTGGCCCGCACCGCCCGCAACGACTCCAGCGCGGGAGCATGGCTGACGGTCACGGCATCGCCCGGCCTAGCCATCAGCGACTCGACGGCGCTGACGGACAGGCTGACCTCGTGCATCTCCAGCAAGCCTGAACCAACCAGATTGAGTGTCGCTATCAAGGACCGCCGGCCAATCCGTACATCCACCCGGGCCTGTGCGGTGAACCCTTCCGACCGGCAGATCGCACAGTCCGGATGCATGTAGATGACATGCTCCTGCCAGGTGTCGATGCCCAGGGGCTTGAAGATCAACCGATCTGGCAGCACCGTTACCTCAGGCGGAACAAGCATGGCGACGGCTCCCGATCCGCTTAGAGGCCAAAGCGGAAGTGGCCACTATGCAGGGTGATCTGCTTGGACCCGGTCATCTCAAACATGGCCCGGGCAACGGCCTCGATATCGTTGCGGTGCCCCGAGAAGGCCTGCACGAGATCTTCTGAACGGCACGACCGGGCACCAAAGTGGTCTTCGAGTGCTTCTGCCGTAATGGCATAGGTAGCGTTATTGCCATCCACCGAGGCGCCGCACAGCAACGTTGGGCCCACCGCACAGTAGGTTGGCTCGCAAGCCAGGAATTCGATCTGTTTCATAAGGCATCTCTCACGGGGTGGGGGTCTTGGCATCGTCAGCGTAGGAACCCAGCCCTTACCACGCAAGGCGCCGCGTCGCGGTGGGCAGAGGTAGATCAAACATGTGCGAGATCGCCGCGGCGATAGGCTCCGTCAGCTCGATGCGGTTCGTGGGGTGGGCGATGGTGTCGCAGGTGACCACGTCGGCCGCTACGGCGCTCAGCTCGCTGTAGGCATCGGCGGAAAACACGGCATGCACTGCCACGCATACGGGGCGCGGCAATCCTGCCCTGCGCAACTGGTTGGCCGCTGCGATCATGGTGCGGCCGGTCGAGATGATGTCGTCAAGCAGTACAGGCGTGCGCTCCGTCTGCAAATCGGATCGGACAGCCGACACCTCCACACTCCAGGCGCTGTGGCGCGTCTTGTTCAGGACAGTCCAGGGCGCATTGCAGAGGTTGGCCACGTGCTCGACCCACTGGCGGCTTTCTTCATCGGGCCCTACCAACAGCGGGTTGGTTACGTGGGCCTGCAACCAGGCAGCCACTGCCGGTGCAGCCTGCACTGTCACCGCAGGCACCGCATAGATGTCCGACAGGTTTGGAATGCGATGCAAGTGAGGATCGACCGCAACCATCCAGTCGAAGTAGCGTGTCAGCAACTCAGCAAAATGCTGCGCTGCGCAGATCTCCCCCGGCTGGAAGATGGCGTCTTGCCGCATGTAGGCCAAATACGGCGCGACCAGTCCAACGCGGCGCGCCCCACCCTGGTGGGCCGCAATGGCAAGCCATAGGAGCGCCAGCACTTTCTCGTCCGGCCGATCCAGCGTACAGACGACCACCACTTCAGCATCGCTCACGGGCGTTTGCAGCCTCACGTGGGACTCACCATCGGGAAAGCGCTTGAGTTCGGCGTGTCCAATTTCGGCGGCCAGCGGCACGGCCAGCCTGCCGGCCGCCGCCTGGTTACCGGGCAAGGCCAGTACCACACGCCTGGGCGTCTCACCCATGACCGTACGAAGTGGTGTTGGGGTTTCCATGTTCAGCTCAGCACATAGGACTGCCGGTACTCCGGCATGCATACCGGCCATTGCAGCTCGCGTTCAATCCGCTGGCGTAAAGCGTCGCTGGCGGCCGGCTCGCCGTGGACGATGAATGTCTGCTGCGGCGCGCGAGAGAAGCCGCGCAGCCAGGTCATCAGCTCGTTGGCATCGGCGTGGGCGGAAAGATTGGCGATCTGCTCAACCGCCGCACGGATGGCGACATCGCGGCCATGCACGCGCAGTTGCCGCTGCCCCGCCACCAGCGCCGCCCCACGCGTGCCGGCAGCCTGGAAACCTGACATCAGAATGGCATTGCGCTTGCCGCCGCCAAAGCTCTTGAGGTGATGCAAGACACGGCCGCCAGTGGCCATTCCGCTGGCTGCGAGGATGATCTTCGGCGCCCGGTCGTTCGACAGATGCATCGACTGCTGCGGGCTTTGCACTGGAATCGCCAGAGCACAGGCCGCCTGACAATCCACGGCATCGATGTGCAGTTCGTCAACGTGGCGTGCAAACACCTCGGTGGCCCGCTCGGCCATCGGGCTATCAAGATAGATCGGTACGTGCGGAATCCGATGCGCCTGGATCAGCTTGTAGAGGCAGTACAGCAGCGCTTGCGTGCGACCGACCGCAAATGCCGGAATCAGCAGCGTGCCGCCCTGCTCCAGGGTCCTGTGCACGATGCGTTCGAGTTCGTCGAGCGGATCACCGGATGGATGCAGCCGATCCCCATAGGTGGATTCGACCAGCAAGGTATCGGCCTCCGCCAGGGGCTCAGGCGGACGCATGACAGGATCGGCTTGCCGCCCCAAATCGCCCGAGAAGACAATGCGCCGGCCTTCCGCCAGCACCGTCACCGTGGAGGCGCCGATGATGTGTCCGGCACGGTGAAACTCGGCCTCAACCCCATCCGCCACAGAGAAGCGTTCCCCATAGCCCATGGGGTGCAATCGGCGTAACGCCTTGGCAGCGTCGTGTTCGTCGTAGAGGGGCAATGCAGGATGGTGGCGCGAGAAACCCTGTGCGTTGGCGTACTGGGCATCTTCAACGGCAAGCCGTGCGCTATCGGGCAGCAGGATGTTGCACAGCTCGGCTGTACCCTTCGTGCAGTAGACGGGACCACGAAACCCGTTGCGCACCAGTAGCGGCAGGTAGCCGCTGTGGTCGATATGGGCATGCGTGAGGACGACGGCGTCGATATGGTGCGGATTGACGGCAAGCGCGTCCCAGTTCCGCAGTCGCAAGGACTTGTAGCCCTGGAACAGCCCGCAATCAACCATGACGCGATGCGCGCCTGTCTCCAGCACGTACTTCGAGCCGGTCACCGTTTCGGTGGCCCCGAGAAACTGCAATCGCATGCGCCGCTCCCGCGCTCAACGAATCGTGATGCGTTGCTGCGGAGAAGCTTCCTTCTTGGGCAGCGTCACGTGCAGCAGCCCGTTCTCGTAGGTGGCTTCGACCTTGCCTTCGTCGATGACGGCATCCAGCGTGAACATACGCTGCATCGATCCGCTGTAACGCTCGCTGCGGATGACGCGCTCGCCCTCCTTCTTCTCGGACTGGCGCTCCACCTTGGCCGAGAGCATCACCGTGCCGCGGTCGACGGTCACGTCAATGTCTTCCTTCTTCGCGCCCGGGATTTCCGCAACGACGGTGTACGCAGTGTCGGATTCCGTTACGTCGACTTTGAACGGCAATGCGCCCTCCACGCCACCGCGAAATGACCGCAGAAGCCCTTGAAAAATGTCACCCACCGGTTCGATGGCAAATGGGTCGTAACGCCTGATTTGACTCATGACAGCCTCCTGATGAATGGCCCCGCAGAACTCGGGGGGCCGGCCTATTCATCGTGGCACGACGGGTCGGACACGTTTTGCGGCAGATCAACGTCGCGAGGCATCGTCATCCTGGCCGCGTGCGCCATCAGCCCCAAGCGATCTGATGCCCCTTACCATCGCCCGCCTCGGTGCCTTCGGAGGGGTCCACAACGCCTGTCAGATTTCCCTGACACGAAGGCGCACCGGCCCGACAGCATATTCAGCCCTGCCTGCATGACGCCCTTGCCTGCGCCGCCAATACTGGGGGCATACAAGCAGGCCACCCCACAGGGGCACGCCATGCGTCGGAACATCGCAGCCCCCACCGTATGGCACGCACAGGAAGGGGTTGCCCAGCCGCATCTGGCCTTGCTCGTCGGCGCGCATCTCGACACCGAGCGCAAGGGGTATGAGCATCACAGCATCCATGTGGGCGATGGTCAGGTGATTCACTATGCGGGCCGCATGCACACTTTTTCGGCTGATGCTGCTAGCGCTTGCCGTTGAGTGGCGCACAGCATGGCCCGAAGCGCAGGTCGCCAGAGGCACCAGACGGCATGCGTACGAGAAGACCGCAGAAGCTGGAGGACAAAATGCTGAACGACCACACATCTCTTCGCGAATTGCTCGCCAAGTGGTTTGGCCCGAGCGATACGCCGCATCTGCGCATCACGCGCCTGCACTGTCCCGGGCTCGAACGCGGTTGCGTGCGAGCAGAGCTGGCCACATCGACGCCGACGCTGGCGATCATCTTCTTTCGCCACCAGACCGGCTGCTGGCAGCTGTTCCCTCCATCTCACGTGCGCCCCAGATAGCCGTGTGAACGCTCACGTGTGCGGGTCCGTTGATCCGTATCAAACGCGCTTCGGTTGAAAGCGCGAAGCTCCAAGCAGGCTCGGTACGTCGGCCACGCAACGGCAGCACTCTTGAGCGAGGCCAACAAACGGATAGACGGCATGGAACCGCGGCAGCAAAAATTCTCTATCTGGTATGGCATCGTGGCGATGTTGGCCATACTCGCCATCCAGACCCTGTTCCTCTCCGATCAGGTCGAGACACTGCCTTACAGCGATTTCAAGGTGCTGTTGAAGGCGGGCAAGATCAAGGACGTTTCCGTTGGTGAACAGGACATCACCGGCACGTTCTCCACGGAGGGCGTTGACGCGCTCCTCTCGAAGCCGCAGATCGAAGAAATCAACCGCGCAGGTAAAGGTGACCATGCTTTCCTGACACTGCGTGTGACCGATCCGACGCTCGTGCCGGAACTGGAAGCCGCCAAGGTGCGCTTTGTTGGCCGCCCTGACAACAAGTGGCTGGGGGCGCTCCTGTCATGGGTCGTGCCCGTGCTCATCGTCTTGGCCCTGTGGCGTTTTCTCATCAAGCGCATTGGGGGCGCCGCCAGCGGGCTGATGGAGATCGGAAAGAGTAAAGCCAAGGTCTACATGCAGAAGGAAACGGGCGTGACCTTTGCTGATGTTGCCGGTATCGACGAAGCCAAGGAAGAGCTGTCTGAAATCGTGAGCTTTCTGAAGGATCCCCTGCGGTACCAACGCCTGGGCGGCAGGATTCCCAAAGGGGTTTTGCTGGTGGGAGCCCCCGGCACCGGCAAGACGTTGCTTGCCAAGGCTGTTGCGGGTGAAGCGGCGGTTCCATTCTTCAGCATGAGCGGCTCCAGCTTTGTCGAGATGTTTGTGGGTGTGGGTGCCGCTCGGGTGCGCGACCTGTTCAGCCAGGCCGAGACCATGGCGCCCTGCATCATCTTCATCGACGAACTCGATGCCTTGGGCAGAACCCGCGCGCTGAGCATGGTTGGCGGCAACGAAGAACGCGAGCAGACCCTGAACCAGCTGCTGGTGGAGATGGACGGCTTTGACAGCAACAAAGGCGTCATCATCATGGCAGCGACCAACCGCCCCGAGATACTGGACCCGGCGCTGCTGCGCCCCGGCCGCTTCGACCGCCACATCGCACTGGATCGGCCAGACCTCAAGGGGCGCGAGCAGATCCTTCGGGTTCATGTCAAAAATGTCACGCTCGGCAGCGATGTGGACTTGAACAAGATCGCCGCCCGCACGCCCGGCTTTGCTGGGGCGGACTTGGCCAACCTCGCCAACGAAGCGGCGCTGTTGGCCGCCCGCAAGGGCAAATCGGCGGTCGAGTCAGAAGACTTTGACGAGGCACTGGATCGTATCGTCGGTGGGCTCGAAAAGAGGAGCCGCGTGATCAACGCCAAGGAGAAGGAGACCATCGCCTACCACGAAGCAGGACACGCCATCGTTGCAGAGCATCGCCCCCTGGCGGACCGCGTCTCCAAGGTGTCCATCATTCCCAGAGGCGTTACCGCGCTGGGCTACACGCAGCAAACCCCCACGGAAGATCGCTATCTTCTCAAGCGCAGCGAGTTGCTCGACCGGCTCGATGTGCTGCTGGGCGGCTATGTGGCGGAGCAGATCGTCTATGGCGATGTCTCCACCGGCGCGCAGAACGACCTGCAACGCGCCACCGACATGGCCCGCCAGATGGTCACCCAGTTCGGCATGAGCCAACAGCTCGGCCTGGCCACCTATGAAGATGCGCCCAACCCCCTCTTCTCGGGTACAGGATGGGCGCGGCGCGAACGCAAGGACTATAGCGAAAACACCGCGCAGTTGATCGACACGGAGGTACGCAACGTGCTGGCCGAGGCAAGCACCCGCGTAACAGCCACGTTGAAGGGCCAACGCACCAAGCTCGAAGCGCTGGCCCGACGGCTGCTCGAGAAGGAGGTGGTCGATCGGCAGGATCTGGACAGGGTCCTGGCCGACCCATGACTGAACAGGGTCAAGCCAGGACACTGCGTGAACGATGTGAAGACTGAACGCAGGCCCATCCAGCAGGACAGATGCAAGGAGGCCGAAATGAGCACCGAAACACTGGCAACAGAGGAAGTACGTTCCCTGCCGCTGGATCGTGGCTACGTGTTTGCGGAAGGCGGAACCGGCCGCAGGATCAACGCAGATGAGGCCATCGAATGGCTCAGCCGCCCTCCAAGCGAGGCCCCAGGGTTCCTTTGGCTGCATTTCCATGACGTCCCAACCGTACTGAGCGGTTGGCCAAGCCAATTTGTGACGCTGCCTCTGGGGTTCGGCGATGCCCTGCGGGAAGGTCTACGCTCGACCCGCATCGAACACGTCCATCAGAATCTCATTGCCGTGGTCAACGACGTCGATTACGACGTTGACCACAAGGGCCCGCCCAGCGTCGCGACGTTATGGCTGAGTGTCAGCGTTCGGTGTCTGCTGAGCGTCAGCAGCCTACCCCCGCGTTCAGTCGACCGGTTAAGCCGCGAGGTGGAGGCCGGCAGCACTTTTCTCAGCCCAGCGGCACTCCTGATCCGACTGTTGCAAGAGCAGGCTGATGTCTTGCTGGGCATTGTGCGAAGTGCGACCCAAACCGCGAATGAAGTGGAAACCGCTCTGCGTGTCGGAAATCTGCCAACGCGTTCGAGCCTGGGCGGCATTCGCCGCGATCTTGTGCGCCTGCGGCGTCTGCTGGCGCCAGAACCAGCAGCGCTGTTCCGGCTGGTCAATCACCCTCCGCGCTGGATGCGAGAGGAGGACGCGCAATCCTTAAGGCAATCGGCCGAGGAATACTCCCTGGCGCTGCGGGACATGGCTGGCCTTCAAGAGCGGATCCAATTGATCGAAGGCGAAATCGCCGACAGGGTCGCCGAGCATACCAACCAGAGCGTGTGGGTGCTGACGGCGGTGACTGTGGTGGCCTTGCCGATCAACCTGGTCTCAGGGCTGCTGGGAATGAACATCGGCGGTATTCCGTTCCGAGGCGCACAGAACGGTTTCTGGATTGTTGCCCTGCTATCACTCACGCTGACGAGCCTAAGTGCGTGGCTCATCTTTCGGCGCAGACACGACTGAAGCTGCGCTCGATAGCGAAACGCCCTGGTAGTACCGCTCGATTTCTGCGGCGCTACCCAGCTCGGTTCCAGCATGCCCGAGGGCAGCGCCGGCGGCGGCCATGCCGTACCGAAATGCCTGGCGCACGTCAGCTCCCCAATTCAACGCCCACACCATTGCGCCGACAAAGCTATCGCCCGCACCAATGGTGCTGTGAACCGACGTTGCAACGGAGCTTGCATACGCCACGTCGTCCTGGGTCACCAGCATGGCTCCGCCCGCACCCAGCGTGAGTGCGACGACATCTGCATGCCTTGCCTGGACAATCTCCCGGGCCGCACGCAAGCAATCGGCTCCCGTCTCCAGGGTCAGTCCAGTCAGTTGCCGAAGCTCGTTGAGGCTCGGCTTGATCAGGTAGGGCGCGCTAGGCAGCGCAAGACGCAGTGTCGGCCCCGATGTATCCAGTACGACGCGGCTGCCGTGCGCCTTGGCCATGCGGATGACCCGTGCGTAAAAATCTTCAGGCACCCCGAGCGGCAGGCTTCCGCTCAATACGAGGTAGAGCGGCGCAGGGTGCAGCCCATCAAGGCGGTCCAGGCAGTGCTGCCACTCCGCCTCAGAGACGACTGGGCCTGGCATCACGAACCGGAACTCGCGGTGGGTGGAGGTTTCCGTTACCGAAAAATTCTCCCGGGTCTCGCCACCAATCCGGAGCTGCTCGAATGGCAGCCCTTCTGCGGTCAATAGCCATGCCAAGCGTTCCGCCATGGGGCCACCGGCAAGATACACGGCCAGGCAATCGCCGCCTAAGCGATGGACGACGCGGGCAACGTTGATGCCCCCTCCGCCCGGGTCGCTGCGCACCGCGGCGCAGCGCATCTTGTGCGTATCCGTCATGCACTCGACCGACGTGGCGATATCGATCGCTGGGTTGACGGTGAGCGTGACGATGTCCGGCATGGCAAGCCTCCTGGGCGACGATTCGAAACACGGCACCGCGCCGCACCCACAACCGGCTCTTCCCGGCAGTTTGCGAGCCGTACTCCACTCCACTCTCATCATGGGCACGCAAATGCGCGCCAGCGTTGATACGCATCAACCGTCATCGGCACGCCTGACCCAATATGGATCGCATGAGGAACAGGCCCGCCAAGGGCTCGCTGCTCCAATGTCGTGAAGGTGAGGAGGCTGTCGATGAACGCGAGATCGGTGAAGCCGCTGGCAGTGGCCCTGGCGCTCGTGCTGCTGCTCTTCAACGTGGCCTTCTCTCAACCTGGCGTGCTGGTGAGCGACCCGCCTCTGGCCAGTGCCGAACAGCTCGATCCACTGTTGGCGCCAATCGCGCTGTACCCGGATCCGCTTGTCTCCCAGATCCTCATGGCGGCCACGTATCCGCTCGAAGTGGTGCAGGCCGATCGTTGGCTGCAGGAGCCCAGCCACGCCGCGCTTGGCGGTGATTCGTTGACCAACGCGCTTGCACCGCTACCATGGGACCCGAGTGTGAAATCGCTGGTGCCGTTCCCGGGGCTGCTGCGCATGATGGATGACAACCTCGACTGGACAGAGCGCGTGGGCAACGCATTCCTGGCGGACGAGGCGGCTGTGATGGATTCAATCCAACGCCTACGCAGTCATGCCGCCGCTGCCGGCACACTGGCATCGACCACGCAGGCGATGGTGTCGACAGAGGATGGTGCCATCACCATCGAGCCGACCAATCCTGAAGTCGTCTACGTTCCGGTCTACGATCCCTACGTCGTCTATGCGCCTTGGCCGTATCCCGCGTACCCGCCCTACCTCTTTCCCGATATCTGGGGTGGTGTGGTCATCGGCGGGCTCGGTATCGGCTGGGTCGGTTTCTCGGTGGTCGTCCCGCTGTGGGGCTGGGACCACGTCAACTGGCACGGCCATCGCATTGATATTGATCGCGGGCGCTTCGGCAATATCGACCACCATCGCGCTCCCATCAGCGGTATCTGGGCACATGATCCGGGGCATCGTCACGGCGTTCCCTATCCAAGCGCGATACCAGCGGGGCGATTCGGTGGCGCAGCCATTTCACCGGATGTGCGGCGTGGTTTCCAGGGCTATCCGATGCCCTCCGCAACGCCGGCCGGATCCGTCATTCGCCCCTCTCCCGTGGGACCTGCACGCCCGGCGCTCGATGCGCCGCGGAGCTCGCCACGTCAGGCGCCTACGGCGCGCCCGGCTGCGCGTGCACCGTCGCCAAGCTACCCACCAACATTCGAGTCGTACGGACACGGCGCCGACGTGCGCGGCCAAGCGCAACGTGGGCAAGCCAGCCGTATGTCGGCCGCACCGCAAACAAGCGCGCCCTCGTTCAGAGGTGCCGCGCCACACGCCGCACCCGCTGGCGGCGGCAGGAGACGATGATGCGAGAGACTTGCAAAGTGGCGTGCCTGCGCCGTCTTGCCATCCTTCTTGTGGCGCTGGCGGCCTGGATGACGTGCCCGTCATCATGGGCCGACCGGCAGTTGCAGCAGGGCTTCGCCTCCCCCGAGAAGGCCGCCGAGGCGTTGGCCGCTGCCTGGCGCAGCGGCAATAGCGATGCTCTTCTCGCACTGTTCGGCCCAGGTGGGGCGAAGCTGGTGCGGTCCGGCGACCCGATCGGAGAACAGATCGCCCGAAGCAAACTGGCCTCAGCGTACGACGAAGCGCATCGAATCGAAACCGATGGCGCGGGCTATGCAGTCATCATTCTTGGCAAGGACGATTGGCCTTATCCGATTCCGTTGGCAATGCGCGGCGCGCAATGGCAGTTTGATACCCAAGCCGGTGCGCAGCAGATCATTGACCGGCGCATCGGCCATCACGAGGCCCATGCCATCCGCGTCTGCCGCGCATATGTTGAAGCACAGTTGCGCTATGCCACATCGCATCGCACCGTGGATGGGCAGCCCGAGTTCGCCCAACGTATTGCCAGTTCACCCGGCAAGCACGATGGCCTCTACTGGGTCGCCTCGGCCGGCGAGGAAGAAAGCCCGATGGGGCCACTCATCGCGATCGCAGACGCCCAACGTCACTCCATATCGGCTGCTGTAGTTGTCACGCCATTTCATGGCTATGTCTTTCGCATTCTGACGCAGCAGGGCGCCCATGCACCGGGTGGCGCACACGACTACGTTGTCAACGGACACATGACGCGCGGCTTTGCATTGCTCGCCTTCCCTGCGGCGTTTGGTGCATCCGGCGTCATGACATTCGTCGTCAATCAAAACGGTGTCGTCTACGAGAAGAACCTCGGGCCGCACACGGCTGACATCGCCCGTCGCATGCGGGTGTATGACCCGGATGACAGCTGGAAGCCCGCACTCCCCTGAGATGGCCCAGAAACACGCCCGCCGCATACACCACGTCATGAACGGAACGCCCACCCCGAATAGCAACGAGGCCCCCGCAATCGTAACGGAGCAGTTGACCAAGCGATTCGGTAGTGTGGTGGCACTCGATGGGTTTTCGCTGGCCATCGCCAAAGGGCAGATCTTCGGCCTGCTCGGCCCGAATGGCGCGGGCAAGAGCACCACGATCAAGATCCTGACGACCTTGCTCGATGCCAGCTCAGGT
This sequence comes from Ralstonia sp. ASV6, assembly GCF_016429285.1. Lineage (GTDB taxonomy): Bacteria > Pseudomonadota > Gammaproteobacteria > Burkholderiales > Burkholderiaceae > Ralstonia > Ralstonia flaminis. The sequence continues at coordinate 29,284 of NZ_JAELUI010000061.1, forward strand.
TCGGCCAGAGTTGCCGGTTTCGATGTAGCCAGGAGCCCTGTCGAGGTGCGGCGCCGTATCGGGTATGTGCCGCAACTGCTGTCAGCCGACGGCGCACTGACTGCGCGTGAGAACCTGGATCTGTCAGCTCGCCTGCACGGCCTTCATGGTGCCCGCCGCAAGGAGCGCGTACAGGAGGCGCTGGCGTTCGCGGGGCTTGGCAATGTGGCCGATTACCTCGTGCGGACCTATTCAGGCGGCATGATCCGCCGCCTGGAGGTAGCGCAAGCAACATTGCACCACCCCGAGATCCTGTTCCTCGACGAGCCGACGATTGGCCTGGACCCGATGGCGCGAAAGACCGTGTGGGAGCGCCTTGAGCAGCTTTGCCAGGACCACCAGGTGACGATCCTCATCACAACGCACGACATGGAAGAAGCCGACGTACTGTGCGACTGTCTGGCGGTGCTCCACGAAGGCCGACTCGCTGTCGTCGGCAAGCCTGAGGAACTGAAATCGCAAGTGGGCCCCGGGGCAGACCTGAATGACGTATTCGCACATTTCAGCGGCGCAGTGATCGAGCATGGCGGCAGTTACCGAAACATTCGCGAAAGCCGAAGTGCCATCCGACGACTGGGGTGACGAATGTTCGGTGTCCTGTACGAAAGTTTCGCCGTTGCAGACGCAGAGATACGCAAACTGCGCCGCGATCCGACCGAGCTGCTCTCTCGCGCCATCCAACCGGTGCTGTGGCTTGTCGTGTTCGGCCAGGTGTTCAGCGCCGTGCGCGGTATTCCCACCGGCCAACTGCGCTACCTCGACTACATGACGCCGGGCATCCTGGCGCAGAGCATTCTGTTCTCCTCAATCTTCTACGGCATTGCCATCATCTGGGAGCGCGACCTGGGCATTGTTCACAAGCTGTTGGTCACGCCTGCCCACCGCAGTGCTCTGGTACTTGGCAAGGCGTTCGCTGCTGCCCTGCGTGGCCTCGTTCAGGCGATGGTCGTCTACCTCATTGCCGTGGCGCTTCACGTTTCCGTGCGCACGCAGCCGCTGGCTATCGTGACTGTCATTTGCAGCGTGTTCATCGGCTCGTGCATTTTTTCCACGTTTTCTTTGGTAATTGCCTGCATCGTGAAGACACGTGAGCGCTTCATGGGCATCGGCCAGGTGTTGACGATGCCACTTTTCTTCGCCTCGAACGCGATCTACCCGCTCGACCTCATGCCGCCCTGGTTGCGGGTTCTCGCCACGATCAACCCACTCACCTACCTCGTCGATACGCTGCGTGGCGCGATGATCGTCGGGGGTGTCAGCAACTACGGCATCACAACTAGCTTTGGCGTCATGATCGGCGTATTCGCGGTGCTGCTGGCCGTTGCCACGCGCCTCTATCCAAGCCTGGCGCGTTGACGGCCGTCATCCTGCCGCGCGAGGGAGGTTTGCTTGATCCAGCCCAAACCGCAATGCGTTGCGATGGCTAAGCTGAGAAATGACCGACCGCTCGCTCCAGATCGAAGTGCGCTGCGCATCGGCAGAACTGCGATCAACAGGAGTCAACATGAAATTGCGTTCCCAATCCGGGCGGGTCCGGCCGGCACGCTGGAGCCCTTTCTCCGAAGAGCCGATCCATGAGCACTACCGCCAACCCGACAAAACCCCGGCAGCAAGCTGCTGCCCGGTTTGCGGAGCCGTCTTTCTGAAGGGCCGCTGGCAGTGGCGCAATCCGCCTCCCGGCGCAAAGACGATGGTCTGCTCCGCTTGCCGGCGCGCGGCGGATCAAGTGCCCGCAGCACGCATCCGTCTGTCAGGTCACTTTGAAGCGGCCCATCGGGAAGAAGTCCTCATGCTCGCGCGCCATCGCGAAGCGGCGTTGCGGGCGGACCACCCAATGGAGCGCATCATGGCGGTGGAGTCGACGGCAGACAGCACCGAAATCCTGACAACAGGGTTCCACCTGGCGCGAGACATCGGCCACGCAATCCACCATGCGTTCCAGGGGCGACTGACGTTCAATTACGGCAACGCCGCAACCGAACTGCATGTGGAGTGGGCTCGATAGCGCATCAAGACAGAAGACAAGGTGCCGCCGCCCCAGAAAGACCTCCGTCTCTGCGCTGGCGGCACGGTGGACGCCCTTCAGCGGAACGCCGTCGCGAAGCATGTTCCACACCGTTTGCGACCCAACAACGGCGCTGTGCGCCTCCAGCTTGAAACGCTACGGATAGCGCTGAGACAACACACGCCCGCCCTATGATTCCCGCGCTGGGCCGTGCAACCAATGCCAGAGCATCAGCCCGCTCCCAACCATGCCGCCCAGATGGGCGAAATGCGCGACATTGCCTTGTGTTCGGCTCACGCCAAGCACCAGTTCAACGATCGCGTAGAGGGTCGCCAACAACCAGGCTGGCATCGGAATGGGCGGAATCAACAGAATGACGGTTCGATGCGGGAACAGTACGCAATACGCCAGGAGCAGTCCGAACACGCCACCCGAAGCGCCAATCACCGGCGCCGCTGGAAGGAACCCCAGCGCTGTGCAAACGATTTGAGCCAATGCGGCACTCAATATGCTGGACACGTAAAGCAGCCAGGCGCGCAGCGCACCTAACGTGCGCTCGACATCGCGCCCGAACATGTAGAGACCGAACATGTTGAGCACAAGATGGGCGCCATTTGCGTGGAGGAAAGCGTAGGTCAGCGGCTGCCAAGGCATGAACACGCCATTGCCATCACCCGCCGACGCCACCAGCGGCCAC
>NZ_JAELUI010000529.1 GCF_016429285.1 Ralstonia sp. ASV6
CGTGCCGGAAAGCTTGGGTACCACGCCCGGCATCTCCACATCGATGCCTGATTGCGCACGCACGGTCTCGATGACACCGCGCGCGCGGTAATGCGGGTCGGCAGCAATATCGGCGATGGTGTAGATCCTGTCTCTTATACACATCTGACGCTGCCGACGAAGGCCGTGGAGTGTAGATCTCGGTGGGGGGCGGGTGAGTGAGAGGGGGGGGGGGGGGGGGGGGGGGGGGGGGGGGGGGGGGGGGGGGGGGGGGGGGGGGGGGGGGGGGGGGGGGGGGGGGGGGGGGGGGGGGGGGGGGGGGGGGGGGGGGGGGGGGGGGGGGGGGGG
>NZ_JAELUI010000062.1 GCF_016429285.1 Ralstonia sp. ASV6
TCTTCCTCCATCGGGATATGGCCGAGCGCCGGATACATGCGCAGCGTGGCGCCTGGAATGCGGTGGGCAAATTCACCGGCATGCGCGGGCGGGATCCACCGGTCGCGCTGGCCCCACAGGATCAGCGTCGGCACACGGATAGCGGCCAGCCCGCTGGTATCGACATCGTCAAAGCGGAACTTCGGCACCATCTGGCCGATGGCCTGGCGGGCACCGTCGGCATAGAAGAAATCGGCGTAGCGGCGCAGCGTGGGTTCGGACACGCGCGACGGGTCGCCATACACATCGCGCGTGGCGGCGCGGATGATGCCTTCGGGCAGCATCCACGGCGACGTCAGCCGCACGCTCAGGTGGTTGAACAGGTCGATGTAGATCGGCAGCTTCATCGGGAAGCCGGCTGAGTCGATCAGCACGAGCTTCTCGACACGGCCCGGGTGCCGCACCGTAAAGTCCCACGACACCATGCCGCCGAGCGAGTTGCCGATCAGCGTGAGCTTGGACAGCCCGAGCGAATCGACAAACGCGTCGATGAAGTCGCGATACAGCGGCAACTCCATCGCGCGCGGGCGGCCTTGTGCGTCGCGCAACGGCCCGGTGATGCCGAACGGCGGCAGGTCCAGCCGGATCACGCGGTAGCGGCGCGTGAGCTGGGGCAGCACGCCATCCCACGTGTGCAGCGATGCGCCAAAGCCGTGGATTAGTAACAGCGTGCCCTCGGCGTTGGCGGCGCCTTCATCGGTGTAGTGCACGCGCGTGCCCATCAGCGGCAGGTAGCGCGACTGCGGCTTGGCGTAACGGGCGATCAACACGTCGCGCCCGATGCTGCGCAGGCCGATGCGGCCGGGGCGCAGCATCGCGCGGGCGACGTTGAGCAGCGTTGCGCGCGGGGGGCTGGCGAACAGTTCACCGGAAGCGGTGTTCAGCGGCGGCGTGGATGCGATGGTTTTCATCGGCCGGCTCCGGTCTTTACTTGGCGCGTGCGGTGGCCGGCGCTGCGTCGTCGCGCAGTGCCTTCTTGCGTGTGCGGCGGGCCTCGCGCACGACCAATGCCTGATAGGCGGCGGGCAGCAGGCGGGCCATCACATCGGCGGCGTGGGCATCCGGGCCGATCAGCACGCGGCGCTTGTTCTTGCGCACGCCATCGAGAATGACTTCGGCAGCCTTCTCGGCGGTGGTGATGAAGAACTTCTCGAACTCTTCCTTGCCCTGCTGCTCATCGCGCACCAGGAAGCCGTTCATGCTCGGCGATACGCGGCTCGACTTGGCGATGTTGGTCTTGATGCCGCCGGGGTGCACGCACGTGGCTGACACGCCGCAGTTCATCAGGTCCAGTTCCTGGCGCAGTGCCTCGGTATAGCCGCGCACGGCGTACTTGCTGGCGTTGTAGGCGCCCATGCCCGGCTGCGCGAAGATGCCGAAGATGCTCGACGTATTGATGATGTGCCCATCGCCACTCGCCTTGAGCAGCGGCAGGAAGGCCTTGGTGCCGTGCACGACGCCCCAGAAATTGATGTTCATGATCCAGGCCAGCTCGTCGTCGTCCATGCCTTCGATCGTGCTGGACAGGGCCACGCCCGCGTTGTTGAAGATCAGATTGACCTTGCCGTGCGCGGCGGCGGCTTCTTCGGCCCAGCGGTAGACGGCGGCACGGTCGGCCACGTCGACGGCGTGCGTGGTGACACGGATGCGGTCACCTTCATGCGCACGGACGAGCTGCAGCGTCTGCGCCAACGCAGCTTCATTGCGATCCGCCAGCGCGAGGTGGCAGCCCTCGCGCGCCAGTTGCAGCGCCAGCGTGCGGCCCATGCCGGACGCGGCGCCGGTGATGGCGGCAACCTTGTTGTTGAATGACTTCATGACGTGGTCTCCGGGAGGCTTGCGCGCAGGTCAGGCGCGGTCGAGCGCTTCTTCGTTGGGGGTGGTGTCGGTAGCAGCAGGCACGGTGCGGGCGGGCACGCGCAGCGGTACGCCCTTGGGCACGGCCATCGGGCGCGTGCGGTAGTCGGCCAGGCGGAAGCTTGCGGTGGCGCGGCGGAACTGCCACGTGAAGCCCGGCCACAGCGTGGTGTTCTTGCCGGTCTTTGGATCGAGGTACCAGCTCACACAACCACCGGCCGACCAGATGGCATTCGACAGCCGCTTCTGGATGCCGTCGTTGAAGCGACGTTGCACGTCCAGGCGTACGTCGATGGTCGCCACGTTATGCGCGCGCATCGACTTGAGCGCATCGACGATGTACGCCACCTGCGACTCGATCATGAACACCATCGACGAGTGGCCGAGCCCCGTGTTGGGGCCCACCACCATGAAGAAGTTCGGGAAGCCCGACACCGTGGTGCCCAGGAACGCTTCTGCCCCGTTGCGCCATGCATCGACGATGTCCATGCCCTGGCTGCCAAGCAGCACGCCGCGCGGGAACGGATCGGTGGCATGAAAGCCTGTGCCGAAGATCAGGCAATCGACCTCGCGCCGCTTGCCGTCGGTGGTGACGATGGCATTCGGCTCGACACGTGCGATGCCGGTGGTAATGACGTCGACGTTCTCCCGCGTGAGTGCCGGGTAGTAATCGTTCGAGATCAGAATGCGCTTGCAGCCGATGGTGTAGTCGGGCGTGACCTTCTCGCGCAGCACCGGGTCGGCAATGCGGCGCTTGATGTGGCTGCGCGCCATGCGCTCCACCGCCTTCATCAGTTTGGGGTGAATCACAAAGCCCAGCACACGCGATTCGAGCATCCAGTAAATGCTGGTGCGCATCAGCTTTTGCGTGAACGGCAGGTGGCGGAACAGCCAGTGCTCGGCACGCGAGACCTTGCGGTCCGGCTTGGGCAGGATCCACGGCGGGGTGCGCTGATATAGATCGACGCGGCCGGCCTTGGGTGCGATCTGCGGGACGAACTGGATGGCCGACGCGCCCGTGCCGATCACGGCGACACGTTTGCCGCGCAGGTCGTAGTCGTGTTCCCACAACTGCGAGTGGAACGCCTTGCCCTGGAAGGTTTCGATGCCGGGGATGTTCGGCCACGACGGGCGGCTCAGGCCGCCCATGCCGGAAATGAGCGTGCGTGCGCGGTAGCGTCGGCCGTCGGCCATCTCCAGGTTCCACACGCCGGCGGCATCGTCGAAGGCGGCGCGCGCCAACTCGTGATGGAAGCGCACGTGCGGGCGCACGCCGAATTCATCGGTGCAGCGCTCCAGGTACGCGCGGATTTCTGGCTGCGGTGAATACATGCGCGACCAATCTGGATTGGGCGCGAACGAAAACGAGTACAGGTGCGATTGCACGTCGCACGCGCAGCCCGGGTAGTGGTTGTCACGCCACGTGCCGCCCACCGACCCGGCCTTCTCGAAGACCAGGAAGTTGTCGATGCCGTGCTGCTTGAGCTGGATGGCCATACCCAGCCCGGCAAAGCCGGTGCCGATGATGGCAACGTCGACCAGCGCGGGGGCGTCGCCGCCGTGCGCGGCCGAGGCAGACGAGTCGGCGCGAGGAAAATCGGACCGTGCATTCACGTGGTGTCTCCGCGGGCACCACATGACATCATGGGCGCCTCTTAATGTGACATTGATCGATGTCATCGTAGGAGGCGCCCCCGGTCGAGTCAATCGACCGATTGGAAAAGAACATCTAAAAGCGGCGCATCAGGCGCTTGAAACGGATTTTCCTTATGAATCCGTCACTTGCGTGCGGTGCACAACGCCCTGGCTGGCGGTTTCGAGCGCTGTCATCAGCCGTTGAAGGTGCGCGAGCAACCGCATCACACGCTCGCCGGCCGTGTGCAAGTCGGCGTCGGCGGCGCTGTGGATGGCATGGCGGAAGGCCTGCATTTCGGCATCGACGGAGGGGCTGCGCAGCAAGGCCAGGGCGCCGCCCGTGCGGTGTGCCCATTGGCGCAGGGCGGTGCGGTTGGCGGTGTTCAACAGTGGGCGCAACTGCTGCGCATCGTCATCCAGTGACGACAGGAAGATCCCGACCAATCCGTCCGCAGCCGGCCCGGTGCCCAGCGTGCGCTGCAGATCGTCGAGCGACACGGCGATGGCGTCGTCGTCTGCCGCAGCGCCCGCGTCTGGCGCGTCCTCGGGGCCTGGCGTGGCCGGCCAGAGTGCCGACAGCGCTTCCTGCAAGGTGGCCAGTGTGGTCGGTTTGAGCAGGCTGCCATCCATGCCGACGGCGCGGCAGCGCGCGTGTTCTTCGGCCAACGTGGTGGCGGTGATGGCGATGATGGGCAGGCGCGCGGCATCCGCACGTTCCTGTTCCGTCTTGCGGATGTGCGCGGCCAGGTCGAATCCGTCCATGCGCGGCATGTGGCAGTCGGTCACGAGCGCGTCGAAATGGCCCTCGCGCAGGCGTTCGAGCGCGGCGATGCCGTCTTCAGCCAGCGTGACGCGGTATCCCAGCAACCGCAGTTGCTTGGCGATCAGCTCGCGGTTGATCGGGTGGTCTTCTGCCACCAGGATGTGTGCGCCCAGCGCTTGGTTGGGCATTGCAAGCGGTGCGACGGGCGCTGGCGTGCTGGCCGGCTTCATCACCACCGGTTGGGGCAGGGCACGCTCGCAGGCGTGCAGGAAGGCAAGCCAGCTCAACGGATTGACGCTGAGGACTGCGCCACGCTTGGCGTAGCGCACCTCACGCGTGATGCGGATGGCTCCTGGCTGCGCCTGCTGCGATGTGGTGAAGCGCATGTCTGCGCGGGCCCCCGACGTGACATGCAGTCCTGCTGCCTCGGCAAACTGCGTGAGGCAGCGGTGATCGATGGCCGAGTCCACGTCGATGGCAACGCTGCGGCCGGCCAACTGCGGCAGCGCATAGCGGGCCGCCACAACCGGCACCGGCAACCGTAGCGTGATGGTCGTGCCGCGCCCGGGGGCGCTGTCCATGTCGAGCGTGCCGCCCATCAGCCCGGCAAGCTGCCGCGAGATCGCCAGGCCCAGGCCGGTGCCGCCGTAGTTGCGCGTGGTCGAGCGCTCGGCCTGTACAAACGGCGCGAACAACGTGGCCTGCACCTCGGGGGTGATGCCGATGCCCGTGTCGGTGACATGGATGGCGATCTGCGCGGCGCCGTCGTCAACGCGGGCGCATTCGGCCTTGAGACTGATGCTGCCGCGATCCGTGAACTTGATGGCGTTGGAGAGCAGGTTGAACAGCACCTGCCGCACGCGCACGCTGTCGACCGACACCGTGGCCGGCACGTTGGCTGCCACGTCCACGTGTACCGCCAGCGATTTTTCATGCGCGCGGCTGGCCAGCAGGCCGACCGTGCCGTCAAACAGCTCGCGCAGATCGGTGTCCACCGGCAGGATGTCCAGGCGACCCGCTTCGATCTTGGCGTAGTCGAGGATGTCGTCGAGGATGTGCAGCAGCGCGCGGCCCGAATCCTGTACCAGCGACACCATCTGCTTCTGCTCGCCCTCCAGCTTGGTTTGCTGCAATAGCTCGACCAGCCCCAGCACGCCGTTCATGGGCGTGCGGATCTCATGACTCATCATGGCCAGGAAACGATCCTTGGCCAGCAACGCCGATTCGGCCGCATTCTTGGCGGCTTCCAGTGCGTCGGCCTGTTCCCGCTCTGCGGTGACGTCGCTCAGGTAGCCGTTCCAGACGATGCGGCCATTCGCTTCCCGGTGCGGGTTCGAGCGCGCATGCAGCCAGCGGATCGAGCCATCGTCGCAGACATGGCGAAACTGCAAGTCGAAGGGTGTCAGGTGCTGCGCGGAGGCGTGCTGCATCTCTTCCATGCGCTGGCGATCCTCTTCATGAATCAGCAGCGCAGGCGTGGACAGATACGTCAGCAGGTCGTCGGGATGGGCGCCCAGGGTCTCGTAAGCCTTGCCGGCTGCATAGGTCATCCGGCCCGGAGGTTGATCCGGCGCCATCTCGAACTGGTAGACCAGCGCCGGCAGCGATTCGGTCACCTCGCGCAGGCGCCGCTCCAGGCGCTCGGCGCGCGCCTGGGCTTCGCGGATCTCGCTGACGTCAACAACCGAGGTGATGATGCCGCCAGGCTGGCCGCCGGGCAGGTGGAACGGCTCGACCCAATACAGCACGTTGCGCGATTGCCCGTCGGGCGTGGTGATGGCGATTTCCTCGCGCGTGCTTTCGTCGGTTTCCAGGGCGCGCCGGTTGATGTCGGACAGGTAGGCGATATTGCTCGCGGAATACAGGCCGAGTTCGCCCGGCGAGCGGCCCAGCAGCGCCTCGCGCGGGCGGTCGAACATGTTGCAGAAGGCGGCGTTCACGGCAACGTAGCGGTGCTGCGCATCCTTGGCCGCCAGCGGGAAGGGTACCGACTCCATCAGCGCACGCTGGAAGTTCAGCTGGCGCGCGAGCGTTTCTTCGGCCAATCGACGTTGCCGGTTTTCGCGACGCAGTTGCAGGTGCTTGATGAACAAGGCCACCAGTGCGGCCAGCACGATTGCCACCACCGGCCCGAACCTGGCAAGCAGTGCAGAGGCGGACGGGCCCAACTGATAGCTCACCGACAGCCACTTGTTGCGGATGCTGATCTGCTCACCCTCCGGCATGGCGAACAGTGCACGGTTGATGAGCGGCTGCAGCGCCGCATAGTGCGCCGATACCCCAACGCCGATGCTCTCCGTCAGGTTGGCCGAACCCGTTACCTTCAGTTCGCCAGGGAAGTGATGGCGGATCAGTGCGTCCGCCACCGGCAGGTTGACAATGGTGAAGTCGGCCTGCCCCGCGGCCACCTGAGCCAGTGCGTCATTGGGCGAGGCGGCCGGTACGATGCGGATTCTCGGCACGTTCCTGCGCAGCACGTCGGCCAGCGTATCGCTGCGTGGCAGGGCGACTACCTTGCCTGCAAGCTCGGACAGTGCGGCCACCGCCAGCGCATCGTTGCGCCCGACGATGACCATCGGGGTGGTGTCGACCGGGTGGCTGAACGTGAACCCGGGCGGGTGGTAATCCTGATCGGACAGGCCCAGCAGGATGTCGATCTCGCCCGCGCTTGCCTTGGCCAGCGCATCAGCCCAGTCACGTACCTGCACGCGCTCGAAGCGCAAGCCGAGCGTGCGCGATAGAAAGTTCAGGTATTCGGGCAGGATGCCCAGCAACTCGCCGCGTTGCTCGTTGAAGCTGTAGGGCATGTAGTCGGCATCGGCTGCGTAGCGCAGGGGCGGCAGCGCGGCCAGCATGGAGCGTTCTTTGGCGGATAGCCGCAAGGCCACGGTGCTGGCGCCGCCCTGCGTGATCCAGCGCGTGCGCAGGTCGCTTATGGCGGCATCTGGCAACTGTGCGAGATGGCGGTCAAGGTAGCGGATAAGTGCGACGCGGTTGCTTGGCGCCGCAAAGTGCATTGCATCGACTTGCTGGTTGACCAGTTGTACAACCGACAGGGGCCGGTAGCGTGGCTGCGACATCAGCTCACGCGTCGGGTAGGTGACGCCCACATAGGCATCTGCTTCACCCTGCAGCACGGCGTCGAGCGCTTCGGTGGGCGTTGGTGTGCTCACCATGCGGACGCTGGGGTACTGGCGCGGCAGCTCTTCCACAAGCGGCGAGCCCTGTTCCACCGTGATCCGCGCGCCGGAGAAGAACGGATTCTGTGCCACGCGCGTGTTGTCGCTGCGTGCGACCACGGCAGTCGGGCGCTCCAGATAGGGGGCGGAGTATTCCAGGCAGCGGTCGTACTGAGAGCGCGGCACTACGCTCATGATGATGTCGACCTCGCCTCGGCATGCCGCGTTGAGCAGCTCGTCGCGGCGGCTGAACACGCGAGGCGTGATCCGCACGTGGTCGTGCGGCAGTAGTTGTATCAGCAGGTCGCCCGAGAAGCCGGTGAGCTTGTCGCCCGCCACGCCTTCGAGCGGCATCATCGATTCCCCGACGACACCCACGGTGAGCTTGGGCGGGATCTGGTGAAAGAGCTGGACGGCGTGAGCGGCGTCCTCCGCATGGGCTTTACCCGCGCCGCTCAGCCAGGCCAGCGCAACTGCGCAGGCCAGCAGGCCTGCACCGATGCCCATACGCAACCGCCCCCGGGGCGACAAGGGGGAGAACCTCACGCGCCAGCTCATGGCTCAGCCCTCGGAGGTGCCAAGCAGGCCGTGTCGCACGGCAAAGTCGAACAGAGCGGCCTCGGTGGTCAGCGCGAGCTTGCGCATGCCCGTCTGCTTCTGCGCGCTGATGGTCTTGACGCTGCGGTTCAGTCGCACGGCAATCTCGCTGACCGTCATGCCGGTCACGTACATGCGCAGCACTTCCAGCTCACGCTTGCCGAGCAGGTTGATCGGGTCGTTCTCGGCCGGTTCCGGTGCGACGGTGCGGCGGATGAGCTGGGCGTCGAGCTGCGGCGAGAGATAGATGCGATCGCTCAGCGCGGCGCGCACGCCTTCGAGAATGTGGCGCGGCTCGTCAGCCTTGCTGACGATGACCTTGATGCCGGCACGCAGGATGTTGCTCATCAGCGCGCGCGTCTCCAGCATGGTCAGCACCATGATGCGCAGGTCCGGGTGGCGGCGTGCGAGGAATTCGAGCAGGACGATGCCATCGCCGTAGCGGCTGCCTGGCATGGCGTAATCGGTGATGGCGATGTCGCAGCGCACGCGGCCGAGCACTGCGAGCAGTTCGTCGGCGCTGCTCGCTTCTCCCACCACCTCGAAGCCGTCGACCCGCGAAACGAGGTGCCGCACCGCGGCCACTACGCCAGGATGGTCATCTGCAATCACGAGTTGGATGGGGGGCTGCATGTCAACAAGTCTCCAGAGCGTGTAACGTGCGGCAACCTGTTTGCCGCATTGCCGAGAATCGCTGAAGCAGCAACGAGGGAAAATCGGAAAAGTCTTATTAATGCCCCTCGATCTGCGCGCTTCTGGTGCAAATTCGTTAAGACATGTCACAAGTGACGTGGCGCGTCCTATGTGAGGGCACGCCTTCGTGCGTGGCACAATGCACGCGCTCCAAATCTGTCGATCGCCATGACGCCCAACCTGCCCACCACTCCATCGGCTGCCACGCGCCAGCAGAGCGCCGAACGTTCCACGCTCGTAAGCGCCGGGGTCAATTGCCTGCTCTCCGCGGGGCAGATTGCGGCGGGGCTGTGGTCGCACTCGCAGGGGCTGGTGGCGGACGGTCTGCACACGCTGTCGGACCTGATTGCCGATGGCATCGTCTTCATCGCCAACCGCAACAGCCACAAGGGGCCGGACGAAGATCACCAGTACGGTCACGCGCGCTACGAAAACGCGGCGTCGCTCGGGTTGGGCCTGCTATTGGTGACCGCCGGTGCCGGCATGATCTGGGCGGCTGTGGAAAGCCTGCGCTCGCCGCAGGGGCCGGCGCCGGTGCACGGCTTGGCCCTGGTGGTGGCGCTGATTGCGCTGGCCGCCAAGGAGGGGCTGTTCCGCTACATGCTGGCGGTGGCCAAGCGCATTGGCTCGCGCATGCTGATTGCCAATGCGTGGCATGCGCGCTCCGATGCGGTGTCGTCGCTGGTGGCGGCGGTGGGCGTGGCGGGCAACCTGATGGGCTACCACTGGCTGGACCCGTTGGCTGCCTGCGTGGTGGGGCTGATGATCGGTCGCGTGGGCCTGCGCTTCGCGTGGGAAGCGCTCAACGATCTGATGGACCGCGCACTGCCGCCCTCAGAGGTGCAGGACATCCGCGCCAGCCTGGCTGCCACGCCAGGGGTCATCAACGTGCATGACCTGCGCACGCGCGTGACGGGCGATCAGGCACTGGTGGATGCCCACATTGAAGTCGACCCGCGCGTGTCGGTGAGCGAAGGTCACGCTATTGCCGTGCGCGCCCGCGCCAGTGTGCTGGCCGCGCACACCGCCATGGCCGTGCTCGATGTGCAGATCCACGTCGACCCGCGCGAGCGCATTGCGACCGATCCGCTGCCGCTACCCGATCGTGATGCGTTGCACGCCGCGCTGGCGCAACTGCTGCCTGCCGGCACGCCGCTCGATGCCCGGCACTGTGTACTGCACTATGTGGATGGCGCGGTCGAGATGGACCTGATCTTGCCGGCTGCGCTGGCGGCCGAGCCCGCCCGTATTGCCGCTGCGCTGCAAACGCGCTGGGACGGTCTCGTCCGCCTGCGCGTGCTGAGCACTGACTAACGGCACTGCTCGACCGCGCTGGGTGGTTGCGCCTTGGCTGGGTCAAAGCGCAACAGCTCCAACCCTTTTTCTGTGAGCGACAGCCAATCGAGCGAACCCGAGGTGCGCAGCAGCCCGATGCTGCCTACCGGGCGCCATTGAGCCGGTTTCCCACCCGTTTCCATTAGCGTGCCGGATAGCGTGAGCGAATCCGGCCCCACCGCGAACTGCAGCAGGCGGCCATCGGCAGCCGGCGTGTAGGCGGTGCGATCCGAGATGGTGATGCCCGCTTCGCGCACCGTTGCCGGCATGCAGGAGATGGACGCGCGTACCTTGCCCTCGCTGTCGATCAAGTCGGCAAAGCCATTGCCCTTGGCAACACCAACCAGCAGGAAGCGCTCAACCGCTGGCAACCACGCAACGCTGTAGGTGTAGTACTGCAGATGTTTGTGCAGGAGCTGTTCGCCGGTCACGCGTCCGCTGACGGGGTCCAACACCGCGATCTTCAGATTGGCTTCGGACTGCCCAGGCACGAACTGCTGCCAGGCGAGCAGTGCCCGCGTATTGCCGCCCGCGATCATGGGCCACCATTCGCGGCGTTCGTCGGCGATGTTGATGTCGTGCAGGCGCCGGCCACGTCCGTCGTACACCTTCACATAGACACCGTTGCCGCTGCCGAGGTTGTCGACGCCGCCGCCGTTGATCCAGCCATCGGAATAGAACACCACGAAACTATCGCCCACGGCCGTGATGTGGCCTGAGTGCCCGCCCGATTCCACCTGCTGCGGGTACGGCTTGATCGGGCGCAGCGCGGTGTTGTAGATGCCATAGCGCTGTGTGACGTTTCCCGGTGCGTTCCAGCCGTCTTCAAACGACACCATCACCTGTCCGGTGCGGTTGCGCGCCACCGTGACCGGCTCCTGCGCCTCTGGTTTCTGGATGAAGATGCGCGGCGCGTCCAGCACGCCTGTATCGGCATGCCACTGGGCCACGTACACGTCGTGCGGCCAACTGCCGTTGCGATCGGCACCGCGTGGCGGCAGGCCCGAGGCGCTGAAGAACACGTTGAACGTGTTGGCGGCCGTGGCCGGCACGGCGCCAATGCCGTGCATGTACTGGCGCGGGTCGGGTGCACTGGCCTGGGCAAGGGTGGGGGCGGCCAGTGTGCAGGTCAGGCAGGCCAGGCCTAGCAGCGCGTGCCGCAGGCGGAACGGGAGGGACGTCGGTCGGGGCATGCAGTGCTCCATAGGCGGCGCTCCATCGGGAGCAGGGTGCAAAGGCGTAGCAAACGCGGAACCCATTGGGCCGTGCCCGCATGGTGAAGTTGCTGCGCGAACGGGGGAGCCCATTCGGACGAGGGTGGGCCCTAACTCCTCGCCATGGCAATCAAGTTTCGGCCCTGCCTGCCGTTCTCATGGGCAAGAGCGGAACCGATTCCGCCGATCCCTTCCCCAGCACGGTCAGAGTGGGCTCAAGCCTGCCGCCCTCCGCGCTAAAACCGACCAACGAGAACAACATGACGCAGCGAGTTGCAAGTGAGTCAACGCGCCGATGGCGCAGTGAAGTGGCGGAGGCACGCTCTACCGTGCGGCAGGAGTTTGGCGTGTCGCCCGAGAGTTTGCCGCGCGAGGCACTCATCGCCGCTCTGACGGATGCCATCTGGGCGCAGCGTGCTGCCTATGCACGCATGCGCGAGACGCTGGTCGTGCAAACCGAGTTGGCCGACGAATCGATGTGACCTGTGCGCGCCGGCTTGTCGTGCCGGCCTGCACAGGCGTTTTCTAGTAGGTGATGTGATGCGGTACTGCGGTTCGCTGGATCTGGAACATCTGCTGCGCCAGCCGTTTGCCCAACTGGGGCGGCTGGTGCGGGACACCGACACCGGGCAGCCCCTGCCCCCGGTCGAGGTGGCTGCACGCGCCGTGCTGCTGCGCGCCGCAGGCTACGAAGTCATGCCGATGTGCGCGCATCACGACCACCGCGGCTTCTGCCTGGGCCACGCAGACGAGCCCATTGGGGTGTAAGCGTCCAGCGTGTGCGTAGATGTGCACAGAATGTCGGATGAAACCCGGCCCTTGCGCCGGGTTTTTCATTTCAGCGCGTCCAGCTCCGGGTAGTGGCGGAAGATACCCATCGTGTTGAAGGGAAGACGCCGTGGCGATTGCAGATACGCCGCAATGTTTGGCTGCGCGGCCACGCGATCACGCAGCGCGACCAGGTGCGGCAGCCTGCGTTCATAGCGCTGCATGTGACGCGGGAACGCGTAGCGCAACCCCGCCACGATTTGGAACAGCGACAAGTCCACATAGGTGAGCGCGCCTCGCACCGCCCAGGTCGGGCCGACGGGATTGCGATCGAGCACGCGCTCGAAGTAGTGCAGGAACTTGGGGGCGCGGTTGGTCAGGAAATCCTGTGCGCGGCGCAGCGCTTCGGTCTGCTGGTCTTCGTAGTACTCGCACGAGGCGATCGGGTGGTGCGTGTCGTGAATTTCCACCACGAAGTCGGCAATCGTCAGTTGCAGGCCGTGCGTCCACAGCCCGCCGGCCTCGTCCTGCGGCGCCAGGCCGTAGTGCTGGCCAAGGTACAGCAAGATGTTGGCCGTCTGCGCGATCACCAGTTCGCCGGCCACCAGAAAGGGCGGCGCGAACGGCGGTGTGGTGATGCCGGCATCGTCGAGAAAGGTTTCGATGGCGGCCTCGTCTTCACGGCCGATGTCGGTGTACGGCACCGCCGCCTGCTCTAGCGCGAGGCGCACGAATTCACCGCGGCCCTGGATCTCGGGCCAGTAATAGAGCGTGGTTTCCATGGTCGGGCCGGGTCAGGGAGGGCCAGCGCTGCGTGCCGCATCGCAGCAGAAAAGGTGACTGCAAACGATAATAGGCGGTCGACTTTGCGCTTGTTGCCCCATTCTTCCGCTGTGAACGCTCCATCCTCCGGCGCGCCTGCCGCCGCGCCAACATCTGCGCCCGCCATTGAACCCGCCGACCCTGCCCGCTGGCTGGTCCGAGGGCACCCCGGCTATCTGCGCGCCAATCTCGCGCTGTTTGCCGCGGGCTTCTCCACCTTCTCGCTGCTGTATTGCGTGCAACCGCTGATGCCGTTGCTGGCACATGATTTTGGCCTCACGCCCGCGCAGACGAGTCTCGTGCTGTCGGTGTCGACGCTGCTGCTAGCGTTTGCGATCCTGTTTGCGGGGCTGCTGTCGGAGTCGATCCACCGCAAGACATTGATGGGCGGGTCTCTAGTGCTGTCGTCCGGGCTCACCTTGCTGGCGGCGGTGCTGCCAGGGTGGCATGACCTGCTGGTCACGCGTGCGTTGCTGGGCATCGTGCTGGGCGGCGTGCCGGCAGTGGCGATGGCGTACCTGGCCGAAGAGGTGCACCCGCAGGGCCTGGGCATGGCGATGGGCCTGTACGTGGGCGGCACGGCCTTTGGCGGCATGGCCGGGCGCGTATTGACCGGCGTGGTGGCCGACCATACGGGCTGGCGCATCGCCATGGGCGTGACCGGCGGGCTGTGCCTGGTGGCTGCGCTGGTCTTCATCTGGTTGCTGCCGCCGTCGCGCCGCTTTGTGCCGCGCAAGGGTCTGGTGCTTGGTGATTTGCTCGACACGCTTGCCGCGCATCTGCGCGAGCCCGGCCTGCGTGCGCTGTTTGCCATGGGCTTTCTGCTGATGGGCGGCTTTGTCACGATCTACAACTACGCGAGCTTTCATCTGCTCGATGCGCCGTACTCCCTGAGTCAGACGGCGCTCGGGGGCATCTTCATGGTGTATCTGCTGGGCATCGTTGCGTCTGCATGGTTTGGGCGCATGGCCGATCGGCATGGCCGCGGCCGTATGCTGCTGACGGGCACGGTGTTGATGTCGGCCGGTGTGCTGCTGACGCTGGCGGCGCCGCTGGTGCTGGTGATTGGCGGCATTGCGCTGCTGACCTTCGGCTTCTTTGGCGCGCATGCAGTGGCCAGCGGCTGGGTTGGGCGCCGCGCGCAGCGGGCCAAGGGGCAGGCTGCAGCGCTCTATTTGCTGGCGTATTACCTGGGGTCCAGTCTGATCGGCACGGCGGGCGGCAAGCTGTATGCGCCGTGGGGCTGGCCCGGTGTGGTGGCGCTGGTGTCGGCACTGATGCTCTGCGCGCTGGGCACAGCCGCCTGGCTGTGGCGGCGTGCCCCTCTGCCGCTGGGCGCCAAGCGTTGAGGCCTCGGGCGCCGCGCCAACGGGCAGGGCGCGAGGGAATTCGGGTATGGTGCAGTGTTCTGTGTCTGCACGATCGCTTTCCTCATCATGCGCCCCCACCTTCTGTTATTGACGCAGCGGCTGCCGCTGCTCGGGCTGTTTCTCCTGATGCTGGGGGCCGCGCATGCGGCGCCAGTGTCGTTCTCCAAGTTGGCGGGGCTGCCTTCCTCCAGTGGCAGCGCGTCTGCGCCAGCGGCCACACCCGCGCAGACACGCGAATCGCTCGATGCCGTCATCGCGCTGCTCGACAACGATCAGCAGCGCGCCGCGCTCGTGGGTGAACTCAAGCAGTTGCGCGATGGCGTGACTGCGCAGCAGAAGGTGCAGGCCGAGCAGGCGCCGGGGCTGCTCGGCGCTGTGGCCTCGCTGATCGAGAACGGCTCGGTGGAAGCCGACGTGGAAGCCGGCGCGCCGCGCTACTGGCAGCGCCGCCTCGAAGCCGCCAGCGGCAACGCCAGCCTGCTCGTCGCGCCCGAGAGGCGCATGCGCATCGTGACCGACTTTGTGGGGACCGTCGCCGTTTGGGCAGCCATTGCCGGCGGGCTGCTTGGCCTGGGCTGGTTGCTGCGTCGCATGTTCGGCATCCAGGCCGGGCTTGGCGCCCACCCGACCACGCGCGCCTTGTTTGTCGATGCACTGCGCAAGATCGGCCCGTGGGCGGTGTCGTTTGCCGTGTTGATGCGATGGGAGCACGAGGCCACGCCGGGCTTTGTGCTGGCGGTGGTGCTGGCGTATGCCATCGTATGGGGCGCGATCATCACGGCGGGCGTGGCGATGTTGTTCTCGCTGTTTGCCGGCAGTGCGCACCGGCGTGTGGCCGTGGAGTACCTGCTCAAGCACGGCATGTGGCCAATCTTCCTGACCGCCAGCCTTGGCGCCTGTGGCGACGCGCTGCTGGATCCGCGCGTGGCGCTGATGCTGGGCGGTGCGCTCAGCCTGCTGTTGTCGACCGTCTGCAATGCGGTGTCGTCGATCATGCTGGCAGTGGGCGCGCTTTGGGCACGGCGCCCGATCGGCCAGTTGATTACCAACCGGCCGTTGGAACTGCGTCAGGGCGAGCACGCCGGCAACGAGGTCCGCCGGTTGATTGCTGCGCTGTGGCCGGTGCCCGTGGTGGTGCTGGCGGGCGTGACGGTGGCGGCCACGCTCACCATGCCCGACAACGTGGATGCCATCTCGCGCCGCGCGGTGATGACCTCGCTGCTGCTGGTGGCGGCGTTCTTCCTGACCGCCGTGGTGCGCCCACGCGCGAGCTGGCGCTCGCACCTGCGGCTCACGCGCACGTCACCGTACGTGGAGCGGCTCAAGCATTTCTTTGCGGCGCTGGTGCAGCTCGGCATCTGGATCGTCTTTGTCGAGCTGGTGCTGCGCGTGTGGGGCCACACGCTGGTGGAGGTGATGCACAGTTCCGTAAACGGGCGGCGCATTGCCGATGCGTTGGCGGGGCTGATCAGCACCGTGTTTGCCACATGGCTCGCGTGGATCTTGCTCGATACGGCCATCCTGCGGGCGTTGTCACCGGCCACATCGCGCGCGCAGCCCAGCACACGTGCGCGCACGATCCTGCCGCTGCTGCGCAACGGCCTGAAAGTCACGCTGATCGTGACGGCCGCCATTGGCGTGCTGGCCAACCTGGGCGTGAACGTGACGCCGCTGGTGGCCGGCGCCGGGGTGATCGGCCTGGCGGTGGGCTTTGGTGCGCAGTCGCTGGCGCAGGACCTGATTACCGGCATCTTCATCCTGATGGAAGACACCATCAGCGTGGGTGACACGGTGGACGTGGGGGTGGCCACCGGCACCGTCATCAGCCTGACCATTCGCACGGTGCGATTGCGGGACGGCACGGGCGCGATCCACTCGATTCCGTTCAGCCAGATCAAGACCGTACGCAACCTCTCGCGCGATTACTCGTTTGCGGACTTTGAGGTGCGCGTTGCCATGGATGCCGATCCGCAGAAGGCGATCGACCTCGTACGCACGGCAGCCGACCAGATTGCCGGCGAGCCGCGCTTTGCCTACACGCTGCTGGGTGGTGCGGAAGTCTTTGGACTGGACCGCTTTGACAGCAGCAATGGCGGCGCCATGATCGTCAAGGGCCGCTTCAAGACCCGCCCGCAGAAGCAGGCCGAGGTGCTGCGTGCTTTCAATGTCGTGCTCAAGGATGCGTTTGATGAGGCGAAGATGCCGCTGGCGACGCCGGCTACGGTGTTGCGGACGTCGCCCGCGTTTGAGCAGTGGATGACGCAGGTGGGTGGGGAGAGGGTATCGCTGGGCTCGAATGAGCCGCCTGCGGGGGCGACTGCTTAAGGACGTTGTTGGTTTGCGCCCTTTTCGTCCCCTGCCGGGGGCGACTCACTTTCTTTGTCTTGCCAAAGAAAGTAAGCAAAGAAAGGCGCGCCCGAGATGGCGAAAGATTCCTTGAATTTCCGTAAGCGGGCGGAGACGGGGAAAACTCGCTTCGCTCAAACAGTTCCCCGTCTTTTTTCCGCCCGCCTACGAAAATTCAAGGCGCCATCTAGGGCAGGGTACGGCCACACCGTCTAGACGCTTGCGGTAGCGCCATGTCCGGGGAGGTCGGGCGTCGATCTTAGAACCCGTGGCGCATGCCCACCATTACGCCGGTCTGTGACGACTTGGGCAGCGCGGCGGCCAGCACGGTGCCGGCGTCCTTCTGGTGGGTGTAGTCCATGCCGACGTACAGCCAGGTTCGCTTGCTGACCACGTAGTTCATGATCGCGTAGGCGGTGTAGCGCAGGCCGTCGGGGTTGCGCTGGCGCGTGGCCATGCCGCCCACCACCAGGTTGTATTGCCCACTGAAGTCATATTTCACGCCGCCCAGGATCAGGTCGTTCTTGGTGGGCGTGCCGTCGCGGTAGTTGATGTAGCCGAGCATCAGCTTGGCGGGGCCGACCTGCACGCTGCCGCCCGTCGTCCACGTGCGGGTGGCGACCGACAGCAGGTCCTTCTGTTGCTCCCATGCGCCGCCAACGGCGAACGGGCCGCTGGCGTAGTTGAGCGATAGCGCGCTGTAGTTGCCCGCTGAAAACGCGCCCGCCTGTTCGCCCATGCCGACCATCACGCCCGGGCGCAGGCCGTTGAAATCGCCCACGTACTTGACCGAATTGTCGATGCGCACGCCGGTGGCGGTGACGTGCCACGCCGTTGCTCCCAGGTTGCCGATGGCGAGCGCGTCGTACTGGCCGGCCGTGTTGAAGACCAGGTTTTCCTGGCGCCCGAACGTGAGCGAGCCGAAGCCCCCCTCCAGGCCAACATAGGCTTGACGCCCGAACAGGCGCGACGTGGCTGGTGTGGTGGGCTTGTAGCCGCCCATGCCCATGTCGTTGGTCGAGCCGACACCCGTGTCCGATGCGAAACCGCTGACTAGGTGGAACACCGCCTTCAACCCGTTGCCCAGGTCTTCCGACCCGCGAATGCCGAAGCGGCTGCCGCTGTAGTAGCCGCCAACCTCTTCTGCCTTGCCGTGGCCGGCGGCATCGTTGTTGGTGCTGTAGCGCAGGCCGGTTTCCATCACGCCGTACAGCGTGACGCTGGATTGCGCGTGCGCGGCACCGCAAGCGAGCAGGGCCGCCAGTGTGGCGGCGGACAGTGGAATGGAACGGATCGAAGTGGTCATGTGGCTCCCTTGTCGTTGTATTGCCGGAGTGGGTTTCCGGATTGGCTCGGGGGCCGACTCTCAGGCAAGTCGTGTCTGTAAGGGTTGAAGTTACGCGCGCACCGGCAAAGCGCCGCGCACGCCTCGCCGGGTGGGGCGGCGCACGGTCTTTGTGCGGTGTGCGTAAACCGCGGACTTACAGATTCTTGGGGGTTTTCCCTCGGGCCGGCGGTGCGGCACGGGGCTGCCGCTACACTGGCGACGTTTTCGCTTGCTCGCCGACATGCCTTCGCTCTCCGTGCCCGTACTCAATGCATTGCGTGACCAGTTGCCCGCGCTTTCACCTGCGCAGCAGGGTGTGGCGCGGTTGATCCTGGAGGCGCCGGAGCTGTCGCTCGAACAATCGGTCGAGACGCTGGCCGTGCGCGCGGGTGTGTCGATGCCGACCATTGTGCGGATGTGCCAGGCGCTCGGCTTCGAGGGCCTGCGCGAGTTCAAGGCCACGCTGGCTGCCGAACTGGCGCACGCGCAGCCGACGCTGCCGGGCCACGTCGGCCGGGCTGACCCGCCCGCACTGGTGGCCAGCAAGGTCATCGACGGTGCCACGCGTGCGCTGGCAAGGCTGCGCGACACGCTTTCCGCCACCCACATCGACGCCGCCGCCGAGCGCATCGCCCGCGCACGCCGTGTCGATTGCTATGCGGCCGGTGCGGCCTCGTCGTTCATGGCGAACGACATGCAGGCGCGGCTGATGCGGCTGGGGCTGGCGTCCAACGCCTACTTTGATGCGCACCTGCAGTTGGTGTCGGCCGCCACGCTGGGTGCATCGGACGTGGTGGTGGCGTTTTCGCACGTGGGGCGCATGCCGTATCTGCTGGAGTCGATTGCCTACGCGGCGGAGCAGGGCGCCTGCGTGATCGCCATCACCCAGGCGGGCACACCGCTGGCCGAGCGCGCGCAGATCGCGCTGACGGTGGATGTGCCGGAAGATGCGGTGATGCGGGTCGGCACCGAGGCGTACCTGGTGCATCTGACAGTCATCGAGATCCTGATGACCTGTGTGGCGCAGCGCCGCGATGAGATGGTGCGCGCGCGCATGCGGGCGATCCAGCGGCTGCTCACAGAACGGAGCGTGGACCGCCCTTAATAAGGGCAAGCGTTACAGCCGGGCGATGATCAGCCCAAGCGTCAGCACGCTCCCCAGCCCGAAGATCGTCCAGCCGACAGTACGCCGCTTGGTGGTCAGTACCCACAGCCACAGGCCCGAGATCGACAGGAAGATCAGGCAGCCGGCCAGCGTATCGACCAGCAGAATCCACGGCACTGTCATGCCGACACCCTTGTGCAGATTGTTGAGCGTGGCGAGGAAGCCGTTGTCGGTTTGGCGAATCGATACCGAGCGGTTGCCGGCCCAGTACTCGGCCTGGATCTGCGTGGTGGCATTGCCGAAGCTGAAGGTCCACTGCTCGGGCTGCATCAGTGGCTTGGCGGTTTCACGCGGGGTGTCACCTTCGGTCTTGGCGGCGCTGTCCCCCGACCCTTCCTGACCTTCCTTGGCCTCCTTGTGACCTTCCCCCTTGGCCGGACGCTCGGCCCAGGCTACAGGCTTGGCCTTCTCCACGCGGATGCGGTTGGCGGGTTCCGAAATGCTTAGCGTTTGTTGCAGCCACGCTCCCATGGCCTCGGGCGTGGCGGGCATGGGATCGGGCAGGGCGATCTGCGTGTTCGTGCGCTGCTGCGCCACCGGCAGTTTCAGCACGGCGCGGTGGTTCAGCCAGATGCCGGAGACGCCGAAGATCAGCCCGATCACCGCCCCCCACAGCCCGAACCAGCCGTGTGTCTTGCGTAGCCAGCGCACCAGGGTGGCGCGGTGGTTGGCAGGGTGTTCGGCTTTGGCTTTGGCCGGGCGGGCGTTTGCCGCCGGCTTGACGCCGGGTTCGGCCGAAATGGGGGGATGCGACAGGTCGGTCATGAGGCACATGGCGACACTGCGGCCGCCGATGGGAGACAAATCGACCGGTCAATATAAATGAGAATGATTCTCGTTGCAATGCGTGTGCGCTTACAACGTAATCCGTTCCAGCGCCCGCCGCGATGCTTCATCCGCCGGATAGAAACACTCGATGCGCATTTCCTGCAGCCCCGCATCGCGCGGTGTACCGAGCGTGGTGAGCGTGGTGAACAGCGAGAGCGTCACACCGTCGCGCTGCACGGTCACGGGCAGGAAGGGCAGCGGATCGCCGGTGCCGGCTGCCGTGGGCGACGACGGCGCTTCCGCCGCATCGAACAGGGCGGGCTGCAGCGCGCGAATGTCGTGCAGCAGGCGCTGCGTGGCCGGGTCGATGGCGTGCAGGGCCAGTTCCTGCCGCACGCGCCGGGCGAGGTAGCGGCCGACTTCTTCGCGGTTCACAATCGCCGGCCACAGCCCGGTCGGGTCGAACACCAGCTTCATCATGTTGACGGCGCCGGGTGCACCCTCAGAGCGGTCGTCACCGATGGCCCAGCGCATTAGGCGCCGGTGCGCGGCGTTGGCGTCGAGCAGGTGCCAGAAGCGGTCGAGCACGATGGCCGGGTAGGGCGCCTGCTTATCGAGGATCAGCTTCACCGCGTGGCGCACCGCCTGCATCATCGGCGAGGTTTCGTCAGGTGGCGTGGCCAGGCCCTGCTCTGGGTACGCGGGCGCGAAGCCGGCGGCCAGCAGCATCTGGTTGCGATGGCGTAGCGGCACGTTCAGCTCTTCGGCCAGTTGCAGGATCATGTTGCGGCTGGGTGCGGCACGCGCCGATTCCAGAAAGCTCACGTGCCGCTGCGACACCCCGGCCGCCAGCGCCAGGGCCAGTTGGCTGTAGCCGCGCCGGGTGCGCCAGAAGCGCAGCAGTTGCGGGAAGCGGGTCAGCGCGGCTTCGGGCGGCTCGGCGCTGGCCTGGGCGACGTCGGCGTCATCCAGCACGGCGGTGCTGTCGGCGGAGGGAGGCTGGGCGGGTTTCATGGCACCTATTGAAGCAGAGTCGGGTAGGTGCGGCGATTACCTGTCGCGTAATTGTGATCGCCACCCCTGCTGCCCATACTGCCAGCATCCTCGACACCCCGAGCGGAGTGCCCTATGCAGCGCGAACCGATTGACTACCCCGCCGATGCGCTTCCCACCCGTGAGGACCACGTGCGCACGGCCGACGGCTGGTTGCTGCCCGTGACTGTCACCAGCCCAGGGCTGGGTGCACACGGCACGGTGGTGATCTGCTCGGCGCTGGGCGTGCCGCGCCAGTTCTATGGCGCCTTTGCGCGCGGGCTTTGCCTGGCCGGCTGGCGCGTGGTGACGTTCGACTATCGCGGCATCGGGGACGCACTGGCCACCGGGCCCGCGCATTTGTCACCTGCGCCGCGCTTTGCCGATTGGGGCCGGCAGGACATCGACGCCGTGCTCAAGTGGGTGCACGACACGCTCGTCCCCGAGGGCTGTGGCGGGCGCAGGCTGGTGGTGCTCGGCCATAGCGCGGGCGGACAACTGGCCGGGCTGGCGCCGCACATCGTGCATGCCGATGCGCTGGTCCATGTGGCGGTGTCGCTGCCCAATGCGCGGCTGTGGCCCTGGCGGGGGCTGCTGAGCCGGCCGCAGCTGGCGTGGCTGTTGCGCGTGCGGATTCCGCTGATGGTGGCACGCGTGCGCGGCGGCATGTTGCCGCTGTCTGCCGTCGGGATGGGGCCGATGTCGATTCCGGCCACCATCCTGGGCGATTGGGCGCGCTTTGCCCGGCAGCGCGGCTACCTGTTTGCACCGGGGGCGGGGTTGGATACGTCGCGCTACCCGAGGCTCGCGGTGCCGCTGCTCGCCTGGGGGTTTGATGACGACCCGATGGCGCCTGCCCGCGCCATCGATGCGCTGGTTGCGCAATTTCCCGCCGCCAGCGTCACGCGCCGGCAGGTGGGCGGTGCTGCGCTGCCCGCCAAGGGCGTCGGCCACATGGGCTTCTTCCGCGCGTCGTCCGGTGCATCGTGGTGGCGCGAAACGGTGACGTGGCTGGACGCATTGCCCGCCCTCGCCTGAGATCTGGCGAACTTAGAACGTGTAGACGACACCCGTGCCGCCAAAGTAGCTCTGCTTGTTCTGCACGATCGGGCTCTTGGCGGCGTTGCCCAGCAGGCGCGTGGTGCCGATCGCCGTCTGCATGGCCCAGTGGCGCGAGAAGGCGTGTGTCCAGGCCACCGTCACCGAAGCGGCCTGCAGACCGCTGCCCGCGTCGTACTGCGCAAAGCCGCTGTTGATCGACTGCTGCGGCGTCACCCCGAAGTACGTCTGCATGTACTTGCGCGAGCCGAAATGCAGGCTCGGGCTCACGCTGATCTTGCTGGTGCCCCAGCTCACCAGCGGCGTTGCCATGTCGATGTGCCCGGACCAGCCACGCTCGCGGTTGGTGAGTGGCACCTCCAGCGAGGCGGTAGCCGTGGTCTCGCCGACGATCTTGCCGCCCACCGTGAACACGCCCAGCAGCGAGCCCTTCACCGAGCCCATGCCTTTCAGGTAGTCCGAGCCGGGGCGGCCATAGCGGTTGGTGTCGGAGCGGCCCGGGTCATACGACAGCGCAGCCGACGCGAACATGCCGTTCAGGAAACGGATGGCATAGCCCGCACCGCCCTGGGTTGGGTCGATGAACCAGCCGTTGCCGAAATCCGCGCGGAAGCCTGGGCCGGCGGTCACGGTGTACTGCTTGCCTCCCTGGTAGCGCGGGGCCACGCCTGCGTTGAGCGACAGCGAGTACGAAGCCTCGTCGGCATACGCAGACGCTGCCGGCAGCCACATGCCCGAGAGCAGAACCAGGTAAGGAATGGAGAAGCGGGATGCAAGACGCGGGGGGAGACGCAGGGAGAGATGAGTCGACACGTAGGACCTCTTGTTGGACCTCTTGAGAGAGAGTCCGCAGTCTGGCGAGAGGCCGCGCGCACGTCTGTCTGGAAATTGCCAGGAAGTTGTGCGCAATTGTGCGCGAGTGTTTGCAAGTTTCGCCGGGCCCTCCACTTGCAAGCCGCCCGCCGTACACTGCGCCCCATCAAAAGAAAAACGGGGGTATGAGCGATGACGGCGATGACCGACGAGCCGCTCAAGACCAAGGTGCTGCTGATCGAAGACGACGACCGTCTCGCGCAGCTCATCAGTGAATACCTGAGCAACTACGAATTTGCCGTGGAGGTGGTGCGCCGGGGCGACATCGCCGTGGCTGCCGTGCGCGAGCATGAGCCGGCGCTGGTGATCCTGGACCTGATGCTGCCGCACATGGACGGCATGGAAGTGTGCCGGCGCATTCGCGGGTTCTCACGCGTGCCGGTGCTGATCCTGACGGCGCGCGTGGATACTTACGACCAGGTGGCAGGCCTGGAGATTGGCGCCGACGACTACGTGCTCAAGCCCATCGAGCCGCGCCTGCTGGTGGCACGGGCCCGCGCCTTGCTGCGCCGCGCTTTGCCGGCCATGTCGAATTCGGAACCGGCTGCGCCCCATGACGACACGCTTGTCTTTGGCGAGCTGGCCATCTCGCCGCCCAATCGCACTGTGAGCTGGCGCGGTCAGCCGGTCGACCTGAAGACGGCCGAGTTCAACCTGTTGCTGATCCTGGCGCGCGCCGCGGGCACCGTGCTCAGCCGTGACGACATCCTCAAGCAGCTGCGCGGCATCGAGTTCGACGGGCTGGACCGCACCGTGGATTCGGGCATCTCGCGCCTGCGCCGCCGCTTTGGCGATGCCTCACCCGAGCCACACAAGATCAAGACGATCTGGGGGCGCGGCTATCTGTTCAGCCCATCAGCCTGGGAGGATTGAGCCGTGCTCAAGTCCCTATTGAAGCTTTACGCCATGGTGGTGCTGGCGGCGGCGCTGGCGCTGATTGGCGTCAACAAGTCCTTTGTCTGGTTGTTTCACGACACCCTCACGCATGGTGAGCGCGAGGTGCGCAAGGGCTATGCCTTTACGCTGCAGGACTACCTGGACCATGCGAGCCCGGCCGGCCGCGACGCCGCACTGGCGCGCCTGAACAAAAACGCGTGGGAGAAGTTCGATCTGGTCGACCCGGATACCGTGCCGGATCTGTCCGCCCAGCAGCGGCACGATCTGGCCGACCACAAGCTCATCCTGATGACCAACGGCAAGGACTACTACCTGCCGCTGCGCGATGGCACCGTGTTGCATGCCTACAGCGCAGACATGGACTACCTCGGCATCCAGTTGATCGCCTACTCGCTGATCGCCATTGCTGCGTTGTTGCCCCTGCTGGCCTGGGTCTGGCTGCACTGGCGCGACCTGCGTGCGTTGGAAGAGGCGGCGCGCGGTTTTGGCGCGGGCAAGCTGTCGACGCGCGCCCAGTTGCCCAAGCGCTCCAACGTGTACGGCCTGGCGCGCCAGTTCAACGAGATGGCCGAGCGCATTCAGGGATCGATCCAGCACCAGCGCGAGATGATGAACGGCATCTCGCACGAGCTGAAGACGCCGATCGCGCGGCTGGAATTCGGCATCGCGCTGCTGCAGTCCCCCGTGCCCGAGGCGCAGCGCACCCTGCGCCTGGACGCCCTGCGCCATGACGTGCGTGAGCTGGACGAACTGGTCAGCGAACTGCTGGCCTTGAGCCGCCTGGAGCAGGGCGCCACGCACCTCGTGCTGATGCGCGTGGCGGTGGGCGAGTGGCTCGACAGTGTGGTCGCCAGCGTCGCCAACGATGTGGCGGACCGCCAGCTCACGCTGGCCGTGCACACGGAGGCCGCCCCCACCCACCATGTGTGCGATCCGCGCCTGGTGGCGCGTGCGTTGCTCAACCTGATCCGCAACGCCGCGCGCTATGCACGCAACACCATCACCGTTCGGGTGGAGACCGGCCACGCCGGTGCGCTGCTCCTGACCGTGGAAGACGACGGCCCCGGCATTCCCGCGCCAGACCGTGCGCGCGTGTTCGAGCCCTTCCTGCGCCTGGACGCCAGCCGCGACCGCCATACCGGCGGCTTCGGCCTGGGCCTGGCGATCGTCCGGCGTATCGCGCTGGTACATGGCGGCGAAATCCGGCTCGATGCCGCAGAGGGTGGCGGCGCGCGCTTTGCGATGCTGCTGCCGGCGATGAGCATACCGCCGATCTAAGCGGCGTCCCCCTCCGAGCCCGGCCGATGCAGGAACGCGCTGGGGCTCTGACCGAACGCCCGGCGGAACATCGCCGAGAACGCGCTCTGGCTGTTGTAGCCCAGCGCCTGCGCCACGCGTGCGAGCGGCACCCCCTTCGACATCATCGGAATGGCGCTGGCGAGCACCGCCTGCTGACGCCACTGAGAAAAGCTCACACCCAGTTCCTCACGAAAGCGCCGCGCCAGCGTGCGCTCGCTGGCGCCCACGTCACGGGCCAGGGCATCGAAGGTGAGTGGCGTGCCGGGGTCGGCCATCACGCGCTCACAGAGGGCGCGCAGGCGCTTGTCGGTGGGCATGGGCAGATCCAGCGGCAGCGGGGCGCTGTGGCGGATTTCGTCGAGGATCAGGGCGCCCATCGCCTGCTCGCGCGCGGGCGGCAGCGGGTGGCGTACGTCCATCGCCGCGATGAGCTCGCGCAGCAACGGTGACACCTCCATCACACGGCACTGCGCCAGCGTGCCCGTCGCCAGCGACGGGTCGGCGTACAGGGTGCGCAGGAATGCTGCCTCGACCACCCACACCTCATGCTCGATGCCGGGCGGAATCCAGATTGCGCGTGAGGGCGGCACCACCCAGGCTGTGTCGCCGGCCTGCACGCGCAACACGCTGTTGTGGCTGTACGCCACCTGCGCCCACGGATGCGTATGGCGCGGGAAGCGCGTGTTGGCGTCCATCTGCCGCGTGTACAACCGCACCGGATGCGCCGGAGAGGGCGGCGTGCGGCCTTCGACATCGGTGGGCAGGAGGCGCTGTGGCATGGCGGGTTTGCGACAGAAGCGGTGGCGTGAGTCTAAAACGACCCCGGCAGGACTTGTCGAAGCCCCTGCGCGATGGCAGGCTATCGCCCGCGTGAATGATGTTCCGCGCGACCAGAACGACAAAGCGGGCCGCCCAGGCGGCCTCGACAATAACGCCGTTGCCCAAGATGTGACGGTGAAGGGTGCTAGCAATGCAAACGGGAAATCACACGCGTAGCCGGGGGGCGCGCGGAAGAACCTGGCGCGGCCGGCCGTGGGCCGCCGCGCTTGCGGTCTCGCTCACGCTGTACACGGTGCTCGCGGCGTCTGTCGCCCGCGCCGACATCAGCGTCATCCAATCGTTGCCGCTATCCGGCTCACAGGCTGCCACGGGGCGCGCGCTCAATGCTGGCGCCCGGCTGTACTTCGACTGGCTCAACCTCGACGGCGGTATCAATGGCGAATACATCCGCCTGGTCGCCCGCGACGATGAGCAGAAGGTCGAGCAGACCGTGCGCAACGTGCGCGACATGGCCAAGATCGACAACCCGGTGGCGGCGCTCACCATCGTGGGCACCGCCAATGTGGAAGCGCTCATGCGCAACGGCGTGCTGGCCGAGGCCAATCTGCCGCTGGTTGGGCCGGCCACTGGCGCCACCACCATGACGGGCGATCCGTGGGTGTTCCCCATCAAGGCGAGCTACCAGCAGGAGATGGACAAGATGGTGAGTGCGCTGGTCACCATCGGCATCACGCGCATCGGTGTGCTGTATCAGGACGATGCGCTGGGCAAGGAGGCGCTGGCGGGCGTGGAGCGCACGCTGAAACCCTACAAGCTGACGATTGCTGCCACGGCCTCGTACCCGCGCAACACAGCCGCCGTCGGCCCGGCGGTGGACAAGCTGCTGGGTACCGATGTGCAGGCGATCTTCCTGGGGGCCACGGCGGAGCCCGCCGCACAGTTCGTCAAGCAGTACCGGGCGCGCGGGGGCGGGGCGCAACTGCTTGGGCTGTCGTCCATCGATCCGGGCATCCTGCTCAAGGTGGCGGGCATCGAGGCGGTGCGAGGCTACTCGCTGGCGCTGGTGATGCCCAACCCGGGCAAGAGCGTGAACCCCGTCATCCGTGAATTCAACCGCGCCCGCACGGCCGTGGGCGCCAAGGATGTCGACCTGTCATTCCGCGCGGTGGAGGGCTTTGTGGCGGCCAAGGTGCTGGCCGAAGCCGTGCGCCGCGCCGGCCCCAAGCCCACGCGCGACCAGGTGCGCCGCGAGCTGGCCAACCTGCGCAACTTTGATGTGGGCGGCGGGTTTGTGGTGGATTTTTCTGATCGCACACGACCGGGCTCGCACTATGTGGAGCTGGGCGTGGTCGGGCCGAACGGGCTGGTGATTCAGTAACGCTGCGCGCAAGGTTCGGAACCTCAAACGCGAGGCTTTGAACTCGGACTGTCGAGCTTGGAACTCCGCGTGTGAGGCTTTGGGCTCGGATCGTGACGTTCATCACTCGGCACGTGAGGCTTTCAGCTCGACCCGTGCGTTTTTTGGCTCGGGGAATGGAGATCGGAGAGCCACATGTGAGGCTTTTTGCTTCGAAGGTCGAGTTCAGTGCTCGGCAGGCGGTGCTCTGAGCGTGAAACGCGAGGGTTGGGGGCTTGTTGGCGCGCGTTCGTCGGAATGAGGGTGGGGGTTTCTGGTGTTGGTCCATCCCCGGTATCGTCCCCTGCCGGGGCCGACTCACTTTTCTTTGTCTTGCCAAAGAAAAGTAAGCAAAAGAAAGGCGCGCCCGAGATGGCGACTTCCCCTTGGATTTGTGCAACCGGGCGGAGACGGGGAAAACTCGCTGCGCTCAGACAGTTCCCCGTCTTTTTTCCGCCCGCTTACAAAAATCCAAGGCGCCATCAAGGGCAGGAAAGTCAAAGGCCAAACCGGCGGTCAACGAATGTGAGCGCCAAGGCGGGGGTGACGCCGATGCGCGCAGCGGCACCCAAGACGAAGTTGTGCGCAGGCAAGAGATTGTTTGCTTTTCCTCTGCCCTATGCGGCGCCTTGAATTTCTGTGAGCGTGCGGATAAAGGAAGGAGCCTTGTCTGAGCGCAGCGAGTTTGGCTCCTTCCCCGCACGGTCACAGAAATTCAAGGAGTCTTTCGCCGCATCGGGCGCGCCTTTCTTTGCTTACTTTCTTTGGCAAGACAAAGAAAGTGAGTCAGCCCCGGCAGGGGATGAAACAAGGGATGGACCACCAGGGCCCGCCCCGGCAGGGGATGAAACAAGCGATACACCACAAAAAAAATCCCCCGAGACAAGCCCCGGGGGAAGATTCATCCGCAAACTGCGCCAGTGATCAGGCAGCCGGGGCGGTGCCCGCACCGTGCACGTGCTTGCCTGCCGGCTTGACGATCGCCAGGGTGGCGATCAGCCCGCACAGCGCAGCAAACGACACCCATACGCCTGGCATCGCTTTGTTGCCGGTGGCGTGGATCAGCCACGTGGCAATCGCCGGGGTGAAGCCGCCAAAGATGGCCGTGGCCAGGCTGTACGCCAGCGAGAAACCGGTGGTGCGCACTTCCGGCGGCATGATCTCGGTGAGCGTGACGACCATCGCGCCGTTGTAGCTGCCGTACAGGAATGACAGCCACAGCAGCACGGTCAGCATGCGGGCGAACGACGGCGCGCTCACCAGCCACTGCATCGCGGGGTAGGCCGTCAGCAGCATCAGCACGGTGAAGAGGATCAGCAGCGGGCGGCGGCCCACACGGTCAGACACCGCGCCCATCACTGGCAGCCAGAAGAAGTTGGAAGCGCCCACGCACAGCGTGACGATCAGGCTGTCCATGTCCGACAGGTGCAGCACGCTCTTGCCGAAAGTCGGCGTGTAGGCCGTGATCAGGTAGAACGACACCGTGGTCATCACCACCATCAGCGTGCCCGCGCCCACCAGGCGCCAGTTCTGGCCCATCGAGCGGAACACGGCAGCCAGGTCCGGACGGTGCTTGCGCTTCTGGAACTCCTCCGTCTCTTGCAGCGAGCGGCGGATGATGAACAGGAACGGCACGATCAGGCAGCCGATGATGAACGGCACGCGCCAGCCCCACGCGCTCATTTCAGACGGCGGCAACAGGAACGACATCAACACGCCCAGCAGCGCGGCAAACATCACCGCCACCTGCTGGCTGGCCGACTGCCAGCTCACGAAGAAGCCCTTCTTGCCCGGGGTGGCGATTTCGGCCAGGTAGACCGACACACCGCCCAGTTCCACGCCCGCAGAGAAGCCCTGCAGCAACCGGCCGATCAGCACCAGCAGCGGCGCCGCCAGCCCGATGGTGGCGTAGCCCGGCACCAGCGCGATCAGCAGCGTGCCGCACGCCATCAGCGCCAGCGTCACGATCAGGCCCACGCGGCGGCCGTGGCGGTCGATATAGGCGCCGAGGAAGATCGCGCCCAGCGGCCGCATCAGGAAGCCGGCACCGAACGTCACCAGCGACAGCATCAGCGACAGGAATTCGTTGCCTGCAGGGAAGAAGGTGTCCGCAATGGCCTTGGCGTAGTAGCCGTAGACCATGAAGTCGTACATCTCTAGAAAATTGCCGCTGACCACCCGGAAGATGGCGCGGGCCTTGGATTCGTTGGGGTTATGGGTATGCATGGGGTGCCTCACTCAACAACTTGGGTACAACGTAAAGGTGAACCGGGCAGCGCTGCGGTGCGCGTTGCCCGGGCCGCCTCGTAAAAAGTGGTGATGTGGTACGGGGTGCTCGACGGCATGTCGGCGCGCAGGCACTGGCCGGTGGCGTCGATCACCTCATGCCAGCCGTGCGCGTGCAGGAAGCGCGCAAACCACGCCGGCAACATGTGCGCGAGCATCGCGCCGTGGGTTTCGGTGCATAGCGCGAGGGCGCGGCCGTATTCAGTCTGCGCCCAGATGCGCTGGCTGGCGTCGCGCATGGCGCCATCCAGGCCGAGTGCGAGGCACACGCCCTGCGTGTCCGGGTCGACGCCCAGGCTGCAGGCGGTGTCGAGGGCGCGGCCGAGCGTTTCGGCCAGGTGGCGGCCGGCGTCGGAGCGGGTGAATACGTCGGCATGCGCCCGCACGAGGTAGAACCATTCGAACTGGTGACCGGGCTCGATGCGGTTGTCCGGGCTGGCCTCGTCGACGGGCAATTCAGTGATGCTGCCCGTGCGCGCATCGATGAAGCGCGCGAGGATGCCCTCGGCCAGCGTGCGCACGCCGGCTTCAGCCCAGGCGGGCGGTTCGCCCAGCGCGGCGGCGGCCAGGTAGGCCTCGGTCAGGTGCATCACCGGGTTTTGCGCAACACCGGCCAGGGGCACGGCAAATGCCGCATCCATGGCGGCCACCGGCAGCGCGGCAGTATTCGTATCCGTGCCCGCGCGGGCAAAGCGGCGTGCAATCACCTCGTGCGCGTCGTCCATCAAGGCGGCGGCGCGCGGGTCATCGCTCACGGCCAGCCAGTGGGCGGCCGCGAACAGCACGAAGGCGTGCGTATACAGATCCTTGGTGGTGTCCTGCGGGGCGAGCGCGCTGTCGATCGAGAACAGCCAGCCGCCGTTGATGGTGTCGCGAAAGCGTGTGTCAAGCGCGTGACACAGCGCGGCGGCGCGCTCGGCGCACAGCGCCTGGTGTCGCGTCGAGAGCTGTGTGGCGCGCGCAAATGTATACAGTTGCCGCGCGCAGGCCATGGCGCGGTAGCGCGACGTCGATGTGGGCGCCAGCGTGCCGTTCTCGGCGATCAGCGCCTCATAGCAGAGCCCCGCCTGGGCGTTCCAGCCGGGCCCGAGCCACATGGGCAGCAGGACGTCGTCGTAGAAACGATCGAACGCCTCCAGGGCGACCGTCATGTCGGACGATTGGCCCGTGCCAGGCAGCGAAGTCTTGGAAAACGTTGGAAACATGTGCGCCGTGAGAATCGTGGCGAATGGCTTGGGGCCAGTAGGGCGTGAATTGTGCGCCAATTGAAGAATAGGCGCCACGCGGATCGGCCCCAATCCCGGTTTTGGTGAAGGGTTGTGGGTCCAATGAAAGGTTTCTTGCTGGATGCTGCCTGGGCGGGTGTTTATGCGAAGATGGCTCACCCTTGGTTTGGCCTAGACCCATGCATCGTCGCGACCTGCTCAAGCAGTTGGCCGCCGGGCTGCTTGCCCTGGCGCCCGGTTTGTCCCGCAGCATAGCTTCTGGCGATCGCGCCGGCAGTCCGCTCGGCGCGCCCGAACCGTTTGACGAAACGCGCCTGCTGGCGCGTGCCCGTACGCTAGCCGCCCAGCCATATCGGCCACGCAGCACGCAGCTTCCTGCGCCGCTGGCCACCCTGGGGTGGGATGGCTACCAATCCATTGGCTACCGTGCCGATCACGCCCTCTGGGCCGGGCAGCATCTGCCGTTCGAGGCCCGTTTCTTCCACCTGGGGTTGTTCTTCAAGTCGCCCGTGCGCATGCACGAGGTGGTGGATGGCCAGGCGCACCTGATTGCCTATGACCCGGCCATGTTCGACTACGGCAGGAGCGGGCTGGACCACCAGGCGCTGCCGGTCGATCTCGGCTTTGCCGGCTTCCGGCTGACCACCAGGGCGGACCCGACGCGGGATGTGGCCGCCTTCCTGGGCGCCAGCTACTTTCGGGCGGTGGGCGGGCAGTGGCAGTACGGCATGTCGGCGCGCGGGCTGGCGATCGACACCGGCCTGTCGCGTCCCGAGGAGTTTCCCGATTT
>NZ_JAELUI010000063.1 GCF_016429285.1 Ralstonia sp. ASV6
AGCGCTTGCGTGCCGGCATCGTAGTAGCGCGCGTCAAACGCGGCCATCAGGTGCGGGTGGTGATACGCCTCACGGCCGATCATCACACCGTCGACGTGTGCAAGATGCGCGTCGATCTGCTCCAGCGTCTGCACACCACCGTTGAGCAATATCTCCAGATGCGGGAAATCGCGTTTGAGCTGGTAGACCACCTCGTAGCGCAGCGGCGGAATCTCGCGGTTTTCCTTCGGGCTCAAACCCTTCAGGATGGCGTTGCGCGCGTGGACGATGAACGTCTCGCAACCGGCCTCAGCAATGGTGCCGACGAAATCGCGCACGAAATCGTAGGTTTCGATGGCGTCGATGCCGATGCGGTGCTTGACCGTGACCGGAATCGACACTGCGTCGCGCATCGCCTTGACGCCTTCGGCCACCAGCTTCGGTTCGGCCATCAGGCACGCGCCGAACGCGCCACGCTGCACGCGCTCGGACGGGCAGCCACAATTGAGGTTGATCTCTTTGTAACCCCACTGCTCACCAAGGCGGGCAGCCTTGGCCAGATCATCGGGCTCGCTACCACCGAGTTGCAGGGCGACGGGATGCTCCACTTCGTCGAAATCGAGGTGACGCGGCACGTCCCCATGCAGCAGCGCGCCCGTCGTCACCATTTCCGTGTAGAGCCACGTGTGGCGGCTGATCTGGCGATGGAAATAGCGGCAATGTCTATCTGTCCAATCCATCATCGGGGCGACGGACAGGCGGCGTGCATTCGGCGTCGGGTGGGGCGTGGGGCGTTCAGCAGTCACAGCAAAATCAACAGGTCAATTCAGGCGCGCAGTTTACCGGTTTCTAGTCCGACAACCCCAGCAGCGGATGCTGCTCGCGGCGCCAGGGCGAGACAAAGAACGCGGCCACTTCATCGTCGCGCACGGTATCGATGCTCGCGTGCTTCCATTTGGGCGAATGGTCCTTGTCGACAGCCAGGGCGCGAATGCCTTCGATGCCATCGCCCTCAGCAAACACGCGCGTCATCATGTCCAGTTCGCGGCGCAGCTCATCGGCCAGCGTGGTGTGACGACCGCGGCGGATCAACTCCAGCGTCACGGCCATCATCAGCGGCGAGCGCTTGGCCATGTGCGCGGCGGTCTGCTCGGCCCACTCGGCGTCAGTGCTGCCGGCCAGCCCCGCCAGAATTGCAGGGACGGTAGCCTGGCCGAAACATGCATCGATCGCGGCGCGGTGCGGGCCAATGAGCGCCTTGGCGGCGTCCGGCACCGTTGCGGCTTCGGTAAAGCAGGCGACGATCTGCTCGGCGCTCTGCCATGTGCCATCACGCAGGCGCTGCACAGCAGCCGCCAGCGCCTCGGTCGAGACATGGCAATCGGCCAGGCTAACTGAAAGCGCATCCGCCGCCTCGATCATCTGCCCCGTCACGCCCAGGTATTCGCCCACATGGCCCGGCACACGCGCCAGAAACCAACCGCCGCCCACATCCGGGAACAGGCCGATGTTGGTTTCAGGCATGGCCATTTTCGTGCGCTCGGTCACCACGCGCAGCGACGCACCTTGCGAGATGCCCATGCCACCCCCCATCACCACGCCGTCCATCAGCGCGATATAGGGCTTGGCATAGCTGAAGATCAGGTGGTTGAGACGGTATTCCTCGGTGAAAAAGGTGATGAGCTGCGGGTCTCCGGCCGTGGCCGCGCGATGGAAGAAGCGGATGTCGCCACCCGCGCACAGCGCCTTGCCGCCCTCGCCACGCAGGATGACGGCGTGAACGGCCGGATCGTGCTGCCAGGCCAGCAGCGCATGCGACATCGCGCGGATCATCTCCAGCGACAGCGCATTGAGCGCTTGCGGCCGGTTCAGCGTCAGCCAGCCGATGCCGCCGCATACCTCGGCGATCACGTTGGGTTGGACATCAGCCTGGGGCGCGGTCGAAGCGATGGATTGCATATGTCTCGTGTTGTGTTTTGGGAATGACGGGTCGCACTGTACACGACGTGCCGCTCAAGCGAGGAAGGGCTCTAGCCCGCCCCCTTTCGCGACGCGGGTGTTGGGCGTATATCTGCAAGTTGGAGACAACACACATCACAACAATCAGATGAACCCTGCCAACGGCGCCCCCGGCGCGGCCAGTTTCGACCCCGGCCTGATCCTGCTGGCCTTCGCACCGGTCTTCCTGCTGACGATCGGCGCGGAGGCTTGGTATTGGCGCAAACGTGACCCGTCCATCTACAGTCTCAAGGACACCGTTTCAAACGCCTGCCTCGCGCTCATGCACCAGGCATCCGACGCGTTCTTCCTGTGGTTGATGGTCAAGACGGTCTATTCGTGGACGTACAGCCATGGCCTGCGCGCAGCGCCTGAGACGTGGTGGTCATTCGCCCTCCTTCTGCTGCTGCAGGACTTTCTCTACTACTTCTTCCACCGCGCCAGCCACCGTGTGCGCTGGATGTGGGCATCGCATGTGACGCATCACTCGTCGGAGGGCATGAACTTCTCGACCGCGTTCCGGCAAAGCCTGACCTACCCGATTTCGGGGATGTGGCTGTTCTGGATTCCGCTGGCGTGGATCGGCTTTACGCCGGATTGGGTGATCCTGGCGGTGGGCCTCAACCTGGCATTCCAGTTCTTCGTGCACACGCGGCTGGGTGCGCTGGATTCGCGTTATGCAGGTTTCTGGCGCTGGCTGGGGCAGTACGTCAATACGCCTTCCGTGCATCGCGTGCACCACGCCAAGAACCCGCAATACATCGACCGCAACTACGCCGGCGTGCTGACCATCTGGGACCGCATGTTCGGCAGTTTCGTACCCGAGGAAGAAGCGCCCACCTTTGGCATCACGCGGCAAGTCCATACGCACAACCCAATCACCCTCACCTTTCATGAATGGGGCGATATGTGGGCCGATGTGTTTCGCGATCGGGACCTCCGCTATCTGTGGAAACCGCCCGAGTGGCGCAGCCCGCGGTCTACGGCGACCGCGGCACCAAGCAGCATTGGCTCCCCCTCCTGAGCACAACGCACCAAAACAAAACGCCCCGAAACCTCGGGGCGTTTTTCTTGGCGGATCGACTGGCGATCAGACCGCTTCTTCACGCGAAGCACGCTTGCGCTCGTGCTCCTTCAGGTGGCGCTTGCGCAGACGGATGCTCTTCGGCGTGACTTCCACCAGCTCGTCATCCGCGATGAATTCCACCGCATATTCCAGCGACATCTGGATCGGCGGCACCAGACGCACGGCTTCGTCAGTACCCGACGCGCGCACGTTGGTCAGCTGCTTGCCCTTGATCGGGTTCACGACCAGATCGTTATCGCGGCTGTGGATACCGATGATCATGCCTTCGTACAGTGCATCGCCCGGCGACACGAACATGCGGCCGCGATCCTGCAGCTTCCAAAGTGCGTAGGCCACGGCCGCGCCGTCGTCCTGCGAGATCAGCACGCCGTTGTGGCGCTCGCCCAGGTCGCCTTCCTTGACCGGGGAGTAGTCGTCGAAGATGTGGCTGATCAGGCCGGTGCCGCGCGTCAGCGTCAGGAATTCACCCTGGAAACCAATCAGGCCACGCGCCGGAATGCGGTATTCCAGGCGGGTGCGGCCCTTGCCGTCGGACGCCATGTCGAGCAGTTCGCCCTTGCGGCGGCCCAGTTCTTCCATCACGCCGCCCTGGTGGCCGTCTTCCACGTCCACGGTCAGGCGCTCGAACGGCTCGCACTTCACGCCATCGATTTCCTTGAACACCACGCGCGGGCGCGACACGGCCAGCTCGTAGCCTTCGCGGCGCATGTTTTCCACCAGAATCGTCAGGTGCAGTTCGCCACGGCCCGACACTTCGAAGATCGTGTCATCGCCGGTGTCCTTCACACGCAGTGCCACGTTGGACTTCAGCTCGCGGTCCAGACGGTCGCGCAGTTGGCGGCTCGTCACGAACTTGCCTTCACGGCCAGCCAGCGGCGAGGTGTTGACGCAGAAGTTCATCGTCAGCGTCGGCTCGTCCACCTTCAGCATCGGCAGCGCGTCCTGGGCGTCCGGCGCGCACACCGTGCAGCCGATGCCCAGTTCTTCAATACCGTTGATCAGCACGATGTCGCCGGCTTCCGCTTCGGGCACGATCTCGCGCTCCAGACCGCGGAACTTCAGCACCTGGTTGACGCGGCCCTTGATCGGCGCGCCTTCCGGGCCAAACTTGACCACCACATCTTGCAGCGGACGCACGCGGCCACGCGTGATGCGGCCCACGCCGATCTTGCCGACGTAGCTGGAGTAATCGAGCGAGATGATCTGCAATTGGAGCGGGCCGTTCGGGTCATCGTCACGCTGCGGCACCTTCTCGAGAATGGTCTCGAACAGCGGCTTCATGTCGCCGCTGCGCACGTCGTCGGTCAGGCCGGCGTAGCCGTTCAGGCCCGAGGCGTACACGATCGGGAAGTCGAGCTGCTCGTCAGTGGCGCCCAGCTTATCGAACAGCTCGAAGGTCTCGTTGATCACCCAGTCCGGACGTGCGCCCGGGCGATCCACCTTGTTGACCACGACGATCGGCTTCAGGCCCAGGGCCAGCGCCTTGCGCGTCACAAAGCGCGTCTGCGGCATCGGGCCTTCTTGGGCATCCACCAGCAGCAGCACGCCGTCGACCATCGACAGCACACGCTCCACTTCACCGCCGAAGTCCGCGTGTCCCGGCGTGTCGACGATGTTGATGTGCGTGCCGTTGTACTCAACCGCGCAGTTCTTGGCCAGGATCGTGATGCCGCGCTCTTTTTCGATGTCGTTCGAGTCCATCACGCGTTCGGTGAGCTGCTCGTTCTCGCGGAACGTACCGGCCTGGCGGAGGAGCTGGTCGACCAGCGTGGTTTTGCCGTGGTCAACGTGGGCAATGATGGCGATGTTGCGAAGCGCGCGCATGGGATGTGAACTCGAAAAGACGTGGCGCAAGCCATGAAACAGCTCGCGGAATAACCTGACATTCTAGCATGCTGCGATGCGCAAGACATGACACGCCCTGACGAATCTATGAAGGGATATTGCGCAAGCGACACTTGGATCACACATTATTTCTAAAACTGGAATCACACATTCAGCACCTTGCCGTTTGCTGCGCCGATTCGTATATTTGTCCGGACAATGATTGCGCATACATAAGATGTTCGAACAGACAAGACCCGCCACCGAAGTTGCTGCTACCGGAACCCTGTTCCGGGTGGAGGACTACCGCATGTGTGAAAGCGTGGGCTACCTCGTCGGGCGCGCGAAGACGGCGCTATCCATGGCGATCGAGCAGGAAGTCGCGCAGATGGACGTGACGCACTCTCAGGCCAGCTGCCTGGTGCTGCTCGCCAACGGCCGCTGCCAGACCGCCACCGACCTCGGCCGCGAACTGAACACCGACATTGGCTCGCTCACCCGCATGCTGAGCCGCATGGAAAAGCGCGGCCTGATCGAGCGCGTGCGCAGCGAATCCGACCGCCGCGTCGTGCACCTGGAATTGACCGTTGCCGGACGTGAAATGGCCGACCGCATGCCCGCCATCTATACCCGTGTGCTGAACCGTTTCTTTGCCGATTTCACGCGCGCCGACGTCGATACGTTGCGCGGTCTTCTCAAGCGCATTCTCGACAACGGCACCGCAACCGAAGGCAACCGCCAGCGCACCGCCGATCACTGACGCCGCACAGCCTGAATTGCACCAAACGTTTTTCGCTCTCCTGATCGCCTGACACCTCAAACAACATGAACGCCTTGAACTCCGCCCCCCAGGCACTTGGCTCCTGCGGCCGCACGGGCTACACCCGGGCGCAATGGCCGGCACGCCTGGGTGTGGCGCTTTCCGCCATTGCACTGGCCGCGCTGGCAGGCTGCGCCAACCTCGGCAACTCGCACAGCACGCAGACGCTGACATCGCCCGAGCAATTGGCCAGCGCAAAAACGCTGCCCTCGCAGGGCGGCCAGTGGCCGACGATGAACTGGGTCGACCAGTTCAACGACCCGCAACTGCACGCGCTGGTGGACGAGGCGATCAAGGACAACCCCAACCTACAGGTCGCCTTTGCCCGCGTGCGCGCATCGCGCGCCATGGCTGACGTGGTGCGCGGCAACCTGTACCCCAGCGTGGGCCTGGATGCCGAGATGACACGCCAGCGCCTGTCTTCTTACGACCTGTTTGAAGGCACGCCGCTGGGCGGCAACTGGTTCACCGAATCGAAGATCCAGTTGGGCGTGAGCTACGACCTGGACTTCTGGGGCAAGAACCGCTCCGCACTGGAAGCCGCACTGTCTGACGACAAGGCCATGGAAGCCGAAAGCCAGGCGGCCCGGCTGATGCTCTCGACCTCGGTCGCACGCACCTACGCCAAGCTCGCCGCACTGTATGCGCAGCGCGACGTGGCCCAGCGCACCATCGACCAGCGCAAGGACCTGACCAACCTCGCCGGCCAGCGCCTGCGTGCCGGTCTGGATACGCAAGTCGAAACCACGCAGGCGCGCGCCAACGTTGCCGCAGCGCAAACCGAGCTGGAGCAAGTCGACGAACAGATTGCGCTGGCACGCAACCAGTTGGCCGCGCTGCTCGGCAAGGGCCCGGATCGCGGTCTGTCGATTGCCCGCCCGACGCTGCTGGCACAAAGCACGCCCAAGCTGCCGAACAACCTGACCATCGACCTGATCGGCCGCCGCCCGGACCTCGTGGCCGCGCGCTGGCGTGTCGAGGCCGCATCGAAGGACATCGACGTGGCCAAGGCCGAGTTCCTGCCGGACATCAGCCTGACCGCCTTCCTGAGCGTGGCATCGATCCTTCCGGAAAACCTGCTGCTGGGCAACTCGCGCCAGCTCGGCATCGGCCCGGCGCTCAAGCTGCCGATCTTCCAGGGCGGCAAGCTGCGCGCCAACCTGCGCGGCAAGTACGCCAGCTATGACGCGGCCGTCGCCAGCTACAACCAGACGCTGACCGAAGCCCTGCACGATACGGCTGACCAGATCACCGCGCTGCACAGTATCGATTCGCAGATCACGATCCAGCGCACAGCCCTGTCGGAAGCCGAACGTGCCTACAGCCTGGCCCGTACCCGTTATGGCGCCGGACTGGGCACGCAGCTCACCGTGCTGAACGCAGAGACCACGGTGCTGCAGCAACGCAAGCTCGCCACCGATCTGCAGGCACGTCGCCTGGATGTGCAGATGGCACTGATCAAGGCACTCGGCGGCGGCTACACGGCAGAAGAGCTGCCCGGCGCCAAGCCCGAACACACGACGACCGGCGAGGCTGCCCAACAAGCCCCGTCGCATAGCTGATTTGAATTGAACCGACTGTTCCAACGCATTCTTTCGAGCCAACATCATGAGTGACAACAAGCCCCAAGCCGCCGCCCCGTCCGCAGCCCCAGGTTCCGGAAACCCAGCTGCAGCTCCTGCGGCGGCGCCCAACGGTAATGGCAACGGAAAACGCAAGCGCATGCTGACCACGCTGGCCGCCGCACTGGTGGTCGCCGGCGTCGGTTATGGCCTCTACTGGGGCCTGTATGGCCGCTGGTTCGAGTCGACCGACGATGCATACGTACAAGGCAACGTGGTCCAGGTGACGCCGCAGGTGGCCGGCACCGTGGTGGCCATCCGCGCTGACGACACGCAGCTCGTCACCTCCGGCCAACCGCTGATCGAGCTGGACCGTGCCGACGCACGCGTCGCGCTGGAGCAGTCCGAAGCGGCCCTCGCGCAAACCGTGCGCCAGGTACGCACGCTGTACTCGAATACCAGCGCCTATACGTCTGCACTGGCACAACGTCAGTCAGATCTCGCCAAGGCGAAGGACGACCTCGCACGCCGCAAGCAGATCGCCGGCACGGGTGCGGTGTCGCAGGAAGAAATCTCGCACGCGCAAACTGCCCTGCAAGCCGCCGAGGCCGCCGTTGAAACCGCCAAGGAGCAACTGCAAGGCAACCGCGTTCTGACCGAGCAGACCACGCTGGAGCGCCACCCGAACGTACTGCAGGCCGCCGCCAAGGTGCGTGAAGCCTATCTGGCGTACGCCCGCACGAGCCTGCCGGCAACGGTAACGGGCTATGTGGCCAAGCGCTCGGTGCAGGTTGGCCAGCGCGTTGCCCCGGGCACGCCGCTGATGGCGATCGTGCCGCTGGACCAACTC
The DNA here is from genome assembly GCF_016429285.1 of Ralstonia sp. ASV6. GTDB lineage: Bacteria > Pseudomonadota > Gammaproteobacteria > Burkholderiales > Burkholderiaceae > Ralstonia > Ralstonia flaminis. The sequence goes on from NZ_JAELUI010000063.1 coordinate 8,121, forward strand.
TGGGTCGACGCCAACTTCAAGGAAGTGCAGGTGCGCCACATGCGCGTGGGCCAGCCGGTTGAGCTGGAAGCCGATGTATACGGCAGCAGCGTGACGTATCACGGCAAGGTGGTCGGCTTCTCGGCGGGCACGGGCTCGGCGTTCTCGCTGCTGCCGGCACAAAACGCCACGGGCAACTGGATCAAGGTGGTGCAACGCCTGCCGGTGCGCGTGTCGCTCGACCCGAAGGAGCTGAAGGACCACCCGCTGCGCGTGGGCCTGTCGATGATCGCCAAGGTCGATATCCATGACGAAGGCGGCCAGAGCCTGGCCTCCACGCCGGCCGCGTCGCCGCTGGAAACCAATGTGTACGACCAAGCCGGCAAGGATGCGGACCAGGTCATCGCCAGCATCATCGCTACCAACGGTGGCCGTGGTGCGGTCAATGCACCTGCCTCTGCCACCGCACCGGCAGCCGCCTCCGCACCGAGCGCATCGCAACCCGCACCCAAGGTCTGACACGCATGGCAACCGCCGCGCTCAAGCCGCCACAACCACTGACCGGCGCCAAACTGGCGATCGGTACGGTGGCACTGTCGCTGGCCACCTTCATGAACGTGCTGGATTCGTCCATTGCCAACGTGTCGATCCCGGCCATTTCGGGTGACCTGGGCGTGGCGCCGAACCAAGGCACATGGGTCATCACCTCGTTTGCGGTGGCCAACGCCATCTCGGTGCCGCTCACGGGTTGGCTGACACAGCGTTTCGGACAGGTGCGCCTGTTCATCACGTCGATCATCCTGTTCGTGCTGTCGTCGTGGGCGTGCGGGCTGGCGCCCAACATGGGCATGCTGATTACCGCACGGATCATCCAGGGCGCAGTTGCCGGCCCGATGATTCCGCTGTCGCAGGCACTCCTGCTGTCTACGTATCCACCGGCCAAGAGTTCGATGGCGCTGGCGCTATGGGGCATGACCACACTGGTTGCGCCCGTCATGGGCCCGATCCTGGGCGGCTGGATCTCGGACAACATGAGCTGGCCGTGGATCTTCTACATCAACATCCCGGTGGGCATCGGGGCTGCGTATGCAACCTGGGCCATCTACAAGGATCGTGAATCGCCCACACGTGCGCTGCCCATCGACAAGATCGGTCTGGCATTGCTTGTGCTCTGGGTAGGCTCGCTGCAGTTGATGCTGGACCGCGGCAAAGAGCTCGACTGGTTCAACTCGACTGAGATCGTCGTGCTGACCGTCGTCGCCATCGTGGGCTTCGCCTTCTTCCTGATATGGGAATTGACCGAAGACCACCCGGTGGTGGATCTGACGCTGTTCAAGGGGCGCAACTTCAGTGCCGGGGTCGTCGCCATTTCGGTGGCGTACGGGCTGTTCTTCGGCAACCTGGTGATCCTGCCACTGTGGCTGCAGACCATCGTGGGCTATACCGCAACGGACGCGGGCCTGATCATGGCGCCAGTGGGCATTTTCGCCATCATCCTCTCGCCCGTCATCGGCAAGAACCTGCCGAAAATGGACGCGCGCTGGGTGGCCACTGCGGCGTTCCTGACGTTCGCGCTGGTGTTCTGGATGCGTTCGCACTTCACCACACAGATCGATACGCGGACGCTGCTGATCCCGACGCTCATCCAGGGCGCAGCCATGGCGATGTTCTTCATCCCGCTCACATCGATCATCCTGTCGGGCCTGTCGCCCGAGCGGATTCCGGCGGCATCGGGCCTGTCGAATTTCGTGCGGATCATGTTTGGTGGCATCGGTGCATCGATCTCGACCACGATCTGGGACAACCGCTCTGCTCTGCACCACGCGCAGTTGGTCGAGCATGCGAATGCATACAACCCTGCCTATACGTCATCGATCAACCAGTACACGCAGTTGGGCATGCCTAACCTGCAGGCCAATGGCGTGATCGAGCGCACGATCACGCAGCAGGCCGCGATGCTCGGCGCCAACGATATCTTCTGGATTTCGGCGGTCTTGTTTATCGTGCTGATCGGCTTTATCTGGCTGACCAAGCCGGCAAAGTCGGCCGGTGGCGCGGAGGCGGCGGCTGGCGCGCACTGATCGCCTGCTACGCACGCAGCCTCACAAAAAAAAATGCGCTTCGCAGTATTGCTGCGAAGCGCATTTTTCATTCTCACCCGGCCAGTCAACGATGGCGTCGGCGTTTCCACCACGCGGCAAGCAAGGCCAGCACGATCACCGCGGCAATCGCGCTCCACTCCATCAACCTGCGCAGCGGTGCACCGGCATCGTCGCCGCCCTGCCGCAGCACCTTGACGCGCGCCTCATCCACCGTCACGGTCGGGTTACCGTATTGCTGCATCACGAAGGCTGCCAGTTGGGCCACCTGGGCGTCGGTCAACGCATCCTTGAAGCCAGGCATCAGGCGTTCTTCATCGCCCACACGGATATGCAGGCCGTCGAGAATCACGTTCACCAGGTTGTCGGCATTGTCCCGGCCCAGCACGGTGTTGTGGGCTAGGCTCGGGAATGCCTGCCCGCGCGTGCCGCGGCCGGTCGTCTGGTGGCAGCTCGCACAGTTGGCGCTATAGAGCTGCGCGCCAGTCGTGAGATGCGGATACCCCGGGCCACCGGCCTGATAACCGATGCCTGTGTTCACGGCACGCAGGCCGGCTTCGAAGTCGACATCGACATCGCCGTATTCGAACGCTGGGCGTGTATCGGCTGAGCTGCGCACCGGCACCGAATCCTTCAGGTACGTAGCGATGGCAGTCAGGTCTTCCGTACTCAGATATTGCAGGCTGTTCTGGATGGCCTCCGCCATGCCGCCCGCGGCCTGCCCCTTGCCTTCGACGGCGCCGCTACGCATGTACTGCACCAGATCATCAACCGACCAGACACCGATGCCGCTTACGGGGTCCGACGTGATGTTCGGCGCGCGCCAGGGGCCGACTTGACCACCAGAGAACGCCAAGCTGCGCTTCTCGGCCATCAGCACGTTGCGCGGCGTATGGCACGCGCCGCAGTGCGCCAGCGTGTCGACCAGATACTTGCCGCGATTCCATTGGGCGTCCTTGCCTTCAACCGGCATGAAGGGGCCGCGATCGAGGAACAGCAGGTTCCAGCCCATCATCAGCCAGCGCTGGTTAAACGGAAACGCCAGCGTGGTGGGCGGCGGTGTGGTGTCTACCGCCTCAACGTCGTGCATGAAGTACGCGTACAGCGCGCGGATATCCTCGTCCGTGGTCCCGGCATAGGACGTGTACGGCATGGCGGGGTACAGGCGCTGGCCTTGCACGTTGACGCCTTCGCGCACGGCACGCGCGAACTGGACCTCGGTGTAGCTGCCGATCCCGTGCGTCTTCGACGGCGTGATATTGCTTGCGTAGATCTTGCCGAACGGCGAATCGATCGGCAGGCCACCCGCCATCGGCTTGCCGCCTGGTGCGGTATGGCAGGCCACGCAATCAGCCGCCTTGGCCAGATAACGGCCGCGCGCAATCAGCTCGGTCTGGTCGACGCCCGCATCCGCCGCATAGGCCGCACCTGCAGTCAGCATTGTCAGCAGCAGCCCCTGCAACACACGGGGGAGTCGCATTGAAAACTTCATGTTGCGCTCCTCAACCGCGTGCCAGATCGGCCTTGACCGTATCGGCAATGCGCAGTGCAAGCGCCGCGATGGTCAACGTTGGGTTGCCCGTACCGCCGTTGTTGAACACGGCACTCGATGCCACGTACAGGTTGTCCTGCTCGTGTACGCGGCAGTACTTGTCGACCACCGACGTGTTGGGGTCATTGCCCATCAGCAAGCCGCCCATCGGGTGATCCTGCGCGGCAAACTTGAACGGGTCTTTCGCATCGGGGATGTAGGTGATGTCGCTCGCGCCCATGCCCTTGAAGATCGCCTGGTACATCTCAAGGGTGCGCCGCGCGCTCTTGCGCGTGTACTCGTCAATGCGGTACCAGACCTTGGGGTACGGGATGCCAAGTACGTCGCGCTTGTCTGCCAGCGTCAGACGGTTGTCCGCGCTCGGCAACACCTCGTGGTGCGAAGACAGCTCGAGCTTGTGCGCCACACCATGCCGAATGGCGGCGTCCAGCTTCTTGCCGACCAGGCCCGAAGCCAGCGCCTGCTGCGCCACGGGAGCCGTCATATTGCTATCGTCGATGCGGGTGATGGCAGCGGCCATCTCACCACGCCACGGGCCGTCTCGCAGGCTGTCGATGGCCGAATTGTGCTGCGGCCCCTGCCCCATCCACACCGGGTCACGGCTGATGAACTGCACCTCCATGCCGGCGTGCTCCATCATGTTGCGCCCGACCTGATCGGTCTTGTTGCCCATGCCGTTCGGGTTCTTGTCATCCTTCGACATGAGCATCAGCTTCGTGGTCTCGATGTTGTGCGCGGCCAGAATGAAGCGTTTGGCAGTCACGCGGTACGAGCGCTTGTCCGGATCGTAGAAGTGCACCGCCACGACCTTCTTGTTGGCAGCGTCGGTCTCGATGCGATAGACGACCGAGTTCTCGCGCACGCGTGCACCGGCCCTTTCGGCCTTGATGACGGTTTCCATCGCGTTGTACATCGCACCGATCGGGCAGATCGGCATGCAGTTGTTGTTGCCTGCGCACGCTGGTCGGCCATCGTACGGATGCGTGTTGCGCGCCTCCGGCTCGTGCACCACGCGGTAGTCGGTGTGCTTGGCAACAACCTCTGCCAGGACCTTGCTCGGATAGGTCCAGGGCATCTTCTCCATCGGATACGGCTGCTTGCGTGGTGAACCGAGATCTTCCGCACCGCGCGACGGGTCCGGGCCGCACACCCCCATCTCCACTTCCGCTCGGTAGTAGTACGGCTCGAGATCGTCATAGCTGATCGGCCAATCCCGGCCAACGCCATAGGTGGACTGCAAGCGGAAGTCGTTCGGCAGATGCCGCCACGCACAGCCCGCCCAGTGCCACGTCGTGCCGCCAACCAATCGCAGATAGTCGGTCTGGTAGGCATAGCCATCGGGGCCATCGACCTGCAGATAATCGAGGGCCGTGCCGTCGACATCGTTAAATGGCGCCAGAGCCCAGGGCTTGGGCGGATACGGCGTGGTCAGCGCACGCGTGGTCGCGGGCGAGTTGCGGAAGTTCTCGACGATTTCACCGCGCGTAACGCGCGGGCCGGCGTCGAGCATCAGCACCGACAGCCCGGCGCGGGCGAGCTCCAGCGCGGCCATGCTGCCGGCGGCACCCGCACCGACGATGACCACGTCGGCGGACAATTGTTGATCGCTCATGAGAAGAATGGAGTGAAAGTGGACGATCGCAGTGCCGGGCGATACCGGCGACGGCGTATCAGCCGTGGTCTGCGAGAAACGTGAACGCAACCCAGTTCAATGGGCCGCCATGCACGTAGCTAGGTGGGCTCAGGACATCTGCGGTGGGCCGGTACATTAGCGCCCCGGCGTAGGCGATGACATGCGTGCCGACTGTGCCGAGGTACCACGCTGACACCACTTGGTTCAGCGTGCCCCTCAACGCCGTCTGGTGCTGTACGTCAAGTTGCTGCGCCAGCGCTTCCACGGGCATTGGCGGCTGCCCGGCAATAAACGCCGCAAGCTGCTGCAAGCGGGCATCGAACGTGGCATCGGCTTTCTTGAGCGCGGCATGCAGCGCCTGGCCGGTGGTTGCATCAAGCGCGCCGTCTACAACGGCGCGGGACACGCGCATGAAATCGCCGTCAGCGGTGCGTTGCGCAAGCGCCTGCTGCGCAACAGACGGCACCACGGCCGCCAGCGCGGCCAGCGAGATCGCGCTCAGCACAAACACGCGTCGCGAGGGCACCAAGGCAGAGAGGGTGCGCTCGCCCGATGAGGAAGTGGGATTCACGGATGGGCTCCATGTGGGATGCGCATGCGCGACATCCCATCGCTCGGTTCTGATTTTTGGGGAACCGAGCATAGAGCGGGTCGATATTCACGAGTTCAACATCTGATTGCAGTAGAACTTACTTAGCAACCGATAGACGTCACTTCAAAACAAATGTCACAGATTGGCGCAAATCAGGCATTGGTTTGGTGTGCACCACCCTGCTATCGTGGCCCTCGTTTTTGAAGCCATCGCCTCAGGGTGTACTCAACCATGCAACTTTTTGATTTACGCGGACGCGTCGCCATCGTCACCGGTGGAAACGGCGGGATCGGCCTGGGCATCGCTACCGGCCTGGCACAGGCGGGCGCCGCCATCGCCATCGTTGGGCGCGACGTCGCCAAGAACCAGACGGCAGCCGGCCAGCTTGTCGCGGCGGGTTTCAATGCCCGTTTCGTCAGCGCCGACATTACCAACCCTGGCGCCTGCCAAGCGATGGTGCAGACCGTAGCCGCACACTTCGGCCGCGTCGACATTCTCGTCAACAACGCCGGCATGACGATCCGCAAACTGGCGCAGGATTACACGCCGCAAGACTGGCAGCGCGTGATGGATGTCAATGTGAGCGGCGCCTTCCACTGCGCACAAGCGGTGTTCCCGGAGTTCCAGAAAGCGGGGGGCGGCAAGATCATCAACATCGGCTCGATGATGTCGATTTTTGGCGCTACGTATGCCGCGCCCTACTCGGCAAGCAAGGGGGCCATTGTGCAGTTGACACGGGCGCTGGCGGTTGAGTGGGCAACGCATCGCATCCAGGTCAACGCCATCCTGCCTGGCTGGATCGATACCGAACTCACGCAAAGCGGGCGTGCTGAATTTCCGGACTACGACTACGAAGGCGCCGTTCTAGGGCGCACGCCCGCGGGTCGTTGGGGCGAGCCGACGGACTTGGCCGGCGCGGCGGTATTCCTCGCCAGCCAAGCCTCGGACTTCGTAACAGGCACCGCCATCCCGGTCGACGGTGGCTATTCAGCGCAAGGGTGAAACCCTGACGCAGTACGTAACCTGCGGGCTGATCTGCGGCTCAGAGATGGACGAGCCGCTCCGGCCTCAGCACGCCCCCCTGCCAGGCAGCGACACCTAGCAGCGAGACGGCCACATCATCGCGCGTGCCGTAGACGCGCACCTGATCGGCATTCGGCAATGCCAATCGCAGCGGCAAGCGCTGACCATGCAGAAAGCGGCGGCTGTCTTCTGCATTCAGTTCCACACGCGGCAGCGTTTGCAGCAGTGCATCAACTGGCGCGAGCAGCGCTGCACGCTGCTCCTCCGGCGCGGCTTCCACGGCGTCGAGCGTCACCGCTGCGTCCAACTTCAAGTTGCCGACTTGCGTGCGACGCAGCGCGATCAGGTGTGCGCCGCAGCCTAACACCTCACCGAGATCCTCGCCCAGCGTGCGGATGTACGTGCCCTTGCTGCATGCCACGCGCAGGGTAACCGTTGGTGCAGCAGACTCCAGATCCGTCGCCAGCACATCGATGGAGCGAATCGTCACGCGTCGTGCAGCGCGTTCCACAGTTTGCCCGGCACGCGCGTATTCATACAGCGGCTTGCCGTCTTTCTTCAGCGCGGAATGCATCGGCGGCACCTGATCGATCTCACCGACAAAGCGTGCGACGGCAGCCTGCAATTGCTCCGGCGTGACTGATACCGACCGCTCGCTCAGGACCTCGCCTTCGGCGTCTGCGGTACTCGTCTTGATGCCCAAACGCACAACCGTCTCGTACGTCTTGTCCGCGTCGAGCAAGTCCTGCGAGAACTTGGTCGCCTCGCCAAAGCACAACGGCAGCAGACCGGTCGCCAGCGGATCCAGCGTGCCGGTATGCCCAGCTTTCTTCGCCCACAGCAGACGCTTGGTGCGCATCAGCGCATCGTTGCTCGACCAGCCGATCGGCTTGTCCAGCAGTAGCACGCCGTGCACCTCGCGGCGTGGCGGTTTCTGTGGCTTGGGCGCGTGTTGCTCAGCCATCGTCAGTCGTCTTTGGCGCGTGTGGCGTTGGCTTCGTCGATCAGGCGAGACATCTCAATCCCGCGCTCGAGCGAACCGTCAAAGTGGAAGTGCAGCGTCGGCACGGTATGGATGTGCAAGCGCTTGAACAGCAACGAGTGCAGGTAGCCGGCCTTCTCGTTCAGGATGGTGGCGGCAACTTCCGGCTCGGCACCCAGCACCGTGAAGTAGATCTTGGCATGCGCGTAGTCCGGCGTGAGCGTCACGGATTGCAGCGTCACCAACCCCATCGCCGGGTTCTTGATCTCGCGCTGGATCAGTTCGGCCAGATCGCGCTGGATCTGATCGGCGATGCGCAAGTTGCGGCCCGAGGCCGACCCCGATTTCTTCGGCATAGCGTGTTCCTCATACAGGGCCGCCGGCACAAGTCGACAACCCCAAAAGACAAAACGGTGGCGCGGGACGCGCCCGGGCCACCGTCGCAAAGATGTGCCGGGCAAGCGCCCGGCCACCGCATTACAGCGTACGTGCCACCTCGGTGATCTCGTAGATCTCGAGGTGATCGCCTTCCTTGACGTCGTTGAAGTTCTTGATCGACAGGCCACATTCGAAGCCTTGCTTCACTTCCTTCACATCGTCCTTGAAGCGCTTGAGCGAATCCAGCTCGCCCGAGAAGATGACCACGTTGTCGCGCAGCACCCGCACCAGCGAGTTCCGCTTGACGAAGCCATCCAGCACCATACAACCGGCCACCGCGCCAACCTTCGGCACGTGGAAGACCTGGCGCACCTCGACGGTACCCGTGGTCTCTTCGCGCTTTTCCGGCGACAGCATGCCCGACATCGCCGCCTTCACCTCATCCACAGCGTCATAGATGATGTTGTAGTAGCGGATGTCGATACCGTGATGCTCAGCCAGCTTGCGCGCGCCCGCATCAGCTCGCGTGTTGAAGCCAATGATGACGGCCTTCGACGCGGTTGCCAGGTTGACGTCTGACTCGGTGATGCCACCCACGGCGGCGTGCACAATCTGCACACGCACTTCGTCGGTCGACAGTTTCTTCAGCGAGTGCACCAGCGCTTCCTGCGAACCCTGCACGTCGGCCTTGACGATCAGCGGCAGCGACTTCACATCGCCTTCGCTCATCTGTTCCAGCATGTTTTCCAGCTTGGCAGCCTGCTGGCGAGCCAGCTTCACATCACGGAACTTACCTTGGCGGAACAGTGCGATTTCGCGCGCCTTGCGCTCGTCTGGCAGCACCAGTACTTCTTCGCCTGCACCCGGCACTTCCGACAGACCCTGGATTTCCACCGGGATCGACGGACCGGCTTCCTTGGCCGGCTTGCCGTTTTCGTCCAGCATGGCGCGTACACGACCGTAGGCCGTGCCCGCGAGCACCACGTCGCCGCGCTTGAGCGTACCGCTCTGCACCAGCACCGTAGCGATCGGGCCCTTGCCCTTGTCGAGCTGAGCTTCCACCACCAGACCCTTGGCCGGTGCGTTGATCGGCGCCTTCAGTTCCAGCACTTCAGCCTGCAGCAGCACGTTTTCCAGCAGGCTGTCGATGCCTGCGCCCGTCTTCGCGGATACCGGCACGAACGGCACATCACCGCCGTACTCTTCCGGGATCACACTTTCGGCCACCAGTTCCTGCTTGACACGGTCCGGATTGGCTTCGGGCTTGTCGACCTTGGTGATCGCCACCACGATAGGCACGCCAGCCGCCTTCGCATGGGCGATGGCTTCCTTCGTCTGAGGCATGACACCATCGTCGGCCGCCACCACCAGAATCACGATGTCGGTTGCCTTGGCACCGCGTGCACGCATGGCCGTGAAGGCCTCGTGACCCGGGGTGTCGAGGAAGGTGATGACGCCGCGATCGGTTTCGACGTGGTACGCACCGATGTGCTGTGTAATGCCGCCGGCTTCGCCCGCCGCAACCTTAGCCCGACGGATGTAGTCCAGCAGCGAGGTCTTGCCGTGGTCGACGTGACCCATCACGGTCACAACCGGCGGACGAGTCTCAGCCTCGACATTCGTCGGTTCATCCACGCCCTCGATCAGCAGTGCCTCCGGATCGTCCAACTTGGCCGCGACCGCCTGATGGCCCATCTCTTCGACCACGATCATCGCGGTCTCTTGGTCCAGCACTTGGTTGATCGTGACCATCTGGCCGAGCTTCATCATCTGCTTGATGACCTCAGCGGCCTTGACCGACATCTTGTGCGCCAGATCGGCCACAGAGATGGTTTCCGGAATGTGCACCTCGCGCACGACCGGCTCGGTCGGCGCCTGGAAGGCATTGCGGTTGTCGTCGCCATGGCGGTTGCGGCCGCCCTTGGAGCCGGCACGCCAGCCGTCAACGCCACCACCCGTGTCGCCACGTGTCTTCAGGCCACCGCGCTTACCACCGCCGCGGTTGTCGTCCTGCCAGCCCGACTTGCCACGGCCACCCTTCTTGTCGCCAGACGGCGAGCTCGGCGTCGCTGCAGCGGGTGCCGGGGCGGCGGGCTTCTTGGCTGCTGCAGCCGGGCGTGCCTCACCCGCCGGCTTGACCGGCTTGTGCAGCGTGCCCGATTGCTCGGCCTTCTTGGTTTCTTCTGCCTTGCGCTCGGCCGGCGTTTTCAGCACGCGGGCCGGGGCGCTCATCATTTCGCGGATAGCGCGGGCTTCGGCTTCGGCGGCTTCGCGGCGCTTGCGCGCGGCGTCTTCCTCAGCCTTGATCTTGTCTGCAGCCACGCGCGCCTCGTCGGCAGCCTTCTGCGCAGCTTCGCGCTCGGTCGCCAGGCGTGCAGCGTCTTCCTCGGCCTTGCGGCGCGGGGCTTCGTCTGCGGCTTCTGCCGCAGTGCGAGCAGCCACAGCTTCTTCTTCCGCCTTCTTGGCGGCGAGTTCTGCCTGACGCTTCTGCTCCGCTTCAGCGGCTTCCTGCCGGGCGCGGCGCTCGGCTTCCTCGCGCTCCATCGCTTCCTGGCGTGCCCTCAGCTCAGCTTCCTGGCGGGCCAGCTGTTCCGCCTGCTGGCGTTGCTCTTCCTCGCGGCGCGCAACTTCCTCGGCGTCCACCAACGGCGCTGCGGCTGCGGCCTCGTCTTCCGACTGGCCTGCGGTCGGCTCGTCACGCTTGACCAGCACGCGCTTCTTCTTGACTTCCACTTGCACGGTGCGCGTCTTGCCGGTGGCATCCGCTTGGCGGATTTCACTGGTTTCACGCTTGGTGATCGTGATCTTCTTGCGCGCGCCATCCTCGGCACTGCCGTGCGCTCGCTTGAGATAATCGAGCAGACGGGTCTTATCCGATTCGGTGATGACGTCTTCCGGCGTCGCCTTCTGCACGCCCGCAGCTTGCAATTGTTCCAGCAGCGCCGATGCGCTACGGTTCAATTCGCCTGCGAGTTGGGCAACTGTTGTGCTTGCCATTCAAACCCTTTCGATGCTTGGTTTTAGTGAGGATTGCGAGAAACGATCAATGGATCGATGTGGGTCTCGCTAACGTCACGAAAACCAGTGTTCACGCGCCTTCATGATCAGCGCCTTGGCCTGTTCTTCGTCAACGCCGGTCATTTCGACCAGTTCGTCCACGGCCAGCTCAGCCAAGTCGTCACGCGTCTGGATGTTCCCCTCGGCCAGCTTGCCGATCAGCTCCGGGGTCAGCCCCTCGAGGTCGCGCAGGTCTTGCGACACCTTCTCGACCTTTTCTTCCTTTGCCAACTCCATCGTCAACAACACGTCACGAGCGCGGTTACGCAGTTCATTGACGGTGTCTTCGTCAAACGCCTCGATCTCCAGCATTTCCTGCAGCGGCACATACGCCACTTCTTCGAGCGAGCTGAAGCCCTCTTCGATCAGGATGTCTGCAACTTCTTCGTCCACGTCCAGCTTCGCCATGAACAACTGGCGAACGACGGAGCTTTCTTCAGCTTGCTTCTGTGCTGACTCAGCCGGCGTCATGATGTTGATCTGCCAGCCAGTCAACTCCGAGGCCAGACGCACGTTCTGGCCGCTACGACCGATGGCGACGGCGAGATTCTCATCGTCGACCACCACGTCCATGCTGTGCTTCTCTTCGTCCACGACGATGGATTGCACTTGCGCCGGTGCCAGCGCGCCGATCACGAACTGCGCCGGATCTTCCGACCACAGCACGATATCCACGGCTTCGCCGCCAACCTCGTTGCGCACCGCCGTCACACGCGTACCACGCACGCCGACGCAGGTGCCAATCGGGTCGATGCGCTTGTCGTGCGCCACAACCGCAATTTTCGCACGCACGCCCGGATCACGCGCAGCCGCCTTGATCTCCAGCAGGCCTTGTTCCATTTCCGGCACTTCGTTTTCGAAGAGCTTGATGAGGAACTCGGGGCACGTGCGCGAGAGCTCGATCTGCGGGCCGCGTGCAGTACGGTCGACGTTCAGGATGTACGCGCGAACACGATCGCCCGTGCGCAGGTTTTCCTTCGGGATCATCTGATCGCGTGCCAGCAGCGCTTCCACGCGACCAGATTCGACGATCAGACCCTTCTTGTCGGCACGCTTGATCGTGCCGGTCATGATCTTTTCGCCGCGATCGAGGTAGTCGTTCAGGATCTGCTCGCGCTCAGCATCACGGATGCGCTGCAGGATGACCTGCTTGGCAGCCTGCGCGCCAATGCGGCCGAACTCAACCGACTCAATCTGCTCTTCGATGAATTGGTCGACGTCGATGTCGGCGTCCTGCTCTTTGGCTTCGAACAGCAGAATCTGCTTATCCGGCTCTTGCAGCCCAGCGTCATCGGGAACAACCAGCCAGCGACGGAAGGTTTCGTGTTCGCCCGACTCACGGTCGATCGCCACGCGCACATCCACGTCTTCTTCAAAGCGCTTCTTGGTCGCCGAAGCCAATGCGGCTTCCAGCGCCCCGAACACCACATCCTTGTCGACGTTTTTTTCGCGCGCAAGCGCATCGACGAGCAACAGAACTTCGCGGCTCATTGCTTGTTCCCTTTGTTTCGATTTCCTTTGAAGTCCAGCACAGGCACCAGCCGGGCGCGGTCGAGTTCCGACAACGTGAATTCCAGCAGCGCAGGGCCGTCCTTTCCCTCAAACTCGAGGCCGACCCGTTCTTGGCCGGGCTCCCCCGTGGGAGCCTGAATGACCCCCGTGAAATTCTTCTGGCCGCCCACTGGCAAGCGCAGCGTCACCTTGGCCTCCAGGCCTGCGAAACGCGTGAAATCGGACAGCGTGCGCAGCGGGCGATCCAGCCCAGGCGACGACACTTCCAACCGCTCGTAATTCACGTTTTCAACTTCGAAGACACGCGTGAGCTGATGACTTACCTTCTCACAATCTTCAATGACGATGCCGTTCTCAGCCTGATCGATATACACGCGCAGCAATCCAGCTGGCGCGCGCTCCACTTCCACCAGCTCGTAGCCCATGGCGGCGAGGGTTTTCTCAATCAGATCAGTCAGATGCACGTTTTTCCTGAAGAACTTCCCGGTACTGCCAACCTGCCGAAGCAAAAAAAAATGGGCGCAACGCCCATATCATTCGCCCATCTTCTACAGGATGACTTTTGATTAGACTCATATTGTAATCCGTCTCTGGGCAAAACGCAAAAATTGCCCTGGACGCACCACAAAATCTGGCGCTGCGGCGGATACCGCACACAGCGCCACCAGACTCAACGCTTGCCGCCGCGATTACCACCGCCGCTGCGCGCCTTGCTTCCAGCCTTGTTGCCGCTCGGCACGCCACCACCCTTGCCCGGGCGCTTGTTGCCTGGCGCGCGGTTACCGTCACGCATCCCGCCACCTGCCCCCGCACCTACACCTGCACCGCCACGACCGTCCGGCCGGCCACCCATCCGGGTGCGCGCCGTCAACGTGGTCGGGCCGCCAACATTGATGTAGCCCATGGAGGTCTGCATCGGGTCCGGCTGACGTGGACTGGACTGGCGACGCGGCGCCGGCGTTGCACGATTGCCGTTCTCGACCCCCATGCCACGCGATTGGAAATTCGCCTCACCAGTAAAGCCTGAGGACATCGGCCCCATCAGCACCGGCACCTCGCGACGGCGGTTGCCCTGGCGATTATTCTGCTGGCCACCCGAGCTGGCCGCCGGCACCTTCATACCCAACGTGCCCATCAGCGTACGCACGTCTTCTGCCGACACCTCCTGCCAGCGTCCGCGCTTCAGGCCGCGCGGCAACACAAAGCTGCCATAACGCGTGCGGATCAGGCGCGACACGGTCAGGTTGACCGCCTCGAACATGCGACGCACTTCGCGGTTGCGCCCCTCTGCCAGGGCGACGTGGTACCAGTGGTTGACCCCCTCGCCACCACCGTCGGCGCAGCGCAGGAAGTTGGCCTCACCGTCTTGTAACTGGATACCGTGGAGCAGCTTCTGGCGATCGGTTTCCGCAAGTTCGCCCAGCGTACGCACCGCATACTCACGCTCGACGCCATAACGCGGGTGCATGAAGCGGTTGGCGATGTCACCAGACGTCGTGAAGATCAGCAGGCCTTCGGTGTTGAAGTCTAGGCGGCCGACGGCGACCCACTTGCCGGTCTTCATGCGCGGTAGCGCATCAAACACGGTCGGACGGCCGTCCGGATCGGATTGGCTCACGATTTCGCCGGCCGGCTTGTGGTACAGCAGCACGCGCGGCGGCTTGTTGGGCAGCTTGCGCTGAATCAGCTTGCCGTTCACGCGCACCTGGTCGGTGGCAAGAATGCGCTGACCGATGTGCGCCGGCAGGCCGTTCACAGAGACACGGCCCTGCAGGATCAGGTCCTCCATGTCGCGGCGCGAGCCCAGGCCGGCATCCGCCAGGATCTTGTGCAGCTTGGGGGCGTCGTCCTCGGCGGTCAGTTCCCGCACCTTGCTCGGCTGTGATGCGCCACCAGCATCGGCTTCCGAGTCGTACGCCCCGGAAATCACATATTGGAAGACGTCGTCAGAACCTTTGCCGCCCTTGCCACCTTGCTTGCCTCGCCCCTGGTCACCTGTCTTGCCGTGTTGCGGCTTACCGTTACGGCTTTGACCCTTACCGCGGCCAGGATTGGCGCTCTTGCGGTCGGCATTTTCGGTGCGCTCGCCCGCCGGCTGGCCTTCGCCCTGGCGGCGACGGTTTTTGCCGAATCGGCCACGCGGACCACGTCGCTCGCCACGCTCGCCCGGGCCCTCTGCCGGAGCGACTTCGACTGCTGCCGCGGCTTCCATCACCACCGGTGCATCGCTGCCCGGGGTTTCCTTCGGCTTACGGGCGCGCGGGGCGCGGCTTTTGCGTGGTTGGGCAGGTTGGCCAGCATCGGCAGCCACCTCGCTCGCAGGCGCATCGCCCTCTGGGCGACCATCCTGTTGCTGGCGGCGCGACGCGACCAGGTTGCGCAAGCCCCTGCGCAGCCCTTTGCGGCGCGGCGCGGATGACTCAGCGCCATCGCCTGCGCCCTCTTGACGGGGTGCCGAAGCGTCGGCATCAGCCGGCATACGTGTATCCATGGAATCTGGCAGGGTGCTCACAACGTCTTTCAATTCAAGTGGTTCAGACCATGCGCCGACTGGGCGGCAAACATGGCTTACGAGTGTTCGTTCGCGGAAGCCGCTGACGGCTCAGCCACGGTCTTGTTTGGATCTCCCGATTCCGTTTCAACGGTTTCGGTTTCAGCTTCGGGTGCGCTCGACCCGCTCACCTGGACCTCGGCGGTGGCCTCGATCTCAGCGCGCACAACAGGCGCATCCACTTTCGCCGCTTCGGCTACTAGCGGTTCAGTTCCGTCGGCAGAAGGCGCCTCAGCACGCTCGCCCTCCACACCCGCCGGTGCATCGTTGACCAGCGCAGTCAATTCCTGCACCGCGATCGCCCCGCCCTCAAACTCGATTGCGCCCTGCTCCAGCAGGCTTGCCTGCGCCTGGGCACGGGCATCTTCGAGCGGCGGCAGTTCATCCAGCGAGCGCAACCCGAGGTCGTCCAGAAACTGCTTGGTAGTGGCATACAGCGCCGGGCGGCCCGGCACATCGCGATGACCAATCACCTCGATCCAGCCCCGATCCTCAATCTGCTTGATCACCTGCGTGTTGACCGTAACGCCACGAATATCTTCAATGTCGCCGCGCGTGACCGGCTGGCGATACGCGATGATCGCCAGCGTTTCCATCACCGCACGCGAGTACTTGGGCGGCTTTTCCGGATGCAGGCGATCGAGATATACGCGCATCTCAGGGCGGCTCTGCAGGCGCCAGCCCGACGCCAACGCAACCAGTTCGACACCGCGGTTAAGCCAATCCTGGCGCAACTCTTCAAGCAGCACGCGGATGGTATCCGCAGAAACATCTTCGTCGAACAGCTTGCGCAAGTCATTGACTCGCAACGGGTCCTGCGCGCAGATCAGCGCGGTCTCGAGGACGATTTTCGCCTCTTGGGTATTCATTCGGTTGAGCGGCTCGTCATTACTCGCGTCCGGCGGGTCGCCATCACGCTTGAGGTTTGTCGTCCCACCGCGACGCACGCGGTATGTCTGAATGCTGTTGCCCGCCCGGGCCCGGCGCGCAAGAACCGCACGGACCTGCGGCCTTGCACCGAAACGCAGTGGCTATGCCCGCAAAAAGGGCCGGAGGAGCGAGTTGATCCGGTGCCGGTCAGGCACCACAAGGGCAATTTCTTCCGCCGCCATGGGGACGGATACTGCACCGGACGGCTGCCAACGAAGACTGACACCCAGCCCGAATCGACTGTCCAGGGCGGCATTTCTGCGGCTTTTGCGCTGGATGGCGTCGCTTGGCGCCGCGCTTGGGATTGTTGATCTGCGCGGTGGGCGAGTCGAATTGTGTTTGATTGTAGGGCAATTTCCTGCGGTGCCGCAACCGGGAAGATGTCCTAGTGCTCCGCCCAGGGCCAAATGGCGATCTGCGGGTGATTCAAACAGCTACAGCACCAGGCAAAAACCATGTGCGTTGAGCATCTCCGGCAGCCATGCGGCGCATACGAGCCCCCACACGCCAAAGGCGGCAATGGCGGCGCCCGCCGCGCCACGCGCCCACTTCTGGCGAGACAGCCCCCGCAACCAGCCTGCCAACCCGGACATCATCAGCAGATTCGGCAACGTGCCCAGACCAAACGCCAGCATCACAACCGCCCCAGATGCCGCGTTGCCCGCCAACAACGCAACCGCCAGTGCCCCGTAAACCATGCCGCACGGTACCAGCCCCCATGCCAAACCCGTGACATAGCGCCGCACCAATGGCGGGCTGTGATGCAGGCTTCCACCCAGTTGTGCCCCCATTTTCGACAGCGCGCCGGCAAGGTGGCCAAGCACACGTTCCACCCAAGGATTGCGCCATGTATCACCCGTGGTGCGCACAACCAGAAGTAGGCCGTAAGCGAGCAGCAAAGCGCTGGCGAATGCGAACAATCCGCGTTGAATCGGCAGCCACTGCTGGCGCCAAACCGTGGCACCGAGCGCCCCCATGATGGCCCCCAACGCCGCGTACATACTGATGCGCCCAGCGTGCATGACCACTTGCTCGAACGCCAGCCGGCGACGCGAAACGATCCGCACCGGCACCTGCCCGCGCTCAGCGGCCAACGCGATGCCGCTGCACATCGCCAGGCAATGGACACCACCGAGCAATGCGATCAGAAAAACGCTCACGAGCGCGGCAACATTCATCTTTTTGACGCTCTTTTGATATGGGCCAAAGTTATTGTTTTGCTGACGGGAATTCCGTGCATTTCGCGCAATTCACGTTATCGGAACAATCCGATATCAGCATGGTCGCCGTTATAATAGGCCGCGGTTGCATCACAAGAATTTCTCATTTCACTTACTCGAAATTCACTCGCCCCCCCTGTGCTCACACGAATCGCACTCACCGACCAAGCTTCACGTTGTTCCACTTGCGTACTCGGCCAGATCTGTCTGCCAGTGGGCATGAATTCGGAAGACGTGCGCAAGATGGATGAGTTGGTTGCCGAGCGCATCCGCATCAAAAAAGGCCAGACGCTCTACGCCCTCGGTGAACCGCTCGAAGCCGTGTACGGCATCCGCTTCGGCACGCTCAAGACGCATCTCACGCTGGAAGACGGTCGCCACCAGATCACCGGCTTCCACCTGCCCGGCGAGATCGTCGGGCTCGATGGCATTGGCGACATGTGCCACGTGTCGGATGCCACCGCGCTGGAAGACACCGAAGTCTGCGTGGTGCGTTACGACCAACTGCAGCAGCTCTCGCGCCGGCTGCCCTCTCTGCAGCACCAGTTCTTGCGCATCATGAGCAAGGAGATATCGCAGGATCACCAGATGCTGCTGACGCTCGGCTCGATGCGCGCCGAAGAACGCCTTGCTGCTTTCCTGCTGAACCTGTCCAAGCGCTCAGCCCAGCGTGGTTATTCGTCAACCGAGTTCGTGCTGCGCATGAGCCGCGAAGAACTGGGCAGCTATCTGGGCCTGAAGCTCGAAACCGTAAGCCGCCTGTTCTCACGCTTTGCTGAGGCCGGTCTCATCCAGATCCGCCAGCGCCACGTCAAGCTGATCGACATGGCTGGCCTGCGCCAAGTGATGAGCGGCCAAGCCAACTAGGCCGCCCCCTTGCAGGACATCCGCTCACACGAGCGGATGCTCATGCGCCTCCAGCTTGCCGATGCCCGGCGACACATACAGTGTGAGCGCACTGGACAATCCGCACAGCAACCAGAACACGAAGAACGACACCGTGTAGACCGCCTCGGCCGACACGGCGATCTGCTCTCCGAAGAAGCGCAGATCCGCCGGGTCAACCACCGCAAACACGACCAGCTCGGCCAGCGCCGCAGATAGAAACGCGGGCCAGAGAATCCACATCAGCAGGCGGCGTTTCATCGGACCTCCCCGTGGGCGGCATGGGCCGGCACGGAGACGGGCTTCTCGACGACCAGGCCGCGCCGTACGACGTTGTCATGAATGACGGGATCCGGATGCGACACGGCCAACCAGATGGTGACGCCGCACCCGATCATGGCGACGAAGGGGCCGGCCATCAGCAGCCACGGCCAAGGCTCGCGCCACCATGGCCGGGCCGGAGCGGAAGATTGCATTGCCTGCATCTGTGTCTCCTGTTCTAAAAACCGCATCAGCGCGGCACGATGAAACTCGATGGCTCACGCAGCACAAGGCTGTCGCTGCCGCTGTCTGCCTGGATCACAAAACGGATCTTGTGCGAGCCGGCAGTCAGGTCATCCGCCGGACGACGCACGCGGATCGGCAAAAGGCGGTTGGCTGCAGGTGCCAGTTCAAGCGTGGTCGATTCACCGCGGCCACCCTGCACCTCCAGCTGTGGCAGTCCTTCAGCCGTGATGGTCACGCGCACGGGTTGCTCCGAGGCATTCATCAACTGCAGTCGATAGACGTTCTCGATCTTGCCGCCGTCCACCTCACGCGCCAGCGCACCACGATCGCGAATCACGTCCACCTTGAGCGGCTGGCGCATCGTCAGCGCAACGATGAAGCCCGTGATGAGCACCAGCATGATGCCGGCATAGATCAGCACACGCGGGCGTAGCAGATGGCGCCGTGCCTCCTTCGGGGTGAGCCGGTCGTGCATCGCACGCTCGGACGTGTAGCGGATCAGGCCCTGCGGGTAACGCATCTTGTCCATCACCTGATCGCATGCATCAATGCAGGCGCCGCAGCCGATGCACTCGTACTGCAGGCCCTGGCGAATGTCGATGCCGGTCGGGCACACCTGCACGCAAATGCTGCAGTCCACGCACGAACCGAGCCCTTGCGCCGCGAAGTCTGCGCTGCGCGAACGGCTACCGCGCGGCTCGCCGCGTTGCGTGTCGTAGGTGACGACGTAGGTATCGGGGTCGACCATCACGCTCTGGAAGCGGGCGTACGGGCACATGTAGAGGCACACCTGCTCACGCAGGAAACCGGCGTTGCCCCAGGTGGCGAACGCGTAGAACAGCATCCAGAAGGTTTGCCACGGCCCGAGCGACAGCGTCCAAGTCTCCATGCCGAGATGGCGGATTGGCGTGAAGAAGCCGACGAAGGTGAAGCCCGTCCACAACGCGATCACCACCCAGGCCGAATGCTTGGCCAACTTGAGGCGCAGCTTGCGCAGGCTCCAGCGCTCACCGTCGAGGCGAATGCGAGCGAAGCGGTCGCCTTCGATATGCCGCTCGATCCACATGAAAATTTCCGTGTAGACCGTTTGCGGGCAGGCGTAGCCACAGAAGAGCCGCCCCGCCACCGCCGTGAACAGGAACAGCCCCAACGCCGACAGCACCAGCAGCACCGTCAGGTAGATCACGTCCTGCGGCCACAGCACCAGCCCGAACAGGTAGAACTTGCGCGCCCCCAGGTCGAACAACACCGCCTGGCGCCCGTTCCACTCAAACCACGGCAAACCGTAGAAGATGGCTTGCGTGGCCAGCACCATCCACACGCGCCAGCGTGCGAACGCCCCCGTCACGGAGCGCGGATAGATCTTGCGCCGGACTTCGTAGAGCGCCTGCTCGGTAGGCGTGTCGTCCGAGCCCGCCGTTGCAACGGCAGGTGTCATGGGGCGCCAGCCGGGTTCGTGTTCGCTCATTGCTGGGCGCTCGTGTTGTTGTTCGACAGCCCCCACACATAGGCCGCCAGCATGCGGATCTTCTCCGGAGACAGCAGGTTCTCGTGTGCCGGCATCGTGTTGTCGCGACCCTTGAGAATGGTCTCGACAATCGTTGCCTCGGAGCTGCCGTACAACCAGACGCGATCGGTCAGGTTGGGGGCGCCAAGCGCCTGATTGCCCTTGCCGGTGGCCATGTGGCACGCGGCGCAGACCGACTTGAAGGTCGACTCGCCACGTGACGCCTTGATCGGGTCATAGGTTAGGCCCGACAGTGAGCGCACGTAGTTGGCCACGTTGGCGGCCTGGTTGGCATCCACCACCGCTGCCAACGACGGCATGACGCCATGGCGGCCCTTGGTGATGGTGGTGAGGATCGTTTCCGGATCACCGCCATACAGCCAGTCGTTGTCGGTCAGGTTCGGGAAGCCCTTGGAGCCGCCCGCATCCGAGCCGTGGCATTGCGCGCAGTTGTTCAGGAACAAGCGCTGGCCGATTTCGTGTGCTTGCGGGTCGGTGGCGATCTGCTTGATGTCCATACCGGCGTAGCGCTCGTAGAGCGGGCGCACCTTGGCATCAGCTGCAGCACGCTGCGAGGCCAGCTCGCCGCGCGTGGAGAAACCCAGCACACCACCATATGCACCCAGCCCCGGATACAGGACGAGGTATGACAAGGCGAAGATGCACGACAGCAAGAACATCCACATCCACCAGCGCGGCAACGGATTGTTCAGCTCGCGCAGGTCACCGTCCCACACGTGGCCGGTGTCGTCGCCGGCTTGCTGCCCGGGCGCGATCGTGATCTTGCGTTGCGAGAACAGCAGCCAAATGCACCAGGCGATACCCACCAGGGCAATCGCCGAGATGTAGTACCCCCAGAACTCGGAAATGAAGTCGCTCATGATCTTGTGTCCTTATTGATGTGGGCGCGACGCGTCTGCGCGTGCGCCGGCGACCTCGGCTTCATCGGGCAGCAGAAACGGCAGCATGGCCGATTCCGCGTTGGCGGCAGCGCGATGCGCCGAGAACGCCCACCAGCTGATCCCCACGAACAGCACCAGGAAGACCGCAGTGGCAATTGCACTCAGCATGGCCATGGCTCACTCCTTGGTAGCGACGGTGGCGGGCGACGCGGCAGGTGCCGCAGCCACATCGCGCACATTACGCAGCTCTACGCCCAGGCCCTGCAGAAAGGCCACCACGGCGTCTTCTTCGGTCTTGCCGGCAAGCTGCTCACGCGCGCCGGCAATCTGTGCATCCGTATAGGGCACGCCAAGCTGGCGCAGCACGTGCATCTTCTTTTCGATGTCGCTGCTGTCGAGCGGCGTCTTGGCAAGCCATGCGTAGGCCGGCATGTTCGATTCCGGCACCACCTCACGCGGATCGCGCAGGTGGATGCGGTGCCAGTCATCCGAATAGCGCTGACCCACGCGCGCCAGGTCCGGCCCCGTACGCTTGGAACCCCACAGGAACGGGTGATCGAACACCGATTCGCCAGCCAGCGAGTAATGGCCATAGCGCTCGGTTTCGGCACGCAGCGTACGCACTTGCTGCGAGTGACAGCCGACGCAGCCTTCGCGGATATAAATGTCGCGCCCGGCCAGCCGCAGCGGCGAATACGGCGCGATGCCCTTGACCGGCTCGGTGGTGGAGTGCTGGAAGAACAGCGGCACGATCTGCACCAGCCCGGCGATGCTGACGACGACCAGCGTCATCACGATCAGCAAGCCGATGTTCTTTTCCAGCGTCTCGTGCGAGAAGAAGCTCTTTTGTTGGTTGCTCATGTTCGTCTCCTCACTGTGCCGCGACCAGCGGGGCCTGGGCCGGTTGAGGGATCGGCGCATCCACCGCCTTGCTGCCCTGGATGGTCTTGAACACGTTGAATGCCATCAGCAGCATCCCGCTCAGGAAGCACAGGCCACCCAGCAGGCGGATGATGTAGAACGGGTACGTCGCCTTCACTGCTTCGACAAAGCTATAGGTGAGCGTGCCGTCAGCCTCGGTGGCACGCCACATCAGGCCCTGCATGACGCCGGCGACCCACATGGCGGCGATATAGAGCACCACGCCGATGGTGGCGATCCAGAAGTGCACCTCGATCAGCCGCGTGCTGTACATCTTCTGCTGCCCGAACAGGCGCGGGATCATGTAGTACATCGAGCCGATGGTGATCATGGCCACCCAACCCAGCGCGCCGGAGTGCACGTGGCCGATGGTCCAGTCGGTGTAGTGCGACAGCGCGTTGACGGTCTTGATGGACATCATCGAGCCCTCGAACGTCGCCATGCCGTAGAACGACAGCGCCACCACCAGGAACTTCAGGATCGGATCGGCGCGCAGTTTGTGCCACGCGCCCGACAGGGTCATGATCCCGTTGATCATGCCGCCCCACGACGGCGCCAGCAGAATGAGCGAGAACACCATACCCAGCGACTGCGCCCAGTCCGGCAGTGCGGTGTATTGCAGATGGTGCGGGCCCGCCCACATGTAGGTGAAGTTCAGCGCCCAGAAGTGAACGATCGACAGACGGTACGAATAGATCGGACGCTCCGCTTGCTTGGGCACGAAGTAGTACATCATCCCCAGGAAGCTGGTGGTCAGGAAGAAGCCCACGGCGTTATGGCCGTACCACCACTGCACCATCGCATCCTGCACACCTGCATAGGCCGAGTACGACTTCCACATCGTCACCGGCAATTCAGCGTTGTTGACGATGTGCAGCAGCGCAATGGTGACGATGTAAGCGCCGAAGAACCAGTTGGCCACGTAGATGTGGCGGGTCTTGCGCTTGATGATGGTGCCGAAAAACACGACGGCGTAGACCACCCACACCAGCGTGATGAGGATGTCGATCGGCCACTCCAGCTCGGCGTATTCCTTCGAGCTGGTGTAGCCCAGCGGCAGCGTAATGACCGCCGCCACGATCACCGCCTGCCAGCCC
>NZ_JAELUI010000064.1 GCF_016429285.1 Ralstonia sp. ASV6
GAGCGAACGCCGTTGAGGTTGGCGGAAATGATGCGTAACATGGCGGGACTTTTTTGCAGACCAGAGAAAAAAGATGAGCCAAAACAGCGAGTTGCGCCAATCCTTCATCCGCTTTGCGGTGGAAGCCGGCGTGCTGTCGTTCGGGGAATTCGTGACCAAGGCGGGGCGGACATCGCCCTATTTCTTCAACGCCGGCAAGTTCGCAGACGGCGCGTTGCTGGGCCAAGTCGCGCAATTCTATGCGAAAACCCTGCTGGACTCGGGCGTGGAGTTCGACATGCTGTTCGGGCCGGCCTACAAGGGCATCACGCTGGCATCGGCCACGGCTGTAGCACTGGCCGGCATGGGCCGCAACGTGGGCTTTGCGTACAACCGCAAGGAAGCCAAGGACCACGGTGAGGGCGGCAGCCTAGTCGGTGCCAAGCTGGGCGGGCGTGTGATCATCGTTGATGACGTGATTTCTGCGGGCACGTCGGTGCGCGAATCAGTGGAGCTGATTCGCGCGGCAGGTGCCACGCCGGCTGCAGTGCTGATCCTGATGGATCGGATGGAGCGCAGCGGTAACGCTGTGGATATCGGCGAGCGCTCTGCGGTGCAGGATGTGCAGGCGCAATACGGCATGCCAGTGGTTTCGATTGCCAATCTGGATGACCTGCTGGGCTATCTGGATAACGCTGGCGATCCTGCGCTGGCTGGCTATCGGGCCAAGGCTGCAGCCTACCGCGACAAGTACGGCGTCAGCGCGATCTGATTTGCTGTTTGAGGCTTGTAAGACCCCGGTGGATGCTATTCGCCGGGGTTTTGTTCGTTTTGGCCTATCCCCAAAAAAAGATCACTCGATCTTCAACCCTTCCAGCGCCGGATTCGCCTCCGGATAGGCGGGCTTCATCCCCTCCAGTACCTGCAGCAGAATCTCCGCCACCATCAAATTCCGATGCGTCTTGGAATCTGCCGGCACCGCATACCAAGGCGCATCTCGTGTTGCCGTGGCATTGATGGCGGTCTCATAGGCTTGCATGTAGTCATCCCAGAGCTTGCGCTCCGTAATGTCAGACGGGTCGAACTTCCAGTGTTTTTGCGGAATATCGATGCGCTCCTGCAACCGCTTGCGCTGTTCGTCCTTGGAGATGTGCAGAAAGCATTTGACGATGGTCGTGCCCGTCTCAGCCAGCATCTGCTCGAACGCGTTGATCTGCGCGTAGCGGCGCTTGCACTCATCGGTGTCGATGTCGCCATGCACACGCGTGATGAGCACGTCTTCGTAGTGGCTACGGTTGAAGATGACGATCTCGCCGCGCGCAGGCGCCTGAGCATGCACGCGCCAGAGGTAGTCGTGTGCCAGCTCCAGCGGCGTCGGCGCCTTGAAACCGACCACGCGCAAGCCCAGCGGATCCATCGCACGAAACACGCTGCGCACGGTGCCATCCTTGCCGGAGGTGTCCATACCCTGCAGGATCACCAGCACCTTGCGGCGGTGCTCGGCATAGAGGACGTCCTGCAGCGTATCGAGCCGCGCACCGATCTCGGCCAGGCGCTCCTGGTCACTGGCCTTGTTGCCGGTTGAAAACGGCTTGGCGCCCGCATCCACCTTGGCGATCTTGAATTTGTTGCTGCCGTCGTAACGCCACTCGTCGATCAGGGTCTTGCCGTTCGATGCCATGGAATCTCCTTGTTGTTATGACGGCTGCAGTCGTGCGCCCGCAGTCGGCCGTTCGGGCTTGTCAGTGTGCTGCAGTCAGCTTCAGGGCATCCAAATCCAGCGTGCCTTCGAAGACGGTCGTGGCAGGGCCGGTCATCATCACCGGTTCGCCCTCGCCCGCCCAGGCGATGGTCAGGTCACCACCATGCGTGGCCACCTTGACGGGCGAATCAATCAGGCCACGGCGGATGCCAGCCACCACGGCTGCGCAGGCACCTGTACCGCAGGCGAGCGTCTCGCCCGCACCGCGCTCATACACGCGCAGGCGCACAGAGTGGCGATCGACGATCTGCATGAAGCCCGCATTCACGCGGCGCGGAAACACGGCATGCGATTCGATCAGCGGGCCGTCTTCCAGCACCGGGAAAGCCTCGGTATCGTCCACCACCTGCACCGCGTGCGGGTTGCCCATCGATACGGTAGACAGCCACTCAGTGCGGCCGTTGATCTGCAGTGCGTGCAGCGTGTCGCGGCCTTCAACGCGCGTGGGCAAACCCTCGGGCAGGAACGGCAGGCGTGCAGCCTCGAACACGGGCGCGCCCATGTCGACCGTGACCTGGCCGTCGTCCTGCATCGTCAGCGTGGCAACGCCGTTCATGACTTCCACGCGCACAGTGCGCTTATCGGTCAAACCACGGTCGGTGACGAACTTCACAAAGCAGCGCGCGCCGTTGCCGCAGTGCTCCACCTCGCCGCCGTCGTGGTTGAAGATGCGATAGCGGAAATCGACATCCGGGCGCGTCGAGCGCTCGACCAGCAGGAGCTGGTCTGCCCCCACGCCAAAGTGACGGTCGGCAATGGCAGCCCATTGCTCGGGCGTGAAGTCGATCGGGGTCTGGATGCCGTCGAGCACGACAAAGTCGTTGCCCGCACCGTGCATCTTGGTGAAGTGCAGTTTCACAATGGTAGGCCGCCCAAGGTGGCATGGACGGCAATGAGCGTTCAGAAAACGCCCATTCTAAAGCGAGTTGCCGAAGGCAGCGGCCCGCTCAATAGATGCCGGGCATGCCCTCGGGGCGATGCTTGAAGCGCTTGTGCACCCAGTAGTACTCGGTGATGCGCGGGCGGATGGCGTCTTCAAAGAAGGCGTTCATGCGACGCGTGTCGGCAGTCAGGTCGCCGGTCGGGTAGTTTTCCCACGCGGGCAGGATGCGCAGCGCATAGCCCGCGTAGTTCGGCAGGATCTCGGTATACATCGGGATGACCTTGGCCCCGGTCATCGACGCCATGCGCGGGATGGCATTGAGCGTGAGCGCCGGCACACCAAAGAATGGCACGAACTCCGAGTCGCGCTCGCCGAAATCCATGTCGGAGATGAGCTGCAGCGCCTCACCGCGCTTGATGGTGCGCATGATCTGGCGAATGTTCTCGTTGCGCGACACCATGGTCGCGCCAAAGCGGCTGCGCAGCGCCTTTACGGCGTCATCCAGCGCGGGGTTGGCCATCCGCGTGTAGAGCGAGCAGCCGGCATTGCCGGTGTTCGTACGCAGATACTCCGTCAGCGCCAGCGCGCCGATCTCCACACCCGACAGGTGCAGCGTGACGAGAATATGCGGCTGACCATGCAGCGCCGGCAGGTTGGCCTGATCGTCGATCTTCACCACGCGCATCAGGCGCTTCTCTGATGCGAACCACGCGAACGAACGCTCCGCAAAGCTGCGGAAGACTTTGCGGAAGACCTCGTGCGCCATCGCCTCGCGCTCGGCGTCGGACTTCTCTGGAAAGCACGCCTTCAGGTTGGCCAACACCACACGGCGGCGGCCATTGGGGATGCGATACAGCAGCCCGCCCAACCCCTCACCAAAGCGGGCGACGAAGCTGTAAGGCAGGAAGGACAGCAGCCACAAAAAGCCGAGTCCGAGATTGGCAGTGAAACGTTCCATAAAGTGCGGCAGTCTCGTCAGGCAGTGGGCGGAGCGTCCGCGCCCTGCGGATGCTTGTAGCGGTTATAGCCCCAGAGATATTGCGTCGGTGCCAGGGCAATCAACTGTTCGATTTCGGCATTGATGCGCGTGCAGGCTTCCGTTGCACCGTCAGGCAACGCGCCAATCACTCGCATATGTGCACGATAGCCCGCCCCGCGGGGCAGGCGCTCACTTGCCAAAATCACCACGGGAGCGCCCGTCAGCCGGTGCAGGCGATGCACCAGCGTCATCGTATAGGCCGGCTTGCCGAAGAACGGTGCCCAGACGCCCTCACCCGCAGTGGGTGTCTGGTCGGGCAGGATGCCGACGGCCTCGCCGCGCTTGAGTGCACGCACCACCATGCGCACGCCGCGCGGGTCAGCCGGCGCCATGTGCATGTTTGGCCGCGTGCGCATGGCCTCGATCCAGGTGCGCAGGCTTTCCTTGTGCGGCGGCTTGAACATCGCCGTGATCGGGTGACGGCGTGCAAAGGCCTGCGGCAGAATCTCGAAGCAGCCCAGATGCGGGGTCAAGAAAATGACGCCGGTGCCGTTTTCAAGCAGGCTGTCGACGGTCGGCCAACAATCATCGAGTAATCCCGGCGAGATGTCCGTCCCGTTCTTGCGCATCCAGAAGTACGGCATTTCGAACACCATGCGGCCAGCGGATCGGCCAGCCTCTTTGAGCATGGCGGGCGTGGCGTCAGGGTAGGCGTGGCGGAAGTTGGCGATGAGCCGGTCGTGATAACGGCCGGGCACCTTCGCTGCCAACGCCCCCAACCAGCCGCCCAGCGCCTGCAGCCATGAAAGAGGCCAGCGTGAAAACAGCCAGAAAACAAAGGTCATGCGTGCGTACGCGGCAGTGCGTGTTGGTCGCTGTCGACAAGGGAGCAGGGTCTTGATGTGCCTTGTATTTGCGGTACTGCAGACCCGAAAAGTGCCGCGTATAATAACGCGATTCGCCGAGTTAACTGACAACTTGCGGGGCGAATCCTTGTCCGGCCACAAACCTGGGCAACGTTGCTAAATACCGCTAAAGCGTCGCCGGCCGTGGCTCAACGGATTGGCAACGTGATAGCCAATCTGGAGCTAACAGCCGTGTCAAACGACTTCCTCTTCACCTCGGAGTCGGTCTCCGAGGGCCATCCCGACAAGGTCGCCGACCAGATTTCCGACGCCATCCTGGATGCCATCCTGGCCCAGGACAAATATGCGCGCGTCGCTGCAGAAACGCTGTGCAACACGGGTCTCGTGGTGCTGGCAGGTGAAATCACCACGTCGGCCAATGTGGATTACATCCACGTTGCGCGCGAAACCATCAAGCGCATCGGCTACGACAACACCGACTACGGCATCGACTACAAGGGATGTGCCGTGCTCGTCGCGTACGACAAGCAATCGCCCGACATCGCCCAGGGCGTCGACCGCGCATCGGACGACTACCTCAACCAAGGCGCCGGCGACCAGGGCCTGATGTTCGGCTACGCGTGCGATGAAACGCCCGAGCTGATGCCCTTCCCGATCTACTACGCCCACCGTCTGGTGGAGCGCCAGTCGCAACTGCGCCGCGATGGCCGTCTGCCCTGGCTGCGCCCGGACGCCAAGTCGCAGGTGACGGTGCGTTATGTGGACGGCAAGCCGCACAGCGTGGACACCGTGGTGCTGTCTACGCAGCACGCGCCGGAAATGTCGCAAGAGGCCATCCGCGAGGCCGTGATCGAAGAGATCATCAAGCCGGTGCTGCCCTCGCACATGCTGGCTGACACCAAGTACCTGGTGAACCCGACCGGCCGCTTCGTCATCGGCGGCCCGCAAGGGGACTGCGGCCTGACCGGCCGCAAGATCATCGTCGATACGTACGGCGGCGCAGCCCCGCACGGCGGCGGCGCATTCTCGGGCAAGGACCCATCGAAGGTCGACCGCTCGGCTGCGTACGCCGCACGCTACGTGGCCAAGAACGTGGTGGCCGCCGGTCTGGCGCGCCAGTGCCAGGTGCAGGTGAGCTATGCGATTGGCGTGGCGCGCCCGATCAACATCACGGTGTACACGGAAGGCACGGGCGTCATCCCCGACGAGCAGATCGCCAAGCTCGTGCACGAGCACTTCGACCTGCGCCCGAAGGGCATCGTGCAGATGCTCGACCTGCTGCGCCCGGTCTACGAAAAGACCGCCGCCTACGGCCACTTTGGCCGCGAAGAGCCGGAGTTCAGCTGGGAAGCCACCGACAAGGCCCTGCTGCTGCGCGAAGCGGCAGGCCTGGCGGGTGAGCCGGCCAAGGCGTTTGCCTGAGCCTGCGCATCGGCGCAACGAGAACCGCCCTTCGGGGCGGTTTTTTTATGGCCATCCGTTTCCTAGGATGGACAACGATGCACATCAGGCACGTGGCGTGCTCCACCATGCACACCGCTTACAACCCGCCTCCCCATGCCGATCTCCACGCTCCCCCGTGGCGCCGTCCGCCCACGCGACCGACAAGATGTTCTGCGCGACACCCGCAACCGCAAGATGGCGCGCTCCGCCCATGCCTATGTGCGCGGCAACACCGTGCGCTTCTATGAATGGCTCGACTCGCTGGCGGTGCACACCCTGCCCGAAGGGCCCGCGATCTGGATTTGCGGCGACTGCCATGTCGGAAACCTCGGCCCTATCGGCAATGCGGAGGGCGACATCGAAGTGCAGATCCGCGACATGGATCAGACCGTCATTGGCAACCCGGCACACGACTTGATCCGGCTGGGGCTCTCACTGGCTACAGCGGCGCGTGGCTCAGACCTTCCTGGCGTCACCACGGCACGCATGATCCAGGCGCTCATGGAGGGCTACATCCATGCCCTCGGCGCCAGCACTGCCAGCCGGCGCAAACGCCTCGACAAACCCGACACGGTGCACGTGGTGATGCGCCAAGCCGTCAAACGCTCGTGGAAGCACTTGGCGCGCGAGCGCATCGAAAACACCCGCCCAACCATCCCCCTGGGCAAGCGCTTCTGGCCACTGCGCGCCGATGAGCGTCGAGCGCTGGCCCGCCTGTTTGAAGACGAGGCGATGCGGCATCTGGTCACGCACCTGCGTTCGCGCGATGACGATGCACAGGTGGAGTTGCTCGACTGCGCCTATTGGGTCAAGGGCTGCAGCTCGCTCGGCCGCCTGCGCTATGCAGCACTGCTGGGCCTGCATGGTGGCAATGGCGACGGCGATCTCTACTGCATGATCGACGTGAAGGAAGCCGTGCAAGCGGCCGCACCGCGCTACCCGCGCGTGCGCATGCCACGCGACAACGGCCAGCGCGTGGTGGAAGGCGCACGGCACCTGGCCCCATTCCTGGGCGAACGCATGGTGGCAACGCGCTTTCTCGACCACGGCGTGTTCGTGCGTGAACTGCTGCCACAAGACCTCAAGCTGGAGATCGACACGCTAAAGCAGAGCGAAGCCATGCGGGTGGCGTACTTCCTGGCGGAAACCGTGGGCAAGGCCCACGCCCGGCAGATGGACACAGACACGGCGCGCGCCTGGCAACAGGAACTCAAGCGCCAGCGCTCCAAGACACTGGCCGCACCGTTCTGGCTGTGGACGAGCATCGTCGAGCTGATGAGCAGCCACGAGCGCGGGTATCTGGAGCACTGTCGGCAATACGCCCTTGGCGCACTGGAATAGCAATCCTGATCAGGCACACGTGCGCGCGCCCCGCTATCGTATTGCCGCCCAGGAGCCACGCCATTGCCATTGACCGCCACCGCCACCACCACCGACCGCTACCTCGCCCGCATGCGCACCGTGCTCGCACACATCGACGCGCATCTGGAGAACGCGCTGGACGTGGACGGACTGGCCCAAGTGGCGGCGTTCTCGAAATACCACTTTCACCGCCAGTTCACGTTGCTGTTCGGCATGAACGTCGGGCGCTACGTGCAGTTGCTGCGCCTCAAACGTGCCGCGCACCAGCTCGCCTATCGCGATGCGGCACGCATCACAGACATCGCGCTGGCGTGCGGATACGAGGCGCCGGAGGCTTTTGCGCGCGCGTTCCGCAAGCAGGCGGG
This sequence comes from Ralstonia sp. ASV6, assembly GCF_016429285.1. Classification (GTDB taxonomy): domain Bacteria; phylum Pseudomonadota; class Gammaproteobacteria; order Burkholderiales; family Burkholderiaceae; genus Ralstonia; species Ralstonia flaminis. The sequence goes on from NZ_JAELUI010000064.1 coordinate 7,640, forward strand.
GCAATCGCCGTCGGATTTTCGGGCGGCGCCGCAATGGGGCACCTGGGCCACCGATCTACAGGCGCTGCGCGCCCTCAGGAGCGAACACATGCCCGCACAACCACAAACCCACACCGTCGAGATCGTTGAACGCGAAGACGTGCCTGTCGCCGCCATCGAGCACCACGGCAACCCGGCGCGCCTGGGCGAGACCATCCGCACGTTTATCGCCTGGCGCCGCGAACACCGGCTGCACCCTTCCGTCTCGGCCACCTACAACATCGTCTACAACAGCCCCGACGATGTGGCACCCGACGACTTCCGCATGGACATCTGCGCCGCCACGCTGGCACCGATCGCACCCAACGCCGCCGGCGTCATCGCCAAAACGCTGGCCGGTGGCCGCTACGCCGTACTGCGCCACACGGGCTCGGACGACACGCTTGGCCAGAGCGTCGCCACCCTCTATGCCGAATGGCTGCCCGCCAGCGGGGAAGAACCGCGTGATGCGCCGCTGCTGTTCCAGCGCGTGCGCTTCTACCCCGACGTGCCCGAGCACGAGGTCATCACCGACATCCTGTTGCCACTGAAGTGACACCGCGTGCACCCGCACGTTATGTCACAGCGTGATAGAATTTGCGACTGCACTCTTCCCGCATGTCTGTCTTGGTGAGGCCTGGTCCGGGCAATCGCCGTTTGACCACGCTCGACCATGTCTGCCCCGCCCGCTTCCCGCGCACCTTCAAGCGCCACATTCGCCCGCTGGCTCCACAGCTTCGTCCCTGCCCCCGTCACCGTGCGTTGGCGCGAGCGTGTGCGCTCGGCCGTTGGGGCACTGATCGGCATTTTCTTTACCGGCACGATGATGAAGCTCGTGCCCGGTGCCGCCACGCTGATCCCCTTGCTGGTGGCGCCCATGGGCGCCTCTGCCGTGCTGCTGTTTGCGGTGCCGGCCAGCCCACTGGCGCAGCCGTGGTCGATCATCGGCGGCAACCTGGTGGCAGCCACGGTGGGTGTCACATGTGCGCTGCTGGTGAAAGACCCGGTGGTGGCCTCTGCGCTGGCGGTGTCGATTGCCATTGCTGGCATGTTTGCGCTGCGCTGCGTGCACCCGCCCTCGGGCGCGGTGGCGTTGACCGCCGTGATTGGCGGGCCGGCCGTGCACGCGCTCGGCTATACGTTCGTGCTGGAACCCATCCTGATCCAATCGGCGCTGCTGCTGGTGGGTGCGCTGGTGTACCACGCCGCCACGGGCCACCGGTATCCGCACGCGCAGCGCCTGCCCGCCGCTGAGCGCACACCCACCGCCGGCGGCTTCACCCGTGCCGACATCGTCGCCGCGCTGCGCCGCCAGAGCGAGTTGCTCGACATCGACCCCGAAGACATCGAAGCCGTGCTGCGCGAGATGCAGTTGCAGGCCCAGGAAGAGAAACTGCGTCGCACCTTCCAGGCGCTCACCTGTGCCGACATCATGTCGCAGCCGGTGATTGCCGCCACGCCCAGCACGTCGATCCCGCGTGCGCTGCAGCTGCTGCGCCAGCACAGCGTCAAGGCCCTGCCGGTGGTGGATGCGGGCCAGCGCGTGATCGGCATCGTCACCCGCGCCGACTTGCTGGGCCTCACGCCGCGCGACCTGCGCCAAACGCTGCGCCACTGGTTCAGCATCGCCGCCGCCCTGACGCCGCCGCGCGTGGCTGACCACATGAAGACGCACGTGCAGACCATCCCCGCCACCGCGCTCATGTCAGAACTGGTGCCGCTGTTTGCCGGCGCCGGGCACCACCACATTCCTGTGGTGGATGCCGAGGGCCGGCTGGCGGGCATCATCACCGAGTCAGACCTGGTGGGCGGGCTGTACCGTCAGGCAGCCATCCAGCCAACGGCGGCCTGAGCACGCGCAGCCAGGCCTTGCATCACTCCGCGTCGATCGGCCACGCGCGAAACACCTCGAGCTGCTCTGCCGCAGCCGAAAACGCCGCCACGCGCGGGTAGCTTGCCGCAGGCACGCGGTCCGGCACCATCAACTGGATAAAGCCCCAGGCCACGGCCGTCGTCACCCCGGCTTGCGTGAGTGCGCTTGCATTGGCGGGCAGCGACGCATCCTTCCACTCCGCTTCCAGCGCATCGAGCGCGGCATGCAGCTGACCGTGCACGCGGTCTACCCACGGCGCATGTACCTTCTCAGCCGGGCGCAGGTTGTGTTCATAGACGATCTGCACCGCCTTCTCGCATGCAGCCAGCGCCAGCCCAACCACGCGCAGCGCCTGCCCGCGCGCTGGCACTGCGGCGGGCATCAGGCTGCGGCCCGCCAGGCTTTCCGCATAGTCGATGATGAGCGTGGAATCCATCAGCACGGTGCCGTCATCGCACACCAGCGTGGGCGCCTTCACCACCGGGTTGATCTCGTGAAAGCGATCGAAATGCCGAAACACCGACACTGACGCATGCTCGAATGGCAAGCCGAGCAACTTGAGCGAAATGGCGGTACGGCGCACGTAGGGGGAATCAAGCATGCCGATCAGCTTCATGGGGTCTCCTGGGTTAGCGTAAATAGCGCGGGTGGCTGGACGCCCATGATAAGCAGCGGCGCTGGCGCGTCTAAGCGGTTTCCATCCAAAATCAGGGTTCCTTGCCGATGATTCATCGGTCACATCCTCCCGCTACCCAGACCCGCCATGCCCCTGGACAAGAAAGACTGGCTGATCCTCGAAGCCCTGCAGACCGACGCCCGCCAGAGCCTGGCCGCACTGGGCAAGCGCATCGGCCTGTCGCAGCCGGCCATGAGTGAGCGCGTGCGCAAGCTGGAAGACGCCGGCGTGATCGAAGGCTACGGCGCACGCGTCAACCTGCGCAGCATCGGCATCGGGCTGCAGGCTTACATCCACATCGAGACCACCCACGCGCACATCCGCAAGTACCTCAAGCTGTTTGAAGAGATGCCGGAGGTGCTGGAAGCCAGCCGCGTAACCGGGCAGCACTGCTTTATCGTGCGCTGCGCGATTGCTGAGCCGGGGGACCTGGAACGCGTGGTCGACAGCCTGGCCGTGCATGGTTCGGTGACGACCTCGCTGGTGCTGTCCAACCCGGTGGACAAGGCGGTGACGATTCGCGCAGCCAGAAGACCGGGCAACACCAACGCGGTATGACGATCGCCTGTCACAAACGCCGCCCCCATCCGTCTAGGGAATAGATCCCTAGACGACTCCGCCCAGACCATGACCACCACCAAGCGCACCCAGATCGGCACGGACAGCGAAGACACCGCGTTCACCACGGCCCGCCCCCGCCTGTTTGCCATTGCCTACCGCATGCTTGGCACGCGTGCCGATACGGAAGACGTGCTGCAGGATGCGTGGATGCGCTGGCACCAGGCGGATCAATCTGCCCTGCAATCGGCCGAGGCCTGGCTCGTCACGGTTGTCACCCGGCTGTCGATCGACCGCCTGCGCGCGGCCAAGGTGGAGCGCGAAGCCTACGTGGGCTGGTGGCTGCCAGAGCCGCTGGTGGAGGCGGAATCCAACGCCCCCACGCCTGAAACCGCCGTGGAGCTGGCGGGCGACCTGTCGGTGGCGTTGCTGTGGGTGCTGGAGCGCCTGTCGCCCGAAGAGCGCGCGGCCTTCCTGATGCGCCAGGTGTTCGACCAGGACTATGCGGAGATTGCCGCCCTGCTGGGCAAGAGCGAGGCCGCCTGCCGGCAGATGGTGCATCGCGCGTCTGACCGCGTGCAGCAGGATCGCCCGCGCTTTGATGTGTCCGACGACGCGCACCGCGACTTGCTGGAACGCTTTGCCGAGGCATCGCGCACCGGGCAGCGCGACGCCATTCGCGCACTGCTGGCAGATGACGCCCACCTGGTGGGCGACGGCGGCGGCAAGGTGCCCTCGTTCGCGCGCATCATCCAAAACGCCGAGCAGATCACCAAGATCTACTGCGAGCTCGTGCGCGCGATGGGCAACGTCCGCTACCAGCACGCCCGCGTCAACGGCGAGCCGGGCCTGCTGCGCTATGTGGACGAGAAGCTGGAATCAGCGCAGTCGTTCGTCATCGAGAACGGCCGCATCGTCGCCATCTACGTGGTGCGCAACCCCGACAAGCTGGCGCACATCACCGCCTGACCCAAAACGCTTGAGCAATGTGGGCCGAGCCTGTCACAACCCAGCCAGGCGAGGCGTCTTAAGGGTATGGAGCGACGCAAAACAGCAGCGTGCGAACGCTCCAGGTATCCAACCCAGCCCCAGGAGCCGCTTATGTCGCAAGCACCCCGCATTGCCTACTACCAACTCGCACCGAAGTCCTTCAACGCGCTGCTGAGCCTGTCCAACGGCCTACGCCGCGACTTGCTGGGCGCCAAGCTGGTTGACCTTGTGCTGCTGCGCGTGTCGCAGATCAACGGGTGCGCGTTCTGCATCGACATGCACTGGAGCGACCTCATCAAGATGGGCGAAGACGCGCGCCACCTGAACGCCGTGGCCGGCTGGCGCGAAGCCCCGTTCTTTACCGAGCGCGAGCGTGCCGCGCTGCGCTGGGCCGAGCTGGTGTCGCAGATTCCGGCCACCGACCCGAGCGATGAAGCATTCGCCAAGCTGCGCGAGCACTTCAGCGATGAAGAGATCGCCGCGCTGAGCTTTGTGATCGTCACCATCACCAGCTGGAACTTGTTGAACGTAAGCCTGCGCAACCCGGTGCCCGCCAAACCCTATGCAGCGGAAGCCGCGTAAATTGGCGAACGAATGTCAGGCCGTGCCGACGTGTTCACGTAGGCACGGCGCTTACACCCGCAGGAAGCGCACCATCAGTATTTCATCCGCGTAACCACCGGCCGACTTGAGCGCGCGTGGCTCGATGCCATAGGTTTCAAAACCGCAACGCTCATACAACGCCAGCGCTGCTGCATTGCCGTGCACTACCGACAGCGTGAGCTGCTCGACCACGCCCGTGGCTGCGGCCACGATGCCATCCACCAGCGCCGTGCCCACCCCGCGCCCACGCACCTCGGGCGACACGTAGAAGCCCCACACAAACCCCTTGTGCGCCAGCTTGGCCGTCGTCTGCTGCTTGAAGCCGACCATGCCCACGATGCGCCCGCCGTCATAGGCCCCCAGCACCGTTGTCGTGGCGAGCCGCTCTGCAAAAGCCGCCTGCGAGAACCCCGCCTCCGCCTCGTACGTTGAACCGAAGGCCTCGGGCGAATCCTTGAGCGCGGCCAGGCGAATGGCGCGGTAGTCGGCTACGTCGGCAGCATCAGCCGGCAAAAGTTGGCGAAGGGTGATGGCGTTGGTGGGCATGGTGATGACTGACAGGGCAACGAAAGAACGGCCCCCAGTATCAGGCCAAACATCGGCACGCGGCGTGTACCGCATGTCTGCCTCCATGCGGCCGAGGGCTTTGTCGATCAATTGGCCTATGTCGGCATGTGGCCTCAGGTTTCTATCCTTCCGGAAAACGCGGGTCCACATACGCATCGAGAACGGGGGGAGTCATGGCCGAGCTATCGAACGCCAACGCCGAATGGGCCAGCAACGTACCAACGCAGCCGATGCCAGCACCGGTTCCTCCAGCACTGCGCCGACACCCGCATGGCGCCGCCCTGGTGATGGCCGCCGCGCTGTCGCTCGGGCTTACCGCTTGCGGCGGAGGCGATGACAGCGGCTCCGGCACCACCACTCCGCCGACGAACAACGTCACGCCCGCACCCACGCCGGCGCCAACACCTGCACCTACACCGGCGCCAACGCCGAGCCCCACGCCAGCACCATCACCCGCACCCGCACCCGCGCCTGCTCCGGCACCGGCACCTGCACCGACGTACTCGGTGGGCGGCACGGTCAGCGGCCTGAGCACCGGCAAATCCGTCACGCTGCTGGACAACGGCGGCGATGCGGTGACCGTCAACGCAGACGGCAGCTTCCAGTTCCCGACTGCACTGGCACAGGGCGCGCCCTATGCCGCCACGGTAGGCACGCGGCCGTCGGGTGAGAACTGCTCCGTCACCAACGGCAGCGGCAACGTGGGCACCGCCAACGTCACCAACATCACGGTGACCTGCTCCGTGCGGCCGCTGTTCGGCTATGCGGTCAACTCGAACGACGGCACCGTCTCTGCCTTCACGCTGGATGCCACCACCGGCATGCCCACGGCGATTGGTTCATCCGTACCGGTGGGTTCCGGGCCGCTGTCGCTCACCATCGACCCGGCGGGCAAGTTCGTCTACGTGGCCAACGCCAACGACAACACCATCACCACACTCTCCATCGATCCGGACACCGGGCTGCTGACCGTGGTGGGCTCACCCACGGCCACCGGCATACAGCCGTACAGCATTGCGCGCACGCCCAACGGCAGCTTTGCGTACACGGCCAACTATGGGGACAACACGCTCAGCGCGTTCTCGGTCAACACCGGCACCGGCGCGCTCACCGCGCTGTCGGCCATCACGGCCGGCGCCAACCCGTACACCGTTACCATCAACAGCGCTGGCACATACGCGTATGTGGTGAACGCCAACAGCGGTGGCACGACCGGGACGGCCATGGCGTTTGCCATCAACAGCAGCACAGGCGCCTTCACACTGGCGGGTACCGCAGTCAACACCGGCAACACGCCCGAGTTCATTGCCGTGAACCCCGCTGGCACGTATGCCTACGTGTCCAACGCGGCAGACAACACCATCGGCGTGTACAGCATCAACGCAGGCACAGGCGCGCTGGCGGCGTCAGGCAGCCCGGTGGCATCGGGTGTCAACCCGTTCTACATCTCGATCGCGCCGTCGGGCGGCTTCCTGTACGTGACCAACCTGCTGGACAACACGGTGGGCGTGTACGCCATCAACAGCAGCAACGGCGCCATCACGCTGGTGCAGACCGTTGCCACCGGCAACGTACCGGTCACGGTGCTGCTCAACCCGGCGGGCACCTTCGCCTACGTCGTCAACGGGGTGGACAACACCATCTCGGCCTACAGCGTGGACGGCACCACAGGCATGCTGACGGCAATCACCGGCGGCTCGGCTGCCACCGGCAACATCCCGCGCGGGATGGCGATTGTGGCGGTGCCTTGAGCGTGATCCAGTGGTTCAGGGAGTGAAGGCAACTGCCCGGAGCCCCTTGCGTTTGCAAGGGGCTTCGTTTTTGGAGCGCACTAGCGCGGGCTCACCATGGCCACTGCACACGCAGCGGCTCCGGCATCCACGCAAACTTGATGACAGCGAAAGACAGTGGAAACGTTCCAAGCAGCACGTCGTACGGGCGCTTTTCCACATCCAGCTGCCAGCTCCCACTCTGGTGCGTCAGGCGCCCGTCGCGCATGAGGAAGTTGCCGCGCAGGCCATCGATGGAGCTGCCGCGCTGTGAGTCCCAATGCTGCATGACAGCCGCCAGCAGCGAGTCACACAGATCGCGTTCGCCTTCGGTTGGCGCATCGTCCATCGTCATGAGCGGCGTGAACACCGAGATACCGCACATGATCTTGGCCAGCGGCAGCGTGACTTCGTCCTGCGCCCACTGCCGGCTTGCCAGCAGATGCACCAGGCGCACCGCACGATGATTGGCTGCCGCATCGGCAAACTGCCCATCTCGCGTCAAGCCACACCTTTCAAAATAGAGTGGCAGATACGCCTGGAGCAACACCAAGCCAGCGTTGGAGACCTTGATGGGCGCAGCGCCGGCGTTGTGGGTGGCGCCGGCAAGATTGGCTGTTGTCATGCGTGGCCTGTGTCAGGTGGTGGTCATCTGCTGCTGGAACGTCATCACGATGAACTCGGCCGACATGGTGGTGCGCAGGCCGACGTCCATCGAGTACGCATCGGAGGCGGCAGCGCCCTGGAGCGCACCCTCCATCCATTGCTGGTTGAGGAGCGTGCTGATGGCCGAATGGACCGCTACCGCTAGCCGCCAATCAAGACCATGGACGCGCCTTGGATGATGCTGTCCGCCATTGCTTCCATTGCTGCCATCGCGGCGCCTGCGCAAGCGTCAAACCCGCATCAATCGAGAATGAAATCCCGCTCCGCGTTGCTGCCGGCCAGGCTGGGCTCGCCCGCCATGTCGCGCACGGCGTCTTCAATCATGGCGGACAGGGCGTTGAGCGCAAGGTCGTTGTCTTCGGTGCCGAAGGGCTCTTCGATTTGCGAGGCGATGGCCTCGTGCGCCATGAAGGTGTACGCCACAAACACCGCAAACACCGGCGTGAAATTGCCGATGCTCTCCACCAGCCCGAACGGCAGCGCCGCGCAGAAGAAGTACACCGTGCGGTGGATCATGACCGAGTACGCAAACGGCAGCGGTGTGCTGACAATGCGCTCGCACCCGCCGATGATGCTGGACAGCTCGTTCAGGTTGCGGTCCATCGCCAGCGCGGCATAGGCATCAAACGCGCCGGCCTGGCCGTTGCGCTGCATCCTGCGCTGCACCCATTCCCCCAGCCAGAGCGTGAGGGTGGCGGGCCGATACCGCGCGGCCATCACGCGATCAAACAGCGGCGCGGGCAAGCGGGCGGCCAGGTCTTCACGCGGATCCGTGCGGCGTAACTGGTGGCGCAGCGCATGCGGCAGCGCGCCCAGCACCTGCATGAACTCGCGCACGTCAGCATCAGCCACACCGCCGTTCGGGCCATCGCCACGCGGCAGCGTGAGCGCCTGGCGCATGAGCGAGCGCGCATCATTGAGCAACTGACCCCAGAGCTTGCGCGCCTCCCAATAGCGGTCGTAACTGGCGTTGTTGCGAAAGCCCAGGAACACCGCCAGCGCAATGCCGACGAGCGAGAACGGCGTGGTGCTGAGGTTGACGGAGATGGGCAGCCAATGCGCATGCACCGCCATGGCCACCAGCGAGATACAGAAGATCAGGAACAGCCGCGGCAGCAGCTGCGGCAGAACGGAACCGCGCCACGCGAGCAGCATGCGGAACCAGTGCAAGTGTGGGCGGACGACCATGGAATGCGCGCAAGGGAAGCAGGAGTGCGGCGATTATGGCAGACCGCCCCCACTGCCCGGCACCCCCGCGTAGCGGCATCCGCGCCGAAATACCCAGCCTGAAAATTCACAATTTGAGGCCGGAGATATGCAGTACCGCGATGGTGACGTTAATCATGAATTCAGGCAAAACCCGGCAGAAAAAATATTCCGCCACCCTGTTAATACAGGATCAATCAACCCCACCCAAACAGCAATACAACGTGATTCATTCAATCATAGCAAGTCGAACAACAAACGCACGACAGGCCCTCGCCAATGCAGCGCGAAGGCCATTTTCAATACAACAGCAATCAACACAGAATCAGCATCAAGCCAAACGAACCTGTCTTATGCCGATACGTGCGCGGACCCCGACGGACCCCGCATTGCCGGGTACCGATCAGAGCGTGGTGTAGGCGCCCTTGGTCCAGCTGCTGCCGTCCCAGCACCATTCCGTGGTATTGCTGCCGGTGCTGGCATACACGCGGATGTGCACGTTGCTGCCGACCAGCCAGGCCGTGGCAGACACGTTGTCGCCGGGCTCATTGAAGGCGCCCGTGTACCAGTTCTTCCCATCCCAGCAACGCTCGGTGATCTTGCCTCCATTGGCCGTGTAAACACGGATCGACGGCGTAGTCCCCCACGAAACGGCAGCAGTCTGAACGTTCGACATGTTTTATCTCCAGATTTAAGTGAACGCGTTGGATCACTTCGGGTGATTTCAGTATCAATCAAGAAAATGCAGCGCGATTTGCTGCCGCATTTACCACGGCCCGGGTTCAGGGCTCCGGTAGCATAAGCAAAGAAAATTCCAACTGCTGCTGAGAGATACGCATGGCAGATGGAGAGGGAATTTACTGAACACATTACCGACAGAAATTGCCACGTCGATTATGTGGAACACGCAGAAGAAAATACCGACCGCAACCACCTGGAAGGGTTATTAGAAAATGTCTAACCCGAAATGGCTGCAAGAGATGGCATAGCAGCGCCCATGCGGCATGGCGGCATGCGCGAACAGCAGAACGTAGCAGGCACCCGATGGTGGCATCCCTGCCCACCTCGGAGGCGCGTCTTGCTGCGCCTGCCGGGCTTTCTCCTCCCGCGACAGGGCATGGACACACTGTGGGTGCGCTGTTAGTGTCTACGCCGACATCACTTGCTCGGATGCGCCATGCGTGAATCCCTAAAGAAGCAGGATTTCTCTCGTACGCCAACGGACGAACGCAGCACCGGTAGGCGCATCGCGCCGGCGGTGCCCGGTGGTTTGCAGGCAACGGTCGACAGCTCGCCGCGGATGGTGGCGCAGCGGGACAGATTGCAGTCACTGAGCAGTGGTGTGCACCCGCCCGTGGTGCAGGGGCAGTTCATCTACGACGATGACCCGATCGACAACGAGAAGTCTGCGCAAAAACTGGGACGTCAGCTTTTCGGCAAGGCGCCAAAGGCCAAAAGCAAGATCGCGGCGCTCGTCGCGCTTGCCACGGATGGCGAGGATCACGGCACGCTGAGTGAACACGCGCTGCGGACCATGATCGAGGGCGAGCAGTTTACGCTCGAGCAAAAGGGACGGCGGTTGCATACGCGCCGAAATACCGAGGCCTCGTATCCTGAGGAGCGCTCGCTCACGTATCAGCATCTGGAGCAGGGCAAGGTCAACCACAAGAAGCGCAAGAGTAGCAATGACGGGAGCGACGCCGATGCCGAGGAGGAGGCCAAACCGGTCGGAGATTTCTCGTATGTGGACCTCAACACGATCCTGACGCAGGCCACGGCGGGCATGGAGCCGGCGCAGGTCACGCAGGCCGCTGAAACGGCCGTGAAGAAATTCAAAGTCAGGGAACTCAGCGTGGACGCGGATATGAATCCCGACGTTCAGTTGATGGTGCAGCACGCATTGCAGTATCAGGCGTTCAATCATCCGCAGCTCAAGGGCCGGGGCAAGAAGGGACCCACTGCGCGGGACCGGAAGCAGAACGCGTTCCGCTCGTTCGAGCTGGAGAAATCGAAGGCGCTTCTCGTGCAGGATGCGGAAGACAACTTCATGCATACGCTGCCACCGCGGCCGGTGGAGGGCTCTTCGTCCGAGCACGCGTTCTCGGCGCTGCTCGACGTCAATCGCCCGCTGCCCAAGAGCCCGCTGGACGGGGCCACGTACAAGGCCGTCTACCTCAGCACGCGCGACATTCTGCACAAGGCCTACGAGGCGGCGGATGCGCCGTCGCCCAATGCGGAAAATTTCTTCGGGCAACGACTGCATTTCAACCATGCGTTTGCCCAGCAGCTGACCGAGATGGACGGCTCGCACCTTGAGACAACGGACGACGCTACGGAGTACATGCAAACCGCGCTCGGCTTCCCAAAGTTCAAGACCGATGCCGTGGAGTCCGACGACGACATGTCCGACGACGAGTCATTCAAGCCGCAGTCTGAAAAGATGATCGTGGACGAGGACGAGAGCATCTTCGATAACAAGCCGAAGATGGATCTGTTCAGGGTCGCGCTCGGCACGTATTCAAAAATGTCGTCGCAGAAAGCACTGGTCGATCGGCTCGATACGGCGCAACAGCCATTGGACGAGGAGCGCACGAGCACGGCAGAGAAGCGGGACCGCCGGCATACCAAGCGGCGCAAGCTGATCGACGCCCGAGTCAAGTGGGGCCGCGACAAGCACCAGGCTGACTTCAGCGTCACCCGTTCGGAGCACGACTACTACAAGAAGAAGATCGCCCTGATGGAAGACGTGGAAGATGGGCTTTGGAAGGAATACTTCGCGGCGGCGGACGAGGAGGAGCAAAAGGCGCTGGAGGACCAGATCAACAAATTGTCCGACGTCCGCGAGACTTTCAAGGCGTTCTATCAGGAGACTCCGATCAAGTCACTGAAGCAACGCCGGCTGACAAGTACCAAGTGGAAAGTCCGCAAGGCGAACAAGCCAGTCTTCGGCCCCGTGGGCAGCGAGGATTCGCTCAAGAAACACTTGTCTGAATAACACGACTCTCCGGCATCCTCATCGGACAATGCCCCATTCAATACCGGCGCCCCGCCCGTCTCAGGAAACCGTCTTGCTGTGGGGATTGGCTTCTCGCCAGCCCGCTCGATGGCGGTGTCCGTTCGCCTTGCTTGAAACGGATTCCGCATCGCCACCGAGCTAACCCACGTGGGCGGGCGGCTCCGGGTGATCGGTCTGGGCACGTGGTTCAACACCGGCGCAGGTCACGCAATTTCTACCGCTGCGCTTTGCCTCGTACAGGGCAACGTCTGCGGCCCGCGTCAATGCATCCAGTGACGCGAAGCTCGATTGCCGCGCCGTGGCGCAACCCACACTGACGGTGAACGGCGCCAAGCCCGGGCTTATCTGCGTGGCGGAAGACCCCTCAACTTCAGCACGTATGGCTTCAGCAATCTGCATCGCCCCGGCTTCGTCCGTATCCGGCAACACCACCACAAACTCTTCTCCACCATAGCGCGCCGCGAGGTCGCTGCGCCGTCGTGCATGCTTGGCAATGCAGTTGGCGAGATGCTGGAGTGCGATGTCTCCCTGGGCGTGCCCGTGCGCATCGTTATATCGCTTGAAGTTGTCTGCATCGACAAAGAGGATGGACAGGCAACTGTCACGGCGTTGCAGGCGGTCCCACTCGTTCTCTAGCGTGACATCGAGTGCGCGACGGTTCTTCAGGCCAGTGAGCGGATCGGTTTGCGTGAGTTCTCTGAGGTGGTGTTCGGCCTGCACGCGCCCGCGCAGCGCAAAGGCAAGCAGCCAGACGCCGCCACAGAACGCGAGACTGACGGACAGTGACGACAGCCCCACCACCCACGACAGCCGCCGCCAGGCAGCCAGTGCATCTGTCATTGCGGGGGCCACCACGGCAATGAAGGGCGTGCCCGGCACGCGTTGAAAGGTGTACAGGCGCAGCACCCCGTCGCTGGCCGAGGGCGCCACATAAAAACCCGACTCCTGATTGACCATGCGCGGGAACACCAGCGACTTGCTGACGGTGAACGCGCGTGTTGCGCTGGGGGGCGGGTTTCTCGCGACCAACGTGCCATCAATGCGGACAATGGCCGTGATGCCGTGCGGCCCCACATCCAGCTTATCCAGCAGTTGTTTGAAGTATTCAAGATCGATCGCGACCAGGGCCGTGCCCCCGAACGTGCCGTCCGGCCGGTTGATCCGCCGACTGAGCGCAATCGCCTCCACGCCCGCCCGCGACCGTGCGCGATAGACGGCCGACACATACAGGCCAACGTTTGCGGAATCACGATGGACCTTGAAGTAGTCGCGGTCACTGAAATCCCACCGGTGCGTGGCGGAGCAACAACCGTCGGCAAGCTGGCCTTTGTCATCGGTCACGCCCATGCCTGTCACATAGCGGGCGGAAGCCGTCTGGCCGAACAGCAGGTCGTGCCGCACCTCCGTATCCAGGGCGCGCATGCCGGGCTTATCCAGTGTGGCAATCAGCATGCGTAGCGACTGGTCAGCCGATTCCACCGTCCGCGAGATATGGCTTGCCAGCACAGCCGCCACGTTCTTCGACATGTCGTGCGCATGCTCGATTGCCGTTTCCCGGTCTGCCCAAAGCGTCAGAACACTGATGGACAGGACGACCAAGGTCAGCAGCGTCCCCAGTGCACCGACGACGAATGGATGGTGGCCCGCCAATGTGGCCAGCCTTTGGGCGGATGAACGAAGGGGCATGACGTGGTCTTGAGCCAGACGGAGGCCGCGTGTCTGCTTCTTTTTGGGGCAAATCATGGCGGATGTGGAGACGGCGCCCGATCCGGCAGGGCGAGCGACGCCCCCCGCAGCCGCGCGGGTGACAGCACGGTTATCGGCAGAGGGCCGAAAAACTCCAGTCCGGTGGCCATGGCCGCTGAGGCACCGTGGGCATGCGGCACCCCGCATCGCAGATGCTTGCCAAGGCAATGCTCGGGCAGGTGACGCGCGCAACGCGTTGCATGGCATTGCCGCTGTGTGCGCGTGAAATACGGATACCCCCGCCCGTCACATCGGGGATACGTCCATCTGGTTGTTACAGGCTTTCGCCTGCCCGCTCTACGGCGGTGAGCACTTCCCACGTTTCAGGGTTGATCTGACAGCCCTCCAACACCAGCGACACGAAAGCGCCGATGCCATCCAGAAACCCCGCCCGAAATTCCGGTGCGTGGATGCTGGTGTGCGCCAGTGCCAAGCGCAGGGTGTCGGGGCGGAGCTGGCGGTGAATGCGCAGGTCTGCCTGTGTGTGGCGCAGGTAGTCTCGCGCGGCCAGGGCGCCGGATAGGTAGGCGCGGCGTTGGGTGGGGGTCATTGGTCGCCCCTTGATCGGGTGGGACAGGGGCGATGCTTGGGTGGGGATGGATAGGACGCGGGGCGGTGCCCGCTGTGGCTTGCAGTCATGACAGCCTCTTGGAGTTGGTGAGAGGCCCATCATTCGTCGCCAGACGAGGTGGCGGGCCCGACGGCGAGGCTGGCGAACCGGCCTCCAAGAAAACCGGCAGACCCGAAGGTCTCCTCACCCGGCCCGCCATAGACAAACGCGCGAGCGAGTGCTCGAGGCTGACTGCATGAAGCATCAGCCCCTCTTGGAGAAAACCATGCGGATCGCCAGACCCGGCTGCCGTTGGTGCAGCAGCGGGTGAATTATAGCGATGAGGATTCGGAAGCGAGTCTGATTCTTGACCGCAGCGCCGGTCGCCTTTTCTTTCTGCTAGTGTTGGCTTCAACGAATGGGGAGACGATATGAGCAATGCGCTAATGATTGACAACTGGACTCTGCAGGATGTCGAGACACTGCTACAGGATGGGATCGACGCCAAGGAGGCTTCAGAAATATCAATCTCGGAAGACCGAAAGACGCATCGCTTTGATCCAGTTCCGTTGGGCACGATCCAGATAGACGCCCTCATCACTCTGCTCACAAATATCGTCTGCTTCGATCATTTGAAAGTCGACAGTGATTTCGTTGAAACGTGGCGACGTGACGGCGGTTTCCTGGCACCGCTGGAGAATCTGGGAGTCGTCTACCCCGACAACTACAAATCGCTTGGGCAAAGCCTCGACGATATTCGAGAGCAGATTCTCACTGAGCTTTGCGTGACTGAATCCCTGCACACCGATTTGCAGAAGATCAAGCTGGAGTGGGAGCTAACGCGCAAAACATCCCTGCCTCACCTGTCTGCTTTAGTTTGGGGCGGCGCTGGCATCCTGGCCAGAAGCAGTCTCACCTCGACGGCCTACTTCGGGCACCCAGCCCGACGACGGCTAATCGCTCAAACACGGATGTTTTACAACCAGGCAAACTCAGCTCAGCAGCTTGAAAAATTCATCGAGACAGAGCGGGCCAAGATGTTCCGCTACCGTAACGAGCGATTCGGTGGCACGACAGCGAGCGTCGTACTTCCTCCGATCCCAGTCCATATCATCGAAGAATCAAACTCTATTCACGACCTGATCCCCGTGGCTGTACAGATGCGGGACAAGTATGTTGGCTTGCGACAGTGGCTCGCGAACTATCAACGGGCGATCGAAGAAGAGGATGAAAGAAAGCAACTTCGCTTCGAGCAGACACTGACGGCCGTTGGCAAGTCCATTCAGGTCAAATACGGAGCAGAAAAGGCAGGCTCGCTCGGCATCTCGCTGAGTGCGGCATTTTTTAAGGCGGACGTATCGAGGAGGCTTCTCGATGGAACGCTCAATAGGTTTGGCGTCCGGTCCACCTTGGCAAAGCTGATCATGGCGCCGCGAGGTCATCAAGCGTTGATCAAGCTGATCGGGATGCTCGGAGAGTCCAAATCTAGCCTAGGACGTACCGTGCTGCTCAGTTGTCAGAAGCGATTCAGTTGAGCGTTACCTACTTCGAGAACAGTTGGTCGATAAGATCGCGAACGATTTCGAACGTCCTATAAACCGTCGGGTGCAGCATCTCGGAACCGTGGGCGTACATGTTCCGCACTTTGGGCAGATAGAGAATGAACGCCTCTATCCGGTCGTGTTGCAAATCCTCGGGGGATGCCTGCACGTGCGAGTCGTCCACCTCAATCGAACTCAATCCCAACCTCGTCATGCGCTCAATTTGCTCGAACTGAAAGCGATGGCGAGCTCTCTCAAGGGCCCAATCGGCTGCTCTCGGCAAGCGGGCGTTGTCCAGCAATCCTTGCTCGCGAGCCGCGCGCAATCTGTCACTCAAGCCTCTCAGTTTTTCTGAGCGCGGTGCCGGCGTGGCATATCTGCCCGACTCCATTCGCTCTTGTAGCGCAAACTCCAGCGAAGTTAGTGCCTGCTGTTCAGCAACCGCATGGAAGCGATATACAAACCATGCGTAGATCAACACGTTCCTCGCAGTGTCGAAGTGCACTCTGACTGCTCCGGGCACGTGATCGCCCAGGGAGATTTGCGCAACGTTCTCAAAATGGTCCTGCAACTCGAATGCACGAACGCTGCCAGCCCTATCTGCCAATGTACGACGGCACTGCGAGGATCGGGGGCACACAGCGTGTCGAGCGCTCTTAACGAGTCGCAGGGTTGAATTTCCGAAAGATGATGATCTTCAGCCATATCAAGCTCCACGAAATGCCACGGCCACCTCTCGAAGTGAGTGGAAGATCCCTCAACATCACGGAATTGGCTGACGGCCTAGTCAAGGCCGCTCGGCCGCTTTCAGCCAATCGGCTACGCCATTCACTCCAAGTGAAAGTAACGTGTCTTGTACAACCACGACACGCTGCAGCATAGCGCCACCGTCGGACTCTTCCCGCTCTTCCGCCTCGGCAAAGAGACGGGTCATGAGTTGGGTGAGACTGTTCTCATGGTCATATATATACGGCTTGCTACGACCGACATAGGTCAAATAGATCTCAGTTGCGGCCAAAGCGTGCTCGGGATTAATTTGTGATATCGCGTTTAGCCATTCATGAAAACCGAAAAGACGACGATCCTTATTCTCGCGATCTCTTTCGAATATGAGTAAACAGCGTCGAATTATGTCAACTGGAACAAGAATCACCACTTCATTTTCACGATCACGGAAAATTTCATCCATCTTCTCCGCAACTGTCTTGGCATGGGCGTCACCCGCGTTTAAACCAGAATCCATGCCAGCAAGGCACATCTCTCGATGCCTCTGAATATTCCCCAAATTCGTCCACACGGTAGCCGCCCCCCGCCAAGCGTCAGTGCTACCGAGGACACTCAAGTCCTGTAGAAATTCGGGAAAATCGATATGCCTTGTCATAGCCGACAAGGCAGATATGCGCCCCCATGTTTCTAGGCTTTTACCAGCACCTTCGCAACGAAGACGCGCCAGAAAAGGTTCAACCACTTCGAAAGCGTTGTGATAGGCGTAGTAAAGGCAGGGCTCTGCAATCTCCCAAAGCTCATCGGCATCTCGCATGGCGAGATGAAAGAGCTCCCAGCCAAGATCGAAATCTTTGCTTTGCAAATAAGGCAGACGACGCAGAATCAAAGCGCGAATCGCCGGATTCTCATCATTAGAGAACCGGCGTAACGTTGATACCAACAATGCAGGAAGCGCTTGGTCATTTTCCAGAAACTTTGTAGCCAGGATCATCAGAGCCTCAGCAACATCCCCCTTTTTCATATTTATACCGATACCAATCAAGTTAACGTTATTTCCCTTGATTGGATCATCCTCACGAAGCATCTCAAATCCGATAGCCAAAAATATCAGACGCGCAGCATCTTGCGCACTCTGCGTAACATTGGCACAAGCCTCTAGCGCTTTGGCCGCAGAACGTTGGCGCCACCAGCCTCCCGGGTGCCTTTCCAGTTCATCAAGAATCTGGCCTGCGAGCAATGAAGCGTCTGGCTCGTCGACGGGCACCCATGGTCCATTGGTTTGCAAGTTGCCATAGCGATGAGCTAAGTACGTGGCAACCCCGTCCATGATGTCCTCGCGAAAATTTCCGGGAATATCGGACCAGCGGGTCGACAACAACCCCAAGAATCGAGCTGGATGGCGAGAGGAGGCTTCCCGCAGTTGCCAGCCAACCTCTCGCTCGCCACCAACTAAGAAGTCGGCCCCGTGCCAATCCGAGTGGCCGTTGTAGTGTTTAAGTAAGCTCAGCACCCCACTATCACTGGTATCGAGAAACACTTCGAATGAGAACGGCGCGCTGACCATGCCTCCACTCGAATGGATATCCGGCTGACGAATCAATACCCCGTTCCTTTCCTTATATGTGTCCACAACGGCCTGTGCTTCAGGCGAGCGCAGATAACAAGGGATAGGGACGATGAGCTCTGCGCGCTTCTTCAAGATCCAGAAGGGAATGGACCCGCCAGCAACCTTCTCGTGCCATACAGTCAAGAAAGTCGCCATCACAGCGTCTTGCACCGAAATTTCGAGGAGCCTGAATGCGGATTGCACTAACGTGCCTAACTCATAAGAAAGTTTAGACTCCAACATCTGCGAATCACACAACATGTCACCGATCAAATCAACATTGGTCTCTGGCGACGCTGTGCAAGCTAGGATAGCGAAGTAGAGCAGCGAGCCTTCCCGATTAAAGCAAAGGCGCTTTCGGTTGTTCCGCCACCAGGCCGAGTTTTCTTTTGCATGATGAAGAACTGCGGCCTCAACCACGTCAAGCAGAACGTCCATATTGTCTGCATGGCGCATATCTCTCCGGCTATGCGCATCTTCGTATGAAGTTTCGCCCAGAAATTCGTATCGGTAGCCTCCGCGCATCTCACCATAGCGTGAGGTTCGTGCGTTACTCCATCGCTCTATCGATTCAAGGGCCAATCCGAGTAGAGTGCCGGATTGCTCCATGCGTTGACGGATGAAATTTTCATCTCGATCTCCAAATTCATGGGCATTACAGCGTAGCTTTCTGTCGAACCTGTATTCGAGCAAATCTTGCTCGGTAACCCCTTCTGCGATATAACGCCACAGCAAAGCATCCTCCATTGCGCCTGCTGCTACGCAACGAGCAATGACTCGACCAAGAAAGCTGTGCTCGGATCGAGGCAAATCTATTAGCCGCTTAAGCAATGGAGCAGCCAGTGCCATATTTTCGGATTTGATGTTGGACAGGTAGATTCCAAGCTGGTCCACAATGCTATTGCCGTCAAGCCAATCTAGTGACAGCACCTCCATCCAGAAAACCAGCACACTCGTGCTGTCTTCATTACTCCATTGCGCTACGCGGTGAACATGCCCAATCAATCCTTCGGTATCCCGTGCGATTTTTAGAGCAGGAACCAAATATTTGAGCCAGAAGCGATGCCACTCAATGGCACTAGCCGACGCATAGAGCACTTGAAAAACATCACGATGTTTTTCGCGCAAATCACGTATCAATAGCCAGTCGTCTTCCTGGGGTGTCTGCTCGGCAAGTGACTCTGCTACCAACCGCCGGATGTGGAACGCTGTGCTACCAGTCAGTACCGCCCGAAGTTGCTTCCTGAAGTCACGGCGCTCCCCAAGAGCCAACTGCCCCACAAAACTGCGGATACTGGGGCGGACAAAAGGAACGGGGGGCAAGCCCTGTATGAACTCGTTCAACGTGACGCCACTGCGCACGGCTCCGCTTATGACTAGCACGTCAAGCAAAGTTTGATGCCCGAATGTCAGCTTCCCATCCTGCGTTTCTTGCAGCACGTTAAGACTACACAGTTCACGCTGAATACCCTGCGATGCAGGGAAACGCTGACACGGCACTACCAGGCTTCGTCGGCTCAGCATTTCTGAAGCGATGACCTCAATCGCCTGCATCGCCGCATCACCAAGTGCATCATTGGCCCGAACAATGGCATCGAGATAGCGCTGCGCCAAAGCTTGGCTGGTCACGACATTGAAGCTGCCTTCTCGTTGAGCCAGCTCGACAAACAATGCCAACTCGCGTGGATTTTTTATTAGCTCGCGAGTCACAGCATCGATGGCAACGGTTGCAATCCCTAGCGCATCGAGTAGCGGTGCAATTTCGGTATTCCAGTCCAACGGCTTGCACTTCAATTCGCAATCCCATTGCCGTTCGGCAATTCGTCGGTCGTAGTGCCTATCGAAGTCACGGCAGGCTGCAACAACAGTGATGCCGGGAATTAGTAAGAGGCGGTCTATCTGCGCAAGAAAATATTTCAGAACCCGATGATCGCGAGCGATGGACAGTACGTCCAAAGAGTCGATGACCACAATCACGTGCGCGCCTTCAGCCATTCGAGCAGATTTCTCCACCCACCTCTCAGAGAGGCCGTGATCTCGACGATCTTCTGAGGTGACCAAGTCAGCAAATTCTCGCGACTGGATAAAGAGCGGCACGATGTCTGAACGAATTTTCGCTCGCGCCTCCAATGCCTCTTGCAGCGCAAGCATCGCGCAGGTTTTTCCCGAGCCCGGAAGACCGGTGAGCAAGATCGCGCCCTTCTTGGCATCAATGGCCGCGAGCAGCTCACTCAAAACCGGGTTGAAAATGCGATGGCTCCCGATATCTCGCCGCCATGATCTGCCAATTGCGGAGGTGCTTGAGAATGATGAACGCACCTCAGCAAGGTTGATAGGCGGAGTCAATATAGCCCCGGCCTTGTTGATAATGGCGGTAAGGTCCTCTTTGGTTAGTCAATGCTGTGTGGTGGCGGCCGTACTGTCGTCGCCTATGCGAGCGCCGAGCTGATCAAGGCGTACCCAAAGCGCGTTGAATGCTGGATCAGGATTGCTCACCATGTTCCGCAAGCGCTCACGCAGATGAGCCTCCATGCGATCCATCTCATTACTGGTCGAGAATTTTGTTCGGCGCAAAAATTCAAAGCTAGAAAGACCGGGGGCCGATGTAGCAAGCTGTGCCGACAGAGCCGCATCCACCACTTGGTGTTCTTTGCTTAGACTTGCTCGGTAGCTAGCATCATCGTGCTGCGTCGAACTATGCTCTCTCAGCTTTGCAAGATCGCCAAAATTGCTGCGTGAGTAGAAACGAACTTCCACATTCTCGTTCTGGACCAATAACTGAGCGGCTTTGCCTACCTCTTCCGAAAGGTCGGTAATCGCCCACGCCTTGAAATCAGTTTGATTTTTTTTGCACTGGCAGGCGATCTTGGTGCCGTCAGTTTTGCCGACTACTACGTCGTCTACCGAGTACGCTATCGAATCTACTTCAATCCATTGGTAACCAGGGTTCGACAGTACCTCCAATGCCCAATCAAATGCCACCAGCGTCTGGTAGACGTCACCTCGGTTAGAACGTATGCCTGCGATGCTCATCTATTGATTCCTGCTGTGGGGCACCTACCGCCCCTTTCTTGGATAGAAGTAAATTTACGGCCTTATTGTGCGAGGATGCGCTCCCCGGTAACTTATGGCTACTCGCTTACGGCAATAGCCGTTACTCTGAGAAACGGACGCCGACAAGAACTAGATATTTTCGTAAATCGATCACCATTTTCGAGGCGACGATCAAATGAAAAAAGCCCCTCATGGGGCTTTTTTCATCTACTGGCCTGCAATCTCAGCAGAAACATTTTGCGTCAAACATCAATATTCCGCGCCACCAACGCATTGCTCTCAATGAAGTTCCGGCGCGGCTCCACGTCATCGCCCATCAGCGTCGTAAAGATCTGGTCCGCCGCAATGGCGTCTTCAATCTGCACGCGCAGCAGGCGGCGCTGGGTGACGTCCATGGTGGTTTCCCACAGCTGCTCGGGGTTCATTTCGCCCAGGCCCTTGTAGCGCTGGCGGCTCACGCCGCGCTCGGCTTCGCTCAGCAGCCAGTTCATGGCGGCGTGGAAGTCGGTAACGTTCTGCTCGCGCATCTTGTCGCCGGTGCCGCGGCGCACCTTGGCGCCGTCGCCAATCAGGCCCTGGAAGGTGGCTGCGGTGCTGGAGAGCGCGGCGTAATCGGCGCCGGCCACGAAGTCGGCATCGATATGGCTCAGGCGCTGGTTGCCGTGCTGGCGGCGCACGACCATCACGCGGTACTTCTCGTTCTTCTCGTCGTACTGCATGAAGGCGTCTGCCGTGGCGCCGCCGTTGGCGTTGCTGGCGTTGCCTTGCATTTCCAGCAGGCGGGTCTTGAGTGCGCGGGCGCTGGCTTCTGCGGCGGCTTCGCTGGAGAGGTCCAGGGCCACGCCTTCGGCAATGGCGCGCAGGGCGTCGGCGTCAATCACGCGCGAGAGGCGCTCGATCACGCCGCGGCTGAGCTGGTATTGGCGCGCGAGTTCGGCCAGGGCGTCGCCGGCAATCTCGGTGCCGTCGGCACGCACCAGTACGGCGGTGTCCAGCGCCTGGCGCACGAGGTAGGCGGCCATCTCAACGTCGTCTTTGATGTAGCGCTCTTCCTTGCCGTGCTTGATCTTGTAGAGCGGCGGCTGGGCGATGTACACGTGGCCGCGCTCGATGATCTCGGGCATCTGGCGGTAGAAGAACGTGAGCAGCAGCGTGCGGATGTGCGAGCCGTCCACGTCAGCATCGGTCATGATGATGATGCGGTGGTAGCGCAGCTTGTCGAGGTTGTAGTCGTCTTTGCCAATGCCGGTGCCCATGGCGGTGATGAGCGTGAGCACTTCCTGGCTGGAGAGCATCTTGTCAAAGCGCGCGCGCTCCACGTTCAGGATCTTGCCCTTGAGCGGCAGGATCGCCTGGAACTTGCGGTCGCGGCCCTGCTTGGCCGAGCCGCCTGCGGAGTCACCCTCGACGATGAAGAGTTCGGACTGCGCGGGGTCTTTCTCCTGGCAGTCGGCCAGCTTGCCGGGCAGGCCCATGCCGTCGAGCACGCCCTTGCGGCGCGTCATTTCGCGGGCCTTGCGGGCGGCTTCACGCGCGCGGGCAGCTTCCACGATCTTGCCGCAGATGATCTTGGCGTCCACCGGCGTTTCCAGCAGGAAGTCGGTCAGCGCCTTGGCCACCACTTCTTCCACCGGCAGGCGCACTTCAGACGAGACGAGCTTGTCCTTGGTCTGCGAGCTGAACTTGGGCTCCGGCACCTTGACGGACAGCACACAGGTCAAGCCTTCGCGCATGTCGTCGCCCGAGGTGTCGACCTTGGCTTTCTTGGCGATCTCGTTGTCGGTGATGTATTTGTTGATGACGCGCGTCATGGCGGCGCGCAGGCCCGTGAGGTGGGTGCCG
>NZ_JAELUI010000065.1 GCF_016429285.1 Ralstonia sp. ASV6
GAACCGCCTGCGTACGTTCTTCGACCTGCAGGTGGTCGACCTGGGCGGTTTCGGCAACATCGACTTCATCGCCCAACTGGTCAAAGCCGCCGACGACGTGATGCTGGTGACCGAGCAGAGCGTGGGCGCGATTGTTTCGGCCGCAGAGTTGATGCAGGAGCTTAAGAAGCGCGAGATCGATCGCGATCACCTGCATCTGACCATCTCGAAGTTCGACACGCGTCTGTCATTGGACGCCGCGCAGATTGCTGAGCGATTGGAGATTCCCTCGGTGCTGACTGTGCCGAGCCGCCGTGAGGCGCTGGTGATTGCCTCTAACCAGGGCGCCATGCTGGCGGAAACCCACCCGACCGACGTTTACGTGAAGGCACTGGCCCACATCGCGCAGACGCTGGGCTATGCCCAGCACAGCGAGCGAACATCGGGCATGTCGGGTTGGGTGGCGGGTGCACGGGCGCGCCTGGGTGGGCGGTTCGGTAAAGGGCAGGACGGGCGCCTCAAACGTAAATCGACAGACCAGGACGAACTGGATCTGGGCACCACTGGACGGAACGCGACATGACACAACCCATCGAGTTTTCCAACCAGGCGGACGCGGGTACCGGCGCGTTTGCTGTCACGCAGGCCTTCCAGGACATCAAGGAAGCGGCGCACGAACATCTGCTTACCCGTATTGAAGAACTGGGCGCCGAGTTCGGGCGTTGGTCGCGCACGGCCATCCAACGCTTTGTTGATCTGGAAGTCGAAGGTTTTACACGCATGCGCCGGATTCCCGTCAACGAGACGGAAGTGCGTCAGATTGCCGAGGCGCTAACCAAGGAGTTGGCGGGCTTCGGCCCGATCGAGGATCTGCTGGCCGACCCTGCGGTGGAAGACATTCTCGTCAACGGCCATCTGGATGTGTATGTGTCCCGCCATGGCGTGCTGGAGCGCATTCCGGTGCGCTTTGCCGACAACAACCATCTGCTGCGTATCGTGCGCCGCATCCTCGCGCCGATTGGCCGGCGATTGGATGAATCCAATCCGATGGTGGACGCGCGCCTGCCCGATGGGGGGCGCATCAACGTGGTCATTCCGCCGCTGGCGCTGGAAGGCCCGGTGGTGTCGATCCGCAAGTTCCGCAAAGACCCACTCAAGCCGGAGGATCTGCTGGGCTTGGGCACGATGAGCGAAGAGATCGGTGTGCTGATCGAAGCTGCCGTGCGGGCACGCTGCAACATCCTGGTGAGCGGCGGTACGAGCTCGGGCAAGACTTCGCTGCTCAATGCGATGGCGTACCACATTCCGACCACAGAACGTGTGATCACCATTGAGGATACGGCGGAGCTGTCGCTCAACCACCCGCACGTGGTGCGGCTGGAAAGCCGGCCCGGTGGTTTTGAAGGCACCGGCGTGGTGACGATTCGCGAACTGCTGCGTAACAGCCTGCGCATGCGTCCGGACCGCATCATCGTGGGCGAAGTGCGTGGTGGCGAAGTGCTGGAAATGCTGCAGGCCATGAGTACCGGCCACGATGGCTCGATGGGCACCATCCACGCCAGCAGCCCACGCGAATGTCTGTACCGGCTGGAAATGCTGGCCGGCTTTGCTGGGTTCCAGGGCAGTGAGGTGAGCCTGCGCCGCCAGATCACCAATGCCATCGATTTCATCGTGCAGATCGGGCGCTTGTCCAGCGGCAAGCGGCGCATCCTGTCGATTACGGAAGTCACCGGGCTGGGCGACAACATCATCTCCACGCAGGAGCTGTATCGCTACGAGCCCTACACCGGCCCCGATGGCGAAGAGGTCGACCGCTGGACGGCACTCGGCCTGCAACCGCATTCACCCAAGCTGGCACGCATGCGCAACAGTGGGTTGGAGGACGGCGGGATGAGCGGATTCGGCAATGGAGGCCGCTTCCATGTCTAGCATGACGCTCTGGTTCGGTTGCCTGGCACTCCTGCTGATGGGCGCATCGCTCATGCTGTGGGCGGAGTCCGTGCGCCGGCGTGAGCGCGAGGCCTCGCGCAGCTTTGTGCGCACGCAGACCGAGCAGATCAATGCGCGCTACCAGCCCAATGTGGAGGCGGCACCCGTCAGCGTGCCGGACTCTTTTACCCGGGCCTGGAACGATGCGCTGCGCCGGGCCGACATCCAGCCGAGCCGGCGTTTCTACCTGCTCTTGATTGTGCCGGCGCTGACGATCGCGCTGATTGCATGGGCTGTGTCGAGCTTGCTGTCTGCGGTGATGGCGCTTGGGTTGTACGCGCTCATCGTGGCTTTTCTGTTCTGGAACCGCTCGCGGAAGATGAATGAACGGCTGCTGCAGCAGTTGCCCGGGTTCCTGGATGGTGTGGTGCGCCTGATGAGCATTGGCAGTGCCGTGCCGGCCGCCTTTCAGGCCGCCAGTGCGAATACCGAGCAACCGCTGCGCTCGTGCCTGATTGCGATTACGCAAATGCAGCGTGCAGGCAAGGATCTTGATGCCGCTGTACTGGCAGTGGGTCAGCAGTACCGCGTCAATGAGCTGGTTCTGCTGTCGTCCGTGCTGCGTTTGTCACTGCGCTACGGCGGGCGGGCAGATATCGTGATGGAGCGTACCGCGGCGTTCATGCGAGACCGTCAGCAGGCGCAGCAAGAGTTGATTGCGCTCTCTGCCGAGACACGCATGTCTGCGTGGATCATCGGCCTGCTGCCGGTGGTTGTTGGGGGGGTGATCGTCATGTCTAACGCGGCTTACATCATGTCGATGTGGCGCGACCCGTTTGGTAAGTCGCTAATCCTGACGGCATTCGCCATGGAAGTGATCGGCGCGGTCATGCTGGCCAGGCTGGCGAAATCAGTCTAGGGACGGGATTGACATGGACGATGCGCTCATCACACTCAGTCTCACTGCAGCCGCAGCGGGCGTGCTGGTATTCGGTGGACTGGCATTGCGGGCGACGCTCACCCGCTATCGAAGCGCACGCAAGCTGGATACAGCGCTGTCCAACATGCGAACGAGCGGGGTCAACGCAGCCCCAACCGCGGCGGCACCTACTGTGCCTCCGGTGGCCAAGACGAGCCCTCACGGCACGCGCGAGGCGCAGCAGATTCAGCAGCAGATTGCCAAGGTGGGGCAGCGCTGGATTGACACTGGCCTGGGGCGACGGATCGTCACCGATGAAGACCGCAAGCTGCTGGAAGAGTGCGGCTACTACGGCGAGCACGCGCGCACAGTGTTCGGCGGTACACGCATCGTGTTGCCGCCGTTGCTGGCGGTTGTCGGCGCACTGAATGCTTCGTCGTTCCTGTTTGTGTTTGTGTGGGGTTTTGTGGGTTTTGCTTTGGGCTATCTGGGCCCGAAGTGGCTGCTGGGGCGCCGCAAGGAAGGCCGCCGCCGCCGTGTGGATGACGAACTGCCTGTGATGGTCGACATGCTGCGCCTGTTGCAAGGGGTGGGTTTGTCGATTGACCAAAGCCTGCAGGTGATTGCCAACGAGTTCCACAGCATGCTGCCGGTGCTGGCTGGTGAGTTCGGCCGAGCCAACCAGCAGTTTGCATCGGGCCGCCCGCGTGAGCAGACACTGCTGCGCATTGCCAGGCTGTTCGACAACGAAGATCTGAAGGGCCTGATCACGCTGCTCACCCAGGTTGACCGCTTTGGCGGCGCTGTGCAGGAGCCGCTGCGGCAGTTTGGCGGGCGCTTGCAAGAAAACCGTCGCGCCCGCTTGAAAGAGCAGGTGGGCAAGCTGACCGTCAAGATGACCATGATCATGGTGATAACGCTGCTGCCTGCGTTGCTGATCATTACTGCAGGGCCTGGCTTTATGAGCGTGATGCGCAGCCTGCAACATACCGGGGGACATTGAGATGACACGAATCCCGAGGGCAGCCTGCATACGGTTGGCCAGCCTATCGATTCTGACCGCGCTGATGGCCGGCTGCGGCTCGATGGCCGCCTCTGACATGGGCCTGCGTGCAGATGCCGATATCGAGATGGCGCGTCAGCGTCAAAGCCAGGAGAAAGCCGAGATCACGAACCCAGCGACGTATCTGTCGCTGATCCGCAGGATGCAGGAGCAGGGGCTGTATTACGCATCGCTGGCGCATATCGATGCCTACCAGCAGCGCTATGGCCGCACGCCGGACGTGATGCTGTTGCACGCTGATGCACTGCGCGAGACCGATCAACTTGCAGCGGCTGATGCCGAATACCGTGCGGTGGTGGGCGCTACCGCCGCCATGGGGGCGGGTACGCAAGGCGCGTTGCTCAACGCGGCCGCTTGGCGTGGACTGGGTATCACCGCCGGCCGCCAGGGCAACTTTGTTGAGGCCGCGCGTCGCCTGCAGGTGGCAGCGCAAGCCAACCCGACTGACCCGGCCACCGCCAGCGACTACGGCTACGCCCTGATGCGTGCCGGCGAGGTCGAACAGGCCCGTGTGCCTTTGATGCAGGCGCAGCAGATGGCTGCTGGTAGCCCGAAGATCTCCGGCAATCTGGTGATCTGGTTGACCGTGAATGACCGCAGGGACGATGCCGCATCGCTGGCTTCGCATGCGCAGTTGACGCCTTCGGCTCGCAAAGCCATTGACGACGACGTGGCGCGTGTACGTAGCGCTTGGCGTGATCGCCGTATCGCGCGTGAAACCTCACCGGTGGCCCCGCGTGCCGTGGCGGCGGCTCCGTTCACGGTGGCGCCTACCGCAGCCGTCAATACTGTTCGTACCTCGGTTGGCCCGCTGGCGTTACAGCGCGGCCGCCTACTGGATACCTTGGAGGCTGCACAATGATCAATCGCATTCTGATGGTTGCCGGCATGGCGACATGGTTGGCGTGTGGTATCGCTGCTGCCCAGGGTTTTTCCGGGGCAGACGCACAGAGTGCCGCGTTGGCGGCTCCCAAGGTGGGAACCAACGTCAACGACGCCACGCGCGCGTTGCTCAGGGCTCAACGTGACGGGACATACGCAGGCGAATTCGTGCCGTTGCGTGGAGAACAGGCCGCGTTGGCGTACCAACGCTACCTCAATTCATTCAACCAGCCGATGCCAAGCGTGGCAGCGCAGAACACCGGTACGCGCTCATCCACGCAGAACACGGCGCAGTCGTCCGGGCGTTGAGCCGCAGTTTCTCCCCGTCGTGATGCAATCCGCTACCCGCCCTCTCCGAACCGCCACCTCACTGCGCCGCATGGGCGGTGCAGTGAGCGTGATGACGGCCGTCTTTGTTGCCACTGTTGGCTTGGCGGTTCTGGTGTCGATCGACATCGGCAATCTCTTCTATACGCAGCGCGCGCTGCAGCGCTCCGCTGATCTGGCAGCGATGGCCGCTGTGCAGCGATTGGATTTGCCTAACGCGGCGCAGCAATCGGTGGCACAGAACGGGCTGACGGTTGACGGCACCAACGTTACGCTGGCAGTGGTGCCCGGGGTGTGGGATGCCAGCGCGGGCACCGCGCCGACCTACTTCACGGCCCAGGCGGCGGTAGACGGCAACACCAATGCCGCGCAGGTAACGGTCACGCAGAACGTGCCGTATTTCTTCATGGTCGGGAAGCGGCAGTTACAAGCGACAGCCATCGCAAAGAACACGTCTATCGTGTCGTTCTCACTCGGCTCTGGGCTGGCGTCCATCAACAACGGATTGCTGAACCAGGTGCTCGGGTATTTGCTGCACACCAACCTTAACCTCGATGCCGCGTCATACCAGGGGCTGGCTACGACCAACATCCGGCTGGCTGATCTTGCCGTCGCGCTCGGCGCTGGCTCCATGCAGCAGTTGCTGGCGTTGTCGCCCAATCTGGGGACGTTCTTCAATGCGGTGATTTCGGTTGCCTCGCAATCCGGGCTGGCGGGCATATCCGTGGGCGCAGCAGGGGCCAGCAATGCGCTGTCGTTTGGTAACGACTTGAATTTGCCCATTAACATTGGTGATGGCGGAGCTTCTTCTCCGGGGCTGCTTTCGGTGCTTGCACTCGCCGGCAATGAGCAGGCCGCGCTCAATGCCACAGTCAATGTGTTGGACTTGCTGACGACCGCCGCTCAAATTGCCAACAGCCAATCGGCGGTGAACGTGGCACCGGTCACGTTGAATCTCGTCGGGCTGGGCGCTGTTACGTTGTCGCTGAAGATCATCGAGCCGCCTGCCATCGCCGTTGGGCCACCGGGGCAGTTTCTGTCGGGGCCGAACGCGGGGCAGTGGAAAACGCAGGCGCGGACAGCGCAGGTGCGGCTGGGCCTGAAGGTCGTGGTCGGCGTTCCAAATCTGCTCGCCGTCACACTTCCGATCGGACTCACGGTAGCGAGTGCCCAGGGGCATGCGACGTCGACAAGCTGCACTGTTCCTCGATCCAGCTCGACCGCCACGATTTCCGCGCAGCCGCAACCGGTGGGGTTGTGCATTGCAGCCAATGCGGATACCTCGGTCAACAGCACGTTGGACTGCGCGTCGGCCGCACCCGCGCAAGCCGTGTATTTGGGGCTGGCGGGGTTAGGGCTCGTTGGCGTGGGGTTGAAAGCCAATGTGTCGCAGGCACCGAACACCGGTTGGGGTGACGAGACCATCGCGCTAACGCAGATTGGACAAAACCCACAAACCGATACGAGCGGGAAATCACCCCCGCGCGTGGCAACGCAGAACCTATTTGGCTCCATCCTGAACAGCAACCTGAATCAGTTGACGGCAACCGCAACCATTCTGGGGATCACTGTGGATGTCAGTGCGCTGGCAATGCCTTTGCTGGTACCGACGTTATCAGTGGTGGGGCAAACGCTAGACGGTGTGCTCAGCCCGCTCCTTGGGCTGCTCGGCATCCAACTCGGCTATGCCGACATCAAACTCCTCTCGCTCGACTGCGATTCCGTCGAGCTGGTTTTCTGACATGGAAGCGGCGACATGAAAACCGATCGCTGGGCGTACGAAACGCTTGATATCTTTGTCTGGGAAGGGCGCTACGACATTGCCGATCGTGTGGCGCGGTTCATGGCGCCGTTTGGTGCGGAGGTGATTCGTGCGGGGGGGATCGACTTCCAGCCGGCCGAGCCGCGTGCCAAGCCGAGCGTGGCCATCATCAGCGCGTCGGTAGTCGAAAGCGGTGGCTTTACCGTGCTGGACTGGCAAGCCGCGCAGGGCATGCCCGTAATCTGGGTGGCCGCGGACACGCAGCACGACTCGAGTCGTTTCCCGCCCGAATACACCTACGTGCTTGGGCCGGACTTTGGCGCCACGGAACTGCGCGCGCAGATCAGCAAGGTCTTGCCGTCGATGTCGTCGGCGCGGGATCAGGCGCCCGACCAGAGCGATCTCGTCGCGGCATCGCCGGCCATGCATGGGCTGCTGGAGCAGGTCGATACCTTTGCCGACTGCGACAGCAACGTCATGCTCTACGGCGAGACCGGCGCCGGCAAGGAGCGCATCGCCCGTCTGCTGCACGACAAGAACCGGATGTACGGCAAGGGCCCGTTCGTGGCGGTCAACTGCGGTGCCATTCCCGATGGGCTGTTCGAATCGCAGTTCTTTGGCCACGCCAAGGGCGCATTCACGGGGGCCATGTATGCGCACCGTGGCTACTTTGAGCAAGCCAACGGCGGCACGCTGTTCCTCGATGAACTGGGTGACCTGCCGCTGTATCAGCAGGTGAAGCTGCTGCGCGTGCTGGAAGACAGCGAATGCACGCGGCTGGGCTCGACCGTGCCCGTGAAGCTGGATTTCCGTCTGGTGGCGGCGACCAACAAGAACCTGCGCGAGATGGTTGCCACCGGCAAGTTTCGTGCAGACCTGTACTTCCGCCTAGCTGTGATCGAGCTGCGTATTCCCAGCCTGGAGCAGCGCGGCGCCGACGACAAGGTGGCGTTGCTGCTGTCTTTCCTGCGGCATTTGCTGGGCGACAAGACCTACGAAAGCATGCCGCCGGTGCCGGAGTGGGTGAGGGCGTCGGTGGGCCGTGCCTACTTTGCCGGCAATGTGCGCGAACTGCGCAACCTGGCCGAGCGCATCGGCATTACCCTGCGCCAGTTCGGCCGCTGGGACGAGGCCCGCATCCTGCCCCTGTTTGCCGGCCTCCAGCGCGACGCCTTCGAGCGTGAGACCAACAACGGCAATGGTGGCAACGGCCATGACCGCGGCAGTGGCAGCGATGAGGAACGCCGCCGCATCCTGGCCGCGCTGGACGCCAACAACTGGCGCCGCCAGGACACCGCCGCCACCCTGGGCATCAGCCGCAAGGTGTTGTGGGAAAAGATGCGCAAATACCAGATTGCCGACGGCGAGACCGAGTTGCGTGAGATGGAGTGATAGAACCCATTTCCCCAATAGGATGTGGACGCGTTCAAGCCAGGAGAGGCGCAGGCTAGGCACGGGCCGCAGGCCTTGGCCATTCCAAGGTCAAGGCCGGTAACGACGCATGCGCCTCTCCTGGCTTGAACCCGTAGGGAAGGCGGCAGCCTTCGCGCCCCTTACTATTGGTGAAATGGGTTCTAAACAACACCCTCCCGCCCGGCGGGACCCCCGGCATGCCACTCGGGCGGCGGATCGCGTATAGTTTTCGGCTGCAACACCTGCGCAGAATCCACAGGGTCGAGATGACAACAACAAAACAGTCAGGGAAAGCGTCGCAACAGGCGTTTCAGAGGGGATTGGCCGTTGTGGCCGCGTTGGCAGCCATGGCGGGCGGCACCGCCTGCACATCTGCCGTGGCGCAGAGCCCGGCTGCACCACCCACCGCCATCGCACCGATTGCCGCGGCCGCGCCGGTGCCGGCACTGACCGCCACCGTTGGTCAGACCACCGCAACGGCTGCCACCAGCACGCCCGCGGCCAGCAACAGTACCGCCCGTGCCGAGAGCCCGGTCGGCAACGGTGCCGGCAACAGCGCCGTACTGGATCTGCAGCGTCGCATGCAGGCCCATGAATTGTCCGAGCTGCGCACCACCTACAACGGGGCCTACGGCGCCAGCCTGCTGTTTGCCCAGAGCGATCTGACCTACTACGTGACGTTGTTCCAGCAGAAAGACCTCTGGCGCGTCATCAAGACCACCAATGAAGCCTCTGCCGAGCGCCTGTACAGCGACTTCGCCAAGCAGACGCGCACGATGGCCGACCTGGAGTTGCAGCGCATCCGCCTGGAAGCCCAGAAGGAGCGCTCCGAGCGTCAGATTGCAGTGCAGGAAGAAAAGCTGCGCGGTCTGAAGACCGACCTGGAAATCCAACGCCAGCAGCAGGCCCAGGCGCAGGAGCGCCAGAAGGTTGCCCGCTCCGAAGCCGATACGCTGGATGTGGAGCGCCGCGCCGCCCGCGCCCGCGTGGACGAACTGCAGCGCCAGATCCGCGCGCTGGAAGCCCAGGTCAACGCGCCGTTCAATCCGTCGCAGCGCAATCGCTGATCAGCACATCGCAGTCCACCAGATCGGGCGGCCCACGGGTCGCCCGATACACTTTTAGGGGGCGGCATTCAAACACGGCGATGGCGTTTGATACTGCACCGGGTGGCGCGTACATTGGCGGACACCCCATTTTTGCAGTCGACCGCGCATGCGTTCTGTCTCCGAGTTGCCCGCCAACGCCTACCCCGCAGCGGCGGAGCCCATCCCGCAGCCCAAGGGCCTGCCGTGGTTGGGCAACCTGCTTCAACTGCCCAGAGACCGCGTAGCCCAGACGTTTCTGGAGATCAGCCGGCAGTTTCCCCAAGGCCTTTACCAGCTTGACTTTGTCGGCCGCCGCGTGCCGTTCGTCTATTCCGCCGATCTGGTGGCCGAACTGTGCGATGAAACGCGCTTTCGCAAGCTGATCGGCCCGCCACTGTCCTTCCTGCGGGCAGGCGCGGGCGACGGCCTCTTCACCGCCCACCAGGACGAGCCCAACTGGGGCAAGGCCCACCGTATCCTGCTGCCGGCCTTCAGCCAGCGGGCCATGAAGGGCTACTTCGACGTGATGCTCGACGTGGCCAACGCGCTGGCCGACAAATGGACGCGACAAGGCCCCGACGCTGACATCTCCGTCGCCGACGACATGACGCGGCTCACGCTCGACACCATCTCGCTGGCCGGCTTCGGTTACCGCTTCGATTCGTTCAAGACGCCCGAGCTGCATCCATTTCTGGAGGCCATGGCGGGCGTGTTGTCCGAGGCGATGGGCAAGCTCACGCGCCTGCCGTTCAAAGACCGGTTCATGCATGAGCACCATCGCCGCTTCGAGCAGGATGTGGCCGCCATGCACCAACTGGTGGACGAGGTGATCCGCAAGCGCCGCCAGGCGCAGGATGGCGGCAAGGGGGCGAGCGACCTGCTGGGGTTGATGCTCAACGCGCGCGATCCGGTAACGGATCTGCCGCTGGACGACACCAACATCCGCTTCCAGGTCATCACCTTCCTGATTGCCGGGCACGAGACCACCAGCGGACTGTTGACGTTCGCGCTGTACATGCTGCTGCGCCACCCGGCCGTGCTGGCGCAGGCGTATGCCGAGGTCGATCGCGTACTTCGGGGCGACACCGTGCCACAGTACGCGCACCTGGCGCAGCTCGATGTGATCGAGCGCGTGTTGAAAGAAACGCTGCGCCTGTGGCCCACGGCTCCCAGCTTTGGTGTGGCGCCGTACGAAGACACGCGCATTGGTGGCCGCTACGCCATCCGCAAGGATCAGCGCGTGGTGACGCTACTGATGGCCTTGCACCGCGACCCCGCCGTGTGGGATCGGCCCGAGGTGTTCGACATCGATCGCTTCCTGCCCGAGAACGAAGCCCGCATCCACCCGCATGCCTACAAGCCCTTCGGCAACGGCGAGCGTGCCTGCATCGGCCGCCAGTTCGCCCTGACCGAGGCCAAGCTGGCGCTGGCCGTGATTCTGCAGCGTTTTGCGCTGTCCGATCCGCACGACTACGCGTTCCACATCAAGGAGACGCTGACGCTCAAGCCGGACGGCTTCCGCCTGCGTGCGCGGTTGCGCAATGCGCGCGAGCGGTTGCTGGTTTCCATGCCGTCGCAGGCCAGTTCGGCGTCGGACGCCGATGCACAAGCCACGCTGGCCGGCGGCGGGGAGCCGATGCACGTGCTGTATGGCGGCAGCCTCGGCACCTGCCAGGACATTGCCGAACAGATTGCGGCCACGGCGTCGCGCGCAGGCTTTGATGCCAAGGTGGCGCCGCTGGATGCCGTTGCCGATGCGTTGCCGCAGCAGGGCACGCTCGTTGTTGTGGCGGCCACTTATAACGGCCGTGCGCCGGACAGCGCTCGCATGCTGGAGGCGCGGCTCGATTCGGATGGTGAGCTGGTCCGGCAGGCGTCCGGCTTGCGCTATGCCGTGCTGGGTTGCGGCAACTCGCAGTGGCCGGCGTTCCAGGCGTTTCCCACGCGGGTGGACGCCATGCTGGCCGCCGCCGGTGCGCAGGCCATCGTGCCGCGCGGTGAGGCCGACGGCAATGGCGGGTTTGATGCGGCTGTCGATGCCTGGACGCGCGGCCTGTGGGCTGCCCTCGGCGCGCGGCAGGTGCAGGCCGACGCTGTCGCTGTCAGTGTGCAATACCTGGCAACGGATGCCGTGCGTGCCGCCGTATTGCCTGCCGCCGCACGCAGCATGACAGTGCTCGCCAATGAGGAGCTCGTCAGGGATCCCACCGGACTGTGGGACTTCATCCGCGAGGCTCCGCGTGGCCCGACGCGTCATCTGACAGTACGGCTGCCCCAAGGCGTGACCTACGCCACGGGTGATCACCTCGCCGTCTATCCGCGCAATGCCGATGATCGTGTTGAGGCGGCCATTGCCCGGCTCGGCCTGGAAGGCGAGGCGCTTGTCACGCTGACGGCGCAGCATGCCCATGTGCGGCACTTGCCGCTCAATCAGCCAGTGACTGTGCGCCAATTGCTGCGCGATTTTGTCGAGTTGCAGGACACCGCCACGGCGCGTGACATCACTGCGTTGCACGCGATCACGCGCTGCCCGTTCACACGCAGCCAGCTTGCCGTGTGGATCGACGGGGAGGCTGCGGCGCAGCGTTTCGACCAGGACATCCAGGCCGCACACGTAAGCGTGCTCGATCTGCTGATCCGCTTTCCCGCCATCGAACTGACGCTGGAGGGCTTTCTCGCCCGCCTTGGGGCGATGCGGCCGCGCTTCTATTCGATTGCCTCATCGGCACGCGTCTCGCCGGATGTTGCGGCGCTGACGGTGGGCACGGTGTCGGGGCCGGCATGGTCGGGTGTCGGCACGTATCGTGGTACGGCGTCGAACTACCTGATGCAACTGCAGGCTGGTGCGGAGATCGCCGCCACGGTGCGTACGCCCAACCCACCATTCGCGCCCGAGATGGATACCAGCAAGCCGATGGTACTGATCTGCGCCGGCACAGGCATTGCACCGTTCCGAGGCTTCCTGGAGGAGCGTGCTGCGCAGCACGCGGTGGGAGAGGCCGTCGCGACATCGCTGCTGTGCTTCGGCTGTCGGCACCCTGAGCACGATTTCCTGTACCGCGATGCCCTGCGCGGTTGGGAAGACGCTGGCGTGGTGCGTGTCTTCCAGGCGTACTCATGCGTGGATGACCACCCGCATCGCTTCGTGCAGCACGCACTGTGGGATGCGCGCGAGGCCGTCTGGGCGGCATTCGACGCAGGCGCCACGCTGTACGTTTGCGGTGACGGCCGCGCCATGGCACCGGCCGTGCGCGACACGCTCATCCGCATGCACCAGGCGCGCTACGGCAGTGATCTGGCCACCGCATCAGACTGGCTGACCGAGCAGATGCAATCCGGACGCTACCGGCAGGACGTCTTCAACTGAGGTTGCTGAGACGGCTCCCGGATCGTTGTGCCGCCGCGCCGTCCTGCCCGCCGGGCGGAGGCGGGCACGCCGCATGTTACGATTTACGTTTGAAGCACCGTGTTTTTGAGCTTGGCGACGCACTGTCTGACGCGTCCGGCGCGGTGCTTCTGCGAGGAGAAATGACAATGCGACGCCGAATCAAAGCGTCCTGGGTGGCGATTCTGGTATTGACCCTGCTGGGTGTCGGGTACTTGTGGATGTACCGCTTCGAGCCGCTGCTCTCCGGTGAGGCGGGCAGCGATGTGTTCGTGTGGGACCGCTGGACCCACCGCGTCTGCGCGCTGACCGACAGCGGCGCCGCCACAGAATGGCGCTGCGACAACGCCATGGAAACCGACGGCAGCGGTAACACCAATAACTCCGACGTGTCCACCCGCCTGCGCATGCGCGACGCTGTGCAGCGCATCAAGCTGTAGTCCCCTGCGCCCGCCGTTCGCTGCGGGTGCAATTCCTTCCGCTTCAACCCACGTTTGGCTCCGCCGCGTCCACCAGTTCTGGTGCCGACACGGCCGGCAGCTTGCGCACCTGCCCAGCCTCCATGCGGCCGTGGCGATGAAACTGCCCCAGGCTTTGCGGTTGCCCCGACTCCAGCGCCCGCTCGATGGCGGCCAGGATGCGCACGTCGGCCAAGCCTTCCTCGCCGTTCGGTTCCGGCTCCAGGTCGTTCAGGATGCAGTCAGAGAAGTACTGCAACTCGCCGCCAAACTGGTTGGTGGCATCGAACGCGTGTTCCTGCGTGTGGCCGTTCAGCGTGAGGCGGTGCCGCAGGCCCGAGCCAAACGTAAAACCCGGTGAGACCTCCAGATCGCCCTTGGTGCCGAGAATGCGGTATTGGTCGACCCATGTTGCGCTGTAGCTGACGGTGAACTGCGCGACGCGGTGGTCGGCAAAGCGCAGCGTCACGGCCACCGTGTCGTCAAAGTTAAAGGGCAGATCCGGGGCGCGCACGCCGACGGCCGCCACTTCCACGGGTTCCTCGCCAAACAGATTGCGCACAGCGTTGATCGGGTACACGCCCATGTCGGATACCGGCCCCGCCCAATAGCCATGGCTGGCGCGGTGGTTGGACGGCGCGATCGACTGGCTGAATACGGCCGAGAACGCGCGGATGCGGCCCAGCTTACCTGCACGCACCAGCTCAATGGCGGCCATCGTGGCCGGCTCGAAATGGAGCCGGTACGCGATCATCAGCTTGGCGTTGCCTTGGCGGGCCGCTTCGATCATGGCTTCGCAGTCGGCTTCGCTGGTGGCCATGGGTTTTTCCAGCAGGACATGGATGCCGCGTTGCAGTGCGGGCAGCGCGTACTGCCGGTGCATGTCGTTGGGCAGCGCGAGGTAGATGGCGTCGATCTCTCCACTGGTCAGCAAGTGTTCGTAGTCGGCATAGCCACAGACGTGCTTAATGCCATAGCGCCTGGCCAATGCGTTGGCCTTGGTGGCGTCGCCCGTCACCAGCGCGGTGACAACGAAGTTGCCGCTATGCGTCACGCCGGGCAGGAAGGTGGCCTGGGAAATCCACCCGGCCCCCACCACCGCGTAGCGCACTGGGTGGTGCGTTGGCTTGTGTGCGATCGGGGCGGGTGTGGCCTGCAGAGCAGGTTCGGCCTCGTGAAAAGCGGTAGACATGACAACTCCTTTGCAATCGTTGCGCGCGGAAGTGACGCGGGATGGTGCGATGCGTCATTCCGTGCCGGCTCCGCAACCAACTAGCAAAGGGGATGCCCGAGGGCGCCAGTGGGCGCCAAACGGGGGCTCGGCGGCAGGTCAGGCGTGCTCGGTACGGCTGTCAGCGGGGGCCTGTTCGCGCTCGTTCAGACCGTAGTCACGCACGACGTGTGCAATGCGCAGGCGGTAGTCGGCAAACGCGCTCTCGCGGCCGACGTGCTGTGCGCTGCGATGCTGCTCCAGGTTGCGCCAGGCCTTGATGGCCTCTTCATCGCGAAAAAACGACAGCGAGAGCAGCTTGTCAGGGTTGGTGAGGCTCTGAAAGCGTTCGACCGAGATAAAGCCGTCGATTTGTTCAAGCAACGGCTTCAGGTGCGCGGCGATGTTGAGGTAGGTATCGCGCTGGCCCGGGGCGGGCACGACTTCAAAGATGACGGCAATCATGGTGGAAGCTCCTGCAGAGAGTCGAAACGTCGAAGTGTCAGATCAGGCCTGGAAGACGGGGATACGTGCGTTGGGCGATGGCCGGTACGCGATCTCGCCCAGGTTGGCGAGCCATCGCGCAATGCCGGGCAGACGCAATAGATGTTGTACGGTTTCGCGCGCAATCACCACCGCCAGGGTCTCGGCCGGGCAACGGTGTGCGCCGCCACCGAAGGTCCAGAGGCGCGGCTGGGCGCGGTCAATGTCAAAGCGCAATGGATTGGGGTTGGCTGCGGCATCCACGTTGGCGGCAGCCAGCAGAACCAGAACGCGATCACCCGCGCGCAACGGTTGTCCAAGCAGATCGATGTCGTGGGCGACAAAGCGGCGCGTGTTCTGTACCGGCGCGTCCAGGCGCAGGACTTCTCGCACGAAGGGTTCCGTCGCCTCGGGTGCGGCACGCAGACGCTCAACTAACGCTGGATACCGCGCCAGCGTGACGATGCTGTTGCCGAGCAACCCGGCGCACGCATCATAGGTTTGCGCGAGCAGGGCGGCGAGGTTGCTGATGTCGGCATCGTCGTCGCTGGCAGCGAACGGCGAGTCGGCAAAGCGCTGCTGCAGGCGGCCGACGGCGGCGTCCGCATGTTCGACGGTCGAGGCGTTGGCGCCGGGGCCGAGCGCTGCCAGGTAGGCGGTGATGTCGCTCTGGCAGGCATTCGTGTCGGCCTGATCGGCCAGCAGCGTTTGTGCGATGGTGGCCAGCGGCACGCGGAAATGGGCATCGGTGCGCAGCGCGACGTCCAGGGCGGTTGCATCGGGCAGGGTGGCATGCGCTTGTTGATGCGCGCGGTTGGCCAGCGCGGCCACATCCAACCGGCCCAGGGCAGCCATTACCGTGGCTTTGCGTGCAGCGTGGTCTGGCCCGTCGATTTGCCGGACGAGGCGGCCAAAGAACACACCTGTTGGCGAGGCGGCCACCGCTTGGGGTACCGGTTCTCCCGCAGGGCGGACGCGGCAGGCGGCACTGTTGAGCACGGCGTCTACCGCATTGGCGCTGGCGGCTACCCACCAGCCGAGCGCGGCATCGAAGAGGAACGGCCGCGTGGCGGCAAGCGTGGCGTAGTACGGCACAGGGTCGGCGTGCACAATGGCTTGCAGCGGATCAGCGGGTGGGGCGAGGGGGATGTCCATGGTGGCAATCAACGCGATCGGGGCGCGAGGTGCAGGAGTAAGATGGCTCCCATTGTCTGGACTGGCCCCGCGCCTGTCACGCGCCAACAGTTTGGTCTGCATCGAACCATGACCGCATCTTCCCCAGCGACACAACCTGATATCGGCCGGGTGGCCGCCACCATTGGCGACCCAACCCGCATCCGCATGCTGCTGCTGTTGATGGAGGGCCGCTCGCTCACAGCCAAGGAGCTGGCCTATGGCGCCGGCGTGGAGCCCGCGACCGCCAGCGCGCACCTGCGCCGGTTGG
The DNA here is from genome assembly GCF_016429285.1 of Ralstonia sp. ASV6. Lineage (GTDB taxonomy): Bacteria > Pseudomonadota > Gammaproteobacteria > Burkholderiales > Burkholderiaceae > Ralstonia > Ralstonia flaminis. Next base: position 16,343 of record NZ_JAELUI010000065.1, read on the forward strand.
AGGCGGATGCGCTGATCACTTCGTTGGCCAGCGGGCGCTACAAGTACTTCGGGCTGCGCTCGCCAGCGGTGGCAGAGATGATCGAATCGCTGATGGTGGTTGCGCCAGAAAAGCCCGCAGACCCGCGCCGTTCGACCGTGCCTGAAAACCTGCGTGCGGCACGGCTGTGCTACGACCATCTGGCCGGGCGGCTTGGCACGGAGGTGTCAGAGAAGCTGCTGACGCGCGGCTGGCTCGAACAGCTTGATGAAGCGCATGCCGCCTACGACGTTACGTCCGAAGGCAAGCGTGCCTTTGCCGCCATCGGTGTCGACGTGGCGGCCTTGCGCGGCGGGCGCCGCCGTTTTGCTTACGGCTGCATGGATTGGAGTGAGCGCCGCCCGCATCTGGCCGGTGCGCTCGGGGCGGCCGTGGCGGAGCGTTGTATTGCGCTGGGCTGGCTTGCGCGGCAGAAGCACTCCCGCGCGTTGGAGATGACCGAACTCGGGCAGCGTCAATTGCACACATGGCTTACGATTGCCTGAGTTTTAAAATGTCTTTTTAATGAGACTTGAATTAAGTCGAATTCACGATTCAAAAAATCTACATAGTCACGTGATATAGGCGCCGCTAGAATCGCGCCCCAAAGCGCTGCTGTGTCTACAAGGGGTGGCACAGCACGACCGGTCGAATCGCCGCTCCGGTACGAGACGCTTCTCTATTCAAATCAAAACAAGAATCGCTGCAGGAGCCACGTGGCCGTATAGGTCACGAGGGCGTCGTATGCCCGCGTGCGGCGAAAAAGGAATCGTGTCATGGGAAGGGGAAGTCTGGTTTGCCTGCGCTGGGGGCGCGGCAAACGTTTCGCATGGGTCGGCGCTTGGGCGCTTCCGATGTCGATGGCGCTCGCGCAAACACCGCCGTCCGAAAGCGCTGCGCAGGAGTTGCTGCGCCAGCAGGAGCGCGAACGCATTCTGCGCCAGCATCAGGAAGCCAAACCGGACGTGCGTCTGGAGCAGCCGGCCGCCGTTGAGGAAACTCGCCTGCTGACCGACGAATCGCCATGCTTCCGCATCGAGCGGATCACACTAACGGGCGATGCAGCCGAGCGTTTCCAGTGGGCGCTGAACGCGGCTGATCCATCGGATGATCCGGCCACGGGCCGTTGCCTTGGCACTGCCGGCATCAATCTCACGATGAAGCGCGTGCAGAACGCCATTGTTGCGCGCGGCTACGTGACCACACGCGTACTGGCGGCACCGCAGGATCTCAAGCAGGGCACGCTGGCGCTCACCGTCATTCCGGGGCGTATCCGCGCCATCCGCTTTACCGAGGACAGCAGCCCTCGCGCCACCAAGTGGAACGCCGTGCCGGCTGCGCCTGGCGACATCCTGAACCTGCGCGATATCGAGCAGGGCTTGGAGAACTTCAAGCGCGTACCTACCGCCGATGCCGACATCCAGATCGCTCCGGCCGAAGGCCCCGACGCCAAGCCCGGCGAGAGCGATCTCGTGATCGACTGGAAGCAGGGCTTGCCGTTTCGCCTGAGTGTGTCTGCCGACGACTCGGGTAGCAAGTACACCGGCAAGTACCAGGGCAGCGTGACTGTGTCGTATGACAACTGGTGGACGCTCAATGATTTGTTCTATGTCAGCGTCAACCACGACCTGGGCGGTGGCTACAGTGGCAGCAAGGGCACGCGCGGCTACACCGTCCACTACGAAGTGCCGTACGACTACTGGCTGCTCGGTTTCACCACCAGCAGCTACGACTACTACCAGTCGGTCGCAGGCGCCAATCAAACCTACCTCTACAGCGGCACCAGCGAGAACAGCGAAATCCGCCTCTCGCGCCTGTTCTATCGTGACGCCGTACGCAAGACCAGCGCCTATGTACGGGGGTGGCTGCGAAGCTCCAGCAACGCCATCGATGACACCGAGGTGCTGGTGCAGCGCCGTCGCATGGCCGGCTGGGAACTCGGCCTGAATCATCGCGAATTCATCGGGGGCGCCACGTTAGATGCCAACGTGGCGTATCGGAAGGGCACGGGGATGCTGTCGTCGCTGCCCGCGCCGGAAGAGGCGTTTGACGAGGGCACCTCGCGGCCATCGATCATCACCGCCGACGTGCAACTCACGGTGCCATTCTCGCTGGCTTCGCAGCGCCTACGCTACACGACCGCGTGGCGTGGCCAGTGGAACCGCACACCGCTGGTGCCGCAGGATCGCTTCTCAATAGGCGGCCGCTATACCGTGCGCGGTTTCGATGGTGAGAACACGCTGATCGGCGATCGTGGCTGGCTGATACGCAACGACCTAGGCCTGACGCTGGGCAACACCGGCCAGGAGGTCTATGTCGGCTTCGACTATGGCGAGGTGGGCGGGCAATCTGCGCGCTTCCTGATCGGTCAGCACCTGGCGGGTGCCGTGATTGGCCTGCGCGGTGGTTACAAGGGCCTGTTCTGGGACCTCTTTGTTGGCACACCGATCTCCAAGCCTGAGGGTTTCCGCGCCGGTAGTACGGCAGCCGGCTTCAACGTGAGCTGGTCGTACTAGGAGCGCCCATGCGATTCGATTCTCTCGAAGTGATCGCCCCTGGGTTGCTGGATGCGTCATGCAATGAGGCGGAGGCCCTGGGCTCCGCTGTCTGGCTGTGGATGCACTCCGCCGAACATCGCGACATGCCGCTGCATGCGCTGTCGGTACTGCTGCTGCCGGCCATCAAACGCCGTCAGTTCATCTTGGCAAGCGAAGGCGGCAAGCCCGTGTTTTTCCTGACATGGGCCATGTTGAGCCCGGAGGCCGAACGGCGCTATCTGGCTAATCCCCCGCTCACCATGCCTGAATCCGATTGGACCAGCGGCGAGCGAATGTGGATCCTCGACTGGGTTGCGCCGTTCGGGCATACGCGTACGGCACGGCATCTGGTCGGGCGGCTCTTTGCAACACGCTGCTTCCGTTCGCTCTACCACCGAGGCAACACGCGCGGCTTGCGCGTGAAGGACTTCCACGGCATCGGCGTGATGGCCGAGGAAGCGCATGCCTGGTCCCAACTCAATCCCCCTTTGTTGCCCACAGCCGCTGCGGCTGCTGGCGCCTCGCATTTCCCGGAAAGCCAACAATGAACAAACACCTGTACCGGATCGTCTTCAACAAGACCCGCGGCCTGCTGATGGTCGTGGCGGAAACCGTCGCTAGCGACGGCAAGCAGGCTGGCACAAGCGATGCACCGAGTGCGCACAGCGTGATCGCGCGCGTGCGGCCCTTGTGTTTCTCGATCCTTCTGGTGCTCGGTTTGGTTGGGACGGCGGCCAACGCGCAGATCGTTGCCGACCCAGGTGCGCCGCGCAATCAGCAGCCCACAGTGCTGAACGCCGCCAACGGTGTGCCGCTGGTCAACATTCAGACGCCCAGCGCGGCCGGTGTGTCGCGCAACACGTACGGCCAGTTCGACGTCAACCGGCAGGGGGCTATCCTCAACAACGCGCGCAACAGCACGCAGACGCAACTGGGCGGCTATGTGCAGGGCAACCCGTGGCTGGCCAACGGTACCGCGCGTGTGATTCTGAACGAGGTCAACTCCAGCAACCCGAGTCAGCTGCGCGGCTACGTGGAAGTGGCGGGTGACCGCGCACAGGTAGTGATTGCCAACCCGGCGGGCATCAGCTGTGATGGCTGCGGTTTCATCAACTCCAACCGCGTCACGCTCACCACTGGCACGCCGATTCTCAACGGCGGCAGCCTCGACGGTTATCGCGTGCAGAACGGCGCTATCAGCATTACTGGCGGCGGTCTGGACACCAGCCGTGCGGATTACACGGACATCATCGCGCGCTCGGTGCAGGTCAACGTAGGCATCTGGGCGAATACGCTCAAGGTGAGCGCAGGCGCCAACGAAGTCAGCGCCGACCATACCCAGACCACGGCGATCGCGGCCACGGGGCCGGCGCCGTCCTATGGTATCGACGTCGCGGCCTTGGGAGGCATGTACGCAGGCAAGATCACGCTGGTCGGTACGGAATCCGGCGTGGGCGTGCGCAACGCGGGGCAAATCGGCGCGTCCGCTGGCGACGTGACCGTCACGGCAGATGGCCGACTGGAGAACAGTGGTCGCATCACGGCCAGCGCAGGTGTGCGCGCGGACACCAATGGTGGGCTCGCCAACAGTGGCACGTTATACGCCCAAGGTGATACGCAGTTGAGCACGCGTGGCAACGTCGACAACACGGGCACGATTGCGGCGCAAGGCAATACGATCATCGCCGCCACGGGCGCTAACAGCACCGTCAACAGCCACACGGGGTCATTGATCGGTGCAGGCGTGCAGGGCGACGGCACGCTTGGTGGCAGCGGCAGCGTTCAGGTGAACGCTACGGGTCAACTCACATCGCAGGGGCAAAATCTTGCCAGCGGTGATCTCTCGCTGACGGGCGCGGGCGTGAACGTGGCTGGAAGCCAGACTTCCGCGCGAAACGTTTCGCTGTCAGCCAGCGGTGGCGATGTCGATGCGAGCCGTGCCACGCTTTCGGCAACGCAGACACTCAGTGCCAACGCGAGCGGCACCTTGCGCACGGACAGTGCGAGCGCATCGGCCGACCGGCTGATGCTCGCGGCGCACGATCTCTCCAATACGCAGGGCCAGCTCGTGCAGACCGGTACTTCGGATCTGTCGATTCAACTGCCCGGCCAACTCGACAATACCGGTGGGCGCATTGCAACGAACAGCGCCAATCTATCGGTCGGTGCGCAAACGCTGCAGAACACCGACGGGCGCATCGAGCACGCCGGTACCGGTACTTTGGCGATCAACGCGACGGCCCTGAATGGTGCACAAGGCCTGATCGGCACAAATGGCGCGTTGCAGCTGACAGCGCAATCCGCCACGCTCGATGGCGGGCAGACCTCTGGCGACATCGTCAAGATTCAGACCGGTGCGCTATCGAACCGAGGGGGGCAAATCACGCAGACCGGCACAGGCGGTGCGTCGATTCAGGCAACCACTTCTCTCGACAACACGGGCGGGCGGATTGTGGCCAACGGCACAAACCTCTCGGTGGATGCGTCGATGCTGACTAACACCGACGGCCGGATTACCCATGCCGGAACCGGCGCGCTAGCGATCCATGCGAGCGCTGTCGACGGCGCACGTGGCGTTATCGAGGGCAATGGCGCGCTCACGTTGAACGCACAGTCCGTCACGCTCGATGGCGGACAGACTACGGCTGCCAACCTGACAATTGACGCGACCACGCTGTCGAACCGTTCGGGCCAGATCTTGCAGACCGGTACGGGTGCTACGTCCATTCAGGCAAGCCAGCGCTTCGATAACACTAGAGGGCGCCTCGCGACGAACGGGACGGACCTGACGCTCGGGACGGCGACACTGACCAATGTGGATGGCCACATCGAGCACGCAGGCAACGGCGTGCTGTCTATCACTACGACCACGATCGATGGCGCGCGCGGGTCGATTGCCAGCAACGGCACGCTGGCGTTGCATGCCCAGACGGCGACGCTCGATAGCGGGCAGACTACTGCCGCCAACCTGCAGATCGATACGGCGACGCTGTCCAATCGTAGCGGCCAGTTGCTGCAAACCGGCACGGGCGCTGCGTCGGTACGGGCTACCAGCCGCCTGGACAACACCGGGGGAGCGCTGGCCAGCAATGGCGACACGACTATCGCGGCGGGCGATCTAGTGAATCAAGGCGGGACCCTGCAGGCTGCCGGTACGTCGACGCTGACCGTGAATGCTACCGGTCAGGTGGATAACAGCGCGCAAGGCAAGATCGGCGCCGGCGGAGGCGCCTCGGTGAAGGCCGCGTCGCTGTCGAACGGGGGCGGCACGCTCACGGCTGGAGACACATTGCGCGTGCAGACCTCCGGCGCTGTCGATAACACGCAGGGCGTACTGGCAGCCAACCGCGATGTCACCGTGGCCGGTGCAACCCTGACCAATGCGAGCGGGCGTATCGGCTCCGTCCAGGGCAACACCAGCGTGACGGCCGCGAGTGGCGCCATCAACAACGCTGCTGGGCGTGTTGAAGCTGCTCAAACGGTCACGTTGTCAGCCAACGGCCTTGGCAATTCGGATGGCGTAGTGTCAGGCCAGGACGTCCATATCGACACGCACAGCCAGTCGCTCGACAACACACGCGGCACGGTGGCTGCGCGCGCTGCACTCGACGTGCAGAGCGGTCAACTGACCAACGACGCAGGTACGTTGCAAGCAACCGGTGCACTCACTGTCAACACGCATGGTCAGTCGCTCATCAACCGGAATTCCGGAACGACGGCGGGCATTCTGGGTCAGGATGCAGTGACGCTGCGTACGGGCGACCTGAATAACAACACGGGCTTCATTGGCGCCAAGGGGGATCTTACGGCCAACGCCGCACAGATCACCAACACACAGGGCGGTCAGATCAGCGGCGAGAAGGCGGTAACCCTCACGGGTACTGGTCTGGACAATCGTGGCGGCAACGTGCAAGCCATGGGCAACGTCTCTGCCGATGTGGGCGCCGGTAGTATCGACAACGGTGGCGGTTTGGTGCGCTCGGGCGCGACGGTTGATCTGCGCGCCGGCAATGTGACCAACACCAGCACACAAGGCGCCAACCAAGGGTTGGAAGGTCAGAATGTTTCGCTGACGGCCGATCAGATCAACAACCAGGGTGGTGCAATCCGTGCGGATCAAACGCTGACGCTCACGGGCTCCGGATCGCTCAACAATACGCAGGGCCTGATCTCCTCGGGCCAGAACGTGGTGGTGCAGGACCGCAACACGGCGGCCAAAACCCAGAGCGTTACCAATACGGCCGGCACCCTTATCGCCGGCAAGTCGCTGGGCGTGAACAGTGCGAACCTGTCGGGCGATGGGCGCGTGCTTTCGCAAGGTGATCTGAGTTTGAACCTCACCGGTGATTTCACCAACACCGGAGAAGTGCAGGCCAATGGCAACGTGACGCTGCAAACCAACGGCCGGCTGACCAACCAGTCGACGGTCAAGGCGGGCAACACAGTGAGCGTTTCGGCGGGCAATGTCGATAACACCGCCACTGGCGAGATCAGCGCCAACACCACCAATATCAACGCCGCAGACACGCTGACCAACCGCGGCCTGATCGATGGCGGCAACACGAACATCAATGCCGGCACGGTCAACAACCTGGGTACTGGCCGCATCTACGGCGACCATGTGGCGATCCAGGCTGGCACCGTCAACAACGACGTCGAAAACGGTACAGCCGCGACAATTGCCGCGCGCAACCGCTTGGATATTGGGGCCCAGACCATTACCAACCGCGAGCACGCACTGATCTTCAGCGGCGGTGACATGGCGATTGGCGGGGCGTTGGATGCAAGTCGGCTGGCGACCGGTTCGGCGGTCATCGTCAACAACAATAGCGCGTCGATCGAGGCGCTGGGCAACTTGGCACTCGCAGCCAACCGGGTCAACAACACCAACGAGCACTTTAGTACTGGAGTGCAGCAAAGCGGGCCGCAGCACATCATCGAGTATCAGGGATCGGGCTCGGCCAACCGTTACAAGCCGGGCGATCCTGACGTCTATATCTACAACGACGAGTCGGACCATCTGCATACGCCGGAAGGCAACTACGAGAGCTGGTCGAAGTACGAGTACGACCGTACGACCACGACGCCCGTCGTTACCGGCTCGGACCCGGGCAAGATCACCGCAAGCGGTGCAATGCGCATCGATGCGGGCACGGTGCTCAACGACAAGAGCCAGATCATGGCGGGCGGCACGCTCACGGGCAATATCGGCAATCTGCAGAACACTGAAGTGGCAGGCCAGCAGACCGTGACCGATGCCGGTACGGTGACGTCGTACTGGCGCCACCAGAAGAAGGGGCGTGACGACACGGGTTCAAGCAGCGCGGCCTACACGCCGCCCGATGTGATCTCGGACATCAAGCTGGCGCCCACGGTCTACAAGGACAACACCGCGCCTGGTGGCAGCGGCACACAGGTCGGGGTACTCGCTGTTGGCAGTGTGACACAGGGTGCGCAAAGCGCTGCTGTCGCGCAGGTGTCGATTGGCGCGGGTCGTAGTGTGGGCTCGGGGACAACGGGCGTTCAAGGGCCGGGCAGCGTTGCCGCGCAGCCTGTGGGAGCGATTACCGAGGTGCCAGCGCAGACCACTGCGGGCGGTCAACCGCTGGTCGTGCGCACGGGCGGGGTCAATACCACGATCCCGAATAACAGCCTGTTTCACGTCAACCCGAATCCGACCGGTAACTACCTGATCGAAACCGATCCGCGCTTTGCCAACTACCGCACGTGGCTGTCGTCGGATTACATGCTGTCGCAATTGAGCATAGACCCTGCCGCTACGCAAAAGCGCCTGGGCGATGGCTTCTACGAGCAAAAGTTGATCCGTGAGCAGGTGGCTCAGTTAACTGGGCGCCGCTTCCTCGACGGGTACTCGACGGACGAGGCACAGTACCGTGCACTGATCGACAACGGCGTCACCTATGCCAAGGAATGGGGCCTGCGCCCTGGTGTGGCGCTGACTGCCGCCCAGATGGCCCAACTGACCAGCGATATCGTGTGGCTGGTGGAGAAGGACGTCACGTTGCCGAATGGTCAAACCACCAAGGCGCTGGTGCCGCAGGTGTACGTCCATGTGAAGCCAGGCGACCTGGACGGTTCGGGCGCGCTGATCAGCGGCCAGAGCATGGCGCTGAACCTGTCGGGCGACATGGTCAATCAGGGCAGTATCGCGGGCCGCGATGTAGTGTCGATCACGGCCGAGAACGTCAAGAACCTCGGTGGCCGCATCACCGGCGGCGACGTTGCCGTGCGCGCGCGTACCGACCTGGACAACCTTGGGGGCATCATCGACGGCAACAACAGTCTGAGTGCCACTGCCGGGCGTGATCTGAATGTCACGACCACCACGCGCAGCAACGGCAACACGCAGGGCAGCGTGACCAATGTCAGCCGAATCGCCGGCCTGTACGTGACCGCGCCTTCCGGCGGGGTACTGGTGGCTTCCGCCGGGCGCGATCTGAACCTGACGGGTGCGCAGATCGGCAACGCCAGCACGGGTGGGCAAACCATTGTCGCTGCCGCACGTGATCTCAACCTGAATACGGTCGAGACGTCGAACTCGCAGTCCATCAAGTGGGACAACAACAACTGGCGCAAGGACAGCACGCGCCAGGAGATCGGCTCGTCCATCCAGACTCGTGGTGATCTGCGTCTGTCCGCGGGTAACGATTTGAATGCGCGCGGTGCTTCGGTGACGAGCGATCAGGGCGCGCTGGTGGCGACGGCTGGCAACAACGTCAACCTGACGGTGGCCGAGACCACGCGCAATGTAGACGAGGCCCACCAGCACAAGGGGAGCAGCAGCTTGTTCTCCAAGAAGACGATTACGACGCGGGATACGTTGTCGGAGACGACCACGCAGGGCACAACGTTCTCTGGCAATACGACTTACGTGCAGGCTGGGAACGACATCAACGTGCGCGGTAGTAATGTCGTCTCCACAGACGGCACCACGCTGATCGCCAAGCACGACGTCAATATCGAGGCGGCGAGCGACTCCACCACGGAGCGTCATTTCCGCGAAGAGAAGAAGACGGGCCTGTTCGGTAGTGGTGGCATCGGTTTCACGATTGGTACGCAGCAGCAGAGCCAGGACAATCAGGATGCACGCACGTCGGCTGCCGCATCGACGGTTGGGTCGACCAACGGCAACGTGGCGATTGGGGCGGGTAACAGCTACAGGCAGGTGGGCAGCAATGTAGTGGCGCCGCAAGGCGACATCACCATCCAGGCCAAGAAGGTGGACATCCTGGAGGCGCAGGAGACCAGTCACAGCACGCAGGAGACCCAGTTCAAGCAGTCGGGCCTGACGGTGGCGGTAACTGCCCCTGTGATTGCTGCAATCCAGACTGCGCAGCAGATGAAGAGCGCCGCAGGTGAGACCGGTGATGCTCGCATGAAGGTGTTGGCTGGCGCCACCACGGCCCTTGCAGCCAAGAACGCCGCCGACGCGGTGGCATCAGATCCGAAGTCGGGTGGTGGTGTGAGCGTGTCGATCACGGTGGGCGGCTCCAAGAGCCAGAGCAAGACGACGCAAGACACCTCCACGGCTGCAGGCTCGAAGGTGGCCGCGGGCGGCAACGTCAATATCCAGGCGACCGGAGCTGGCCAGGACTCAACACTCACCGTGCAAGGCAGTGACATCAAGGGCGGCGGCGATGTCACGCTGAAGGCCGACGGCGACATCAATCTGTTGGCTGCGAAGAACACCAGCGACATGCAGCGCTCGTCCAGCAGCATGAGCGGCGGGGTCGGGGTGGCGATCAGCCTGAACTCCAATGGTGCGGCCTTCGGTGTGACCGCCAACGCCAGTGGCTCGCGCGGCAAGGGCGATGGTTCGGACGTAAGTTGGACCAACACGCACGTGTCGGCCGGCAATACGCTTACGCTGGAGTCGGGCGGCAATACCAATCTGCGCGGTGCGGTGGCCAACGGCAAGCAGGTCATCGCGAATGTGGGTGGTGACCTCAATATCGAAAGCCTGCAGGACACCAGCAAGTACCACACCAAAGACCAGAGCCTGGGCGGCAGCGTCACGGTCGGAATGGGCTTTTCGGGTAGCGCGAACTACAGCCAGCAGAAGATTGACAGCGACTTTGCCAGCGTGACAGAGCAGTCGGGCATCAAGGCGGGCGACAAGGGCTTCCAGGTCAACGTGCGGGGTAATACCGATCTCAAGGGCGCGGTCATTGCCAGCACGGACAAGGCTGTGCAGGATGGTGTCAATAGTTTCACCACCGCCACACTCACGCAGAGCGAGATTCAGAACCACGCCGACTACAGCGCGAGCAGCATCGGCATGTCGCTCAGCGGCGGCAAGGACGTCAAGGGTGGCCGCATCTCTCCAACCGGCGCGGGTGTGGGCCAGGACAGTGGCAGCGCGAGCAGCACAACGACATCCGGCATCTCCGGCATTGCGGGCAACACCGCGGTGCGCACCGGAGACGCGGAAACCGGTATCGCCAAGATATTTGATGCCGACAAGGTGCAAAGGGAGATCAACGCCCAGATGCAGATCACTCAGGCCTTCAGCCAGCAGGCGGGCCTGGCGGTCAGCAACTATGTTGAGAAGAACCGCAGCGAACTGGTCGCGCAGATGAAGAAGGCCACCACGGAGGAAGAACGCAGCGCCGTGCAAGCCAAGCTCGATGATCTCAAGCTGCAAGAGCGCGTCATGAACGTCCTTATAGGCGCGGTCACTGGCGCGGGGACTGCCGCGGTTACCAAAGAAGCGCTTTCCACTGCCGCCGATGAGATGCGTACGCTGATGATCAAGGACTCCGCCAAATTTGCGGGTGTGACGGATGGCACGACGACTTACGACAATTTGTCGGCGGAGAGTGCTGGCGTGCGTGGGGATGGCAAAAAGGTTGGCGGGACGCGGTGGGATTTGGACCAACTATGTGGGACGGACAATGCTCGATGCAAGGTGTTGCGAGACACAAGCGATCAACCGATTTTGGACACCAACGGCAAGACACAACTGGCGCTCAACGAAAAGGGGCAGGTGCAGTTTGATCCGATCGCAGCCAAGATGACACTGGATTCATTCTTGCAAACTGATGAAGGCAAGAAACTCGCGGGGGCGACGGGTGGTATTCAAGGTGTTAAGGGCACACTGTTTGGCGTTCCGTACGATGCTGGAAGCTGGCAAGACAAACTAATTGAATCGTTCGCGGGTACGCACGACCTTATTGGCGGCAAGCTGAGTGGCTTGTATGACGACCAAGGCAATGCGAAGCGCGGGCGAACTGATGCCGAGAAAATGTTCCACGAAACGTGGACGATGGTGGCGATTCCTATTTCAGCGCCGTTTGCCATGGCAGAACAGTTGCCGTCACCTGTATGGGACGCGATTTCAATCCTACTTAGGGCAGCAAAATGAAAAATCAAAAAATCGCCATTTATATTCTATTCGCCTCTGCCTCATTATCCGGTTGTGGTATTGGCGGTTTCTGGATGAATGGTGACCCGTCCGCTGGAAAAAATATTAAACCTTACATAGAGAAGTGGGATAAACCTGGCGTGACCTCGGACGCGCGAGATCAAGATTCTGCTCGTTGCGGTGGTGGAAGTGGAAGCCACGCTCCAGGATTTAGCCAAGCAAGAATCAATGAGGAAAAGCGACCAGGAGAAAATGAGAATTCGGCGTATGCTCGGCTTTTCTACGGTTGGGAGCGTTGCATGATAAAAAAAGGATACCGCTTTACGGGAGAATGCTATGACAACGATATCTCCAGAGCCTCGCCTGCATGTGGTGCACATTGATCGTATAGAACGGGTCCCCATGAGGCCAGAGTCTGGCAAGACAAACGGATCGAACTGTTCGCCGGTATACACATTTGATTGGCGGCAAGCTCAGTGGTTTGTATGAGGGCCAAGGTAATGCGACGTGAGGGCGTCCCGCCAGAGAACAAGATACATGAGTGCTACTGGTGCGATTGTGGTTTCAGTCCGCTCTTGACGACAGGATGCCTGCCGCCTTCGGCATGGAATACAATCTAAGTTTCGTTGCGGGGTGAAAAATATAATCACAAAAAACATACGAAATAGTGGCTGCCATCGCTCTTCCTTCTGGCTTCCCCCATTGGCAATGGAAGCATGTGTGGCCCAAAAAATCCTGCGGCCTATTGTGAAAAGAAGATTCTGAAGCATTGATGCATACCAAGCCATACATTGAGGAATGGAATAAATCTGATGGGGCATCAAATTTGAGTGATCAAGACTCCAGGGATTGCGGTGGCGGTTACGGAAAATACGCGCCAGGTTTAAGTCAAGAAAAATAAAGGCCGCACAGCGCGCGGGAGAAAAGGACAACGTCACATATTCCCGATTGCATGAAGAATGGCAACGCTGCATGCTAAAAAAGGGCTATCGGTATACCGGAAAGTGCCACAGCCAATCGTCACCGGGGTGCGGGGCTCCTTAACCACACCGATCTGAAGGGCACATCTAGCAGCATGAGCGGCGGAGGCGGCGTGGCGATCGTAGTCGTCATATGATTGGGGCGATGTTCTGTGGTGCGCAGAGCTCCGTGAGAACGTGACAACGTTTGGTTTGGTGTTTGGATAAACCGATTTCAATCATGCGAAGAATTGTTTTTGCTGCACTGCTGCTGTCGGCAGCCCTTAGTCACGCAGCTGAGTTTCGTGCGCCGGAGACCTTGAGTTGGAATGGCAAGGTCTACACGCTGGTCTATAAGAGGGAGAACTTGTCCGATGGTCGTAGGCTCTACGAGTACACGACAAACGGTGAGTCGGTCGACGCGTGGACAACGTTGCTGACCTTCAACTATGCCCGTGGTGTCGTGGCGGATCCGATGGAATGGCTTGTCGCAACCAAGAATTCGTTGGATCGTACGACGCCACGACCGCATTACAAGCTCTCCAAAGAAGGGCAGAGCGGTCTTGCGAGCATCATCTACGAACCCACTGTCAGGGAGCCAACGTATGAGTCCGACGTGCATCGTTCGTATCACGTTGCCGCATGCGGGGGGTTAGTGATTTATCAAGTGGCGGTGAAGTATGCCCCCGCAGGAGATGTGTCCCCTCAGGCCAAGTTTGCCGAGTTGGATCGGATTGCCACTGAGAATGGCCGGATGGCGGAAACCATCAAGAAATCCGATTGGACGCCGAGGTGCGACTGAGCATGAATGTCTGACTGGGGCATTGCTTTCATCGCACGCCGACTTGCAATCCGTACAGTTCAATAGGGTTCTGTCAGAAAATCCGCAACAAAAGACCCCGCAGAGCCAGGCCCAGCGGGGTTTCATTGCCCGGCATCGAAGACGTTTAAGTGCGAGATTGGGTGGAACTGACGGGAGTCGAACCCGCGTCCACAAGCCCTCCGCAGAGCGTTCTACACACTTAGTTCTGTCACTTGATTTGGTAATTCCTACCCAAACCGGACCAAAATGGGTTGAATTTCGAGGGTAGGGGTTGCCTGCAGAAGCTTGCGCAGTAAGGGTTTCAAGTCCTCGTCACGGTGGGCTGCTGCCGGTTTCATGGACACCTTGTTAAGGTGGAAAATGAAACTGGAGGTGGTTTATGGGAACGAGGCGGCAATTTAGCCGGGAGTTCAAGCTTGAGGCCGTGAGGCTGGTCAAAGAGCGA